>NZ_JAPMAL010000023.1:0-143008 GCF_026343935.1 Paraburkholderia sp. CNPSo 3076 | reverse complement strand
CATTCGTTGCTACTTCTGGAAGCAATGGAAACGTGGCCGGACTCGATTCGAGGAACTCATTGCCCGTGGCGTGAAACGCAATCTTGCCGCCCAAACCGCCGGAGCACCGCACAGCGCGTGGCGGCTCAGTCACAGCCCTGCAGTGAACCTCGCCCTGTCAAACGGGTACTTACGTTCTCTCGGGCTCCCATTGCTTGGTCCCTAGCCGATCAACCGATCCGAACCGCCGTGTACGGACCCGTACGCACGGTGGTGTGGGAGGGGTCGGGCCGCGAGGCCTGCCCCTATCCCGATCGCCTGCGCGATTCGTGCATCGCGGGCGCAAAAACAAACGGCGCCGCATTTTTGCGGCGCCGTTGTTCGTTGAGCGCGTCGTTCGGGTCAGTCGGGACGGTGGACGATTTCGTCGTGATCGTCGTGATCGTCGTGATCGTCGTGATCGTCGTGATCATGATCGTGATCATGATCGTGATCGTCGTCGTCGAGCTCCCAGCACGGGAACGGGTCGGCGTAGCCCAGCCAGGCTTCGGGGCCTGCCGCGTATTCCGCATCGTTGAGAAGGCACGCATCGAGCTTCGCGCGCCACGCGTCGCGGTCGAGATCGACGCCGATCATCACCAGCTCCTGGCGGCGGTCGCCGACGCTGGGGTCGTCGAGATCGCCCTGCCAGTCGGCGGCGATTTCCTTTTCGAGTTCGGCGTCCTGCGGCCATTCCTCGCGCGGCAGCGCCGCCCACCACGTGCCCGCGGGACCGTGACGACACACGCCGCCCGCCTGCGAAAGCGTGCCCGTCACGTCGTTGCGTGTGGCGAGCCAGAAGAAGCCCTTCGAGCGCAGCACGCCCTTCCACTCCTGGTTGAGCAGCGCCCAGAAGCGCTCGGGATGAAACGGGCGGCGCGCGCGATAGACGAAGTTGCTGATGCCGTACTCGTCGGCTTCGCTGCGCGGCGCATGCGTATGCGCTGGATCGTGGCAATGCGCCGGGTCATCGCACTGGTCATGGTCGTGCAGCGACGCGAGCCAGCCCGGCGCGCTCGACGCCGCATCGAAATCGAAGCGGCCGGTATCGATCACTTCCTCGAGCGGCACGTTGCCGAAGCGGCTCACCACCTGCACCGCGCGCGGATTGATGCGCGCGAGAATGTGCTGCAGGCGCGCGAGTTCGTCGTCGCTCACGAGGTCGGCCTTGTTCAGCACGAGCACGTCGCAGAACTCCACCTGATCGACGAGCAGTTCCACGATCGCGCGGTCGTCTTCCTCGCTCGCCGCCACCCCGCGCTGCGCGAGCTGGTCGGCGCTCGCGTAGTCGCGCAGGAAGTTGAATGCGTCGACGACGGTGACCATCGTGTCGAGACGCGCGAACGCGTCGAGCGCGACGCCGTCGTCGGCGGCGAACGTCAAGGTCTCCGCGATCGGCATGGGCTCGGCCACGCCCGTCGATTCGATCACGATGGCGTCGAAACGCTGGCCGGCGCGCGCCGGGTCGGCTAGACGCTGGATCTCGGTGAGCAGGTCGTCGCGCAGCGTGCAGCAAATGCAGCCGTTCGACATTTCGACCACGCGCTCTTCCACGCGCGAGAGCGCCGAGGCGTCGCGCACGAGCGCGGCGTCGATGTTCACCGAGGCGAGGTCGTTGACGATCACCGCCACGCGCAGGCCCGCGCGGTTCGACAGGATATGGTTGAGCAGCGTGGTCTTGCCCGCGCCCAGAAAACCCGAGAGCACGGTGACGGGCAGTGGCGGCTGGTTCATCGCAGTTGTGGTGCAGAAAGTGAGTCGGGAGGCGCGCCGCGCGAAAGGATCGAAATTCTCGTAAGGCTGCGGCGCCAGCCAGCATTTTGCACCATGCACGCGCGTCGCGCAGGACACGCGTGCCGCCGCATTCAGGGCGCAAGCACGCTGGGAGCACTCAGCACGCGTTCAAGCGTGCTATTGCATGAGATGCCACTTGCGCAGAATGTCGGCGATTTGCTGCGCGTACTGGTCGCGCAGCGTCGGCGTTTCGGAATGGTAAGCGCCGATGGCAGCCCACGTGTTGCCGTACTTGTTCATCTTCTGGCGCAGATGCCACGCGGCGATATAGACGTTCTTGCACGGCTCCATGAGCGTGCTTTGCGAAATGCCGTACTGCGAGAGCACGGGCAGATGCACGGAATTGATCTGCATGACGCCGTAGTCGATCGAACCGTTCGCATTCCTGTGTACTGCGTCGGGCCGGTTGTGCGACTCCTGCCAGGCAATGGCGCGCAGGATCAGCGGATTGACCTTCTGGTAGCGCGCGGCCTCGTCGAAACAGTCGGCGTGCGCGAGCGTGCTGACGCTCGCGGTGACGAGCACCACGGCGGCGGCAAGCGTAGCGGACCAGACGTTTGGCATGGCGACTCGCGCGGAAGCTGACAAAAAGGCAAACAAAGGGCAATCAAAGGGCAAGCAAAGAGGCGAACGGCGCAGCCTGAAGAATGACGCAATCTCTCGCTGGCCGGCCTGATTTCTGGCGCGCAATGCGGGAATTCCCACACAGAGACGGGGGAAACGTGCGTTGGCCATCCTTCGGGCCGCTCGTATGATACCGGTCACCGATGACGCGTCAAGCTGGCTGCTCAGACTAGACGTGGCGCTTCGAGTCAATCGAAGTCCGCGCGCGCCAGCTCATGAGGCATGCATGCTTACAAACAGCTTGGGATTACCGGCTGGCGCGGCTCGGCGATTAGAAGAATTCCCCGGAGAGCCATTTTTTGTGACAAATTCGACACGAAAAACTGCTACTGTTCCATCTTTTGTTGACTAACGGACGCCCGGGCTGAGGAGAGCCGGCGCCGGCACTAGTCAGGAAAGCACAGGCGAGTCGGCCCCACAGCCGTACGTCGAGGACGAATAGCCGCGCGCGTCTGCCGCTGGCTTCGATAAGACACCCATGAGAAGAAATCGTATGGCTTTGCGTCGCGTCGCCACGGCGCTGCTCGTGAGCGGACTCATTACGGCACAGCTTGCCTATGCGCAGGTCACGCTCAATTTTGTCAACGCCGACATAGACCAGGTGGCGAAGGCAATTGGCGCCGCCACCGGCAAAACGATCATCGTCGATCCCCGCGTGAAGGGGCAGCTCAATCTCGTCTCCGAGAACCCCGTACCTGAAGACCAGGCGCTCAAGACCCTGCAGTCGGCGCTGCGCATGCAAGGCTTCGCGCTCGTGCAGGATCACGGCGTCCTGAAGGTCGTGCCGGAAGCCGACGCCAAGCTGCAGGGCGTGCCCACCTATGTGGGCAATGCGCCCACCGCGCGTGGCGACCAGGTGGTGACCCAGGTGTTCACGCTGCGGCACGAGTCGGCGAACAACCTGCTGCCGGTGTTGCGCCCGCTCATCTCGCCGAACAACACCATTGCTGCCTACCCGGCAAACAACACGCTCATCGTGACCGACTATGCGGACAACGTGCGCCGCATCGCCTCGATCATCGCCGGTGTGGACTCGGCCGCCGGCCAGCAGGTCCAGGTGGTGACGCTGCACAACGCCAATGCGCTCGACATCGCGCCGCAAATCGCGAAGATGCTCGACCCGGGTGCGATCGGCGCCTCGGACCCTTCGCTGAAGGTGTCGGTCATCGCCGACCCGCGTACCAACTCGCTGATGCTGCGCGCCTCGAACACGCAACGCCTGGCCTCCGCGGTCCAGCTCTCGAAGCAGCTCGACGCGCCGACCAGCATGCCGGGCAACATTCACGTCGTGCCGCTGCGCAACGCCGACGCCACGCAGCTTGCCAAGACGCTGCGCGGCATGCTCGGCAAGGGCGGCAACGATACGTCGTCGTCCGGCAACGCGAACGGCTTCAACCAGGCCGGCAGCAGCGGCGGCGGCGGCGGCATGTCGACGGGCACCTCCGGCACGCCGCCGCTGCCGTCGAGCTCGCTTGGCGGCGGTACGTCGTCGGGCAGTTCGCTGGGCGGGGGCAGTTCGTACGGCAGCGGTGGCAGCGGCAGCAACGAAGCCCCGTTCCTCGGCGGCGACAAGGACAAGGGCGACGAGAACCAGCCGGGCGGCATGATCCAGGCCGACGCGGCGACCAACTCGCTGATCATCACGGCGCCGGACGCGGTGTACCGCAACCTGCGCGCCGTGATCAACCAGCTCGATGCGCGGCGCGCGCAGGTCTATATCGAGGCGCTGATCGTCGAGCTGAACTCGACCACCAACGCCAACCTGGGCATTCAGTGGCAGGTGGCGAGCGGCAACGTCTACGCGGGCACCAATCTCGCGACGGGCAGCGGCAACAGCATCGTCAACCTGACGGCGGCAGCGGCAGCGGCCGCGAGTACCGGCGGCCTCGCCAACGCGCTCGGCTCGCAAGGCCTCCAGCAGGGCCTGAATGTCGGCTGGATCAAGAACATCTTCGGCGTGCAGGGGCTTGGCGCGTTGCTGCAGGCGCTCTCGCAAACCGCCGACGCCAACGTGCTGTCCACGCCTAACCTCATCACGCTCGACAACCAGGAAGCGAAGATCGTCGTCGGTACGAACGTGCCGATCCAGACGGGTTCGTATTCGAACCTCACGAGCGGCACGGCGAGCACGGCGTTCAACACCTACGATCGTGTGGACGTGGGCTTGACGCTGCACATCAAGCCGCAGATCACCGACGGCGGCATCCTGAAGCTGCAGCTGTACACGGAAGACTCGGCGATCGTGACGGGCACGACCAACGCGACGACCAATCCGGCCGGCCCTGAGTTCACCAAGCGTTCGATCCAGTCGACCGTGCTGGCCGACAACGGCGAGATCATCGTGCTCGGCGGCCTGATGCAGGACAACTACCAGGTCGCCAACAGCAAGGTGCCGCTGCTCGGCGACATTCCGTGGATCGGCCAGCTGTTCCGCTCGGAAAACAAGACGCGCCAGAAGACCAACCTGATGGTGTTCCTGCGTCCGGTGATCATCAGCGACCGCGACACGGCGCAGGCGGTCACGTCGAATCGCTACGACTATATCCAGGGCGTGACGGGCGCATACAAGTCCGACAACAACCTGATCAAGGATCGCGACGACCCGGTCGTGCCGCCGATGCCGGTGGGCCCGAGCCAGGGTGGCTCCGTGCTGAACCTGTTCGATCTCGACCAGATGCGGCGTCAACAGGCGCTGGGCGTGCAGCCCGCGGCTCCCGCAAATCCGGCAAGCGCCGTGCAAATGCAGCCCGCTGCACCCGTGCAGACGGCGCCGGTGGAAACCACGCCGGTGCAACAGGCGGCGCCTGCCACGACGCGGGTGCAGCCGTGAGCACGCCGCACGCGCCTGCGGCGACTGACGGTGCGGACCGCGAGCCGCCCTCGCCGCTGGCCGCTCGGCTCGTGCCGTACGGCTTTGCGCGCAGCGGCCAGATTCTGGTCGCCCAGCAGCGCGCCGAAGGCCTCGAAGTGTGGATCAGCGAGCGCACCTCGCAGGCTGCCATCGCCGAGGTCGCGCGCAACTTCGGCGCGTTCGCGCTCGTGCGCGTGCCGGCCGACGAACTCACGCAGGCCATCAACCAGGCGTACGCGCGTCAGGACGGCAGCGCCGCGCAGGTGGTGGGCGAAGTGGAAGGCGAAGTCGATCTCTCGCGCCTCATGCAGGACATTCCCGAAGTGGAAGACCTGCTGGAGTCCGAAGACGACGCGCCGATCATCCGCATGATCAACGCGCTCCTCACGCAGGCCGCGCGCGAGCAGGCATCGGACATACATATCGAGCCGTTCGAGAATGCCTCGGTCGTGCGCTTTCGCGTGGACGGCACGCTGCGTGACGTCGTGCGCCCGAAGAAGGCGCTGCACGGCGCGCTGATCTCGCGTATCAAGATCATGGCGCAGCTCGACATCGCCGAGAAACGACTGCCGCAGGACGGCCGCATCACGCTGCGCGTGGGCGGGCGTCCGGTGGACGTGCGCGTTTCCACGCTGCCCACGGGCCACGGCGAGCGCGCAGTGCTGCGTCTGCTCGAAAAAGACGCGCAGCGCCTGAACCTCGAAGCGCTCGGCATGGCCGGCGACACGCTCGGCAAGTTCGACCAGCTGATCGCAAAGCCGCACGGCATCGTGCTCGTGACCGGCCCGACGGGCTCGGGCAAGACGACCACGCTCTACGCGTCGATGTCGCGGCTCGAAACGGCCACGACCAACATCATGACCGTGGAAGACCCGATTGAGTACGACCTCTCGGGTATCGGGCAAACGCAGGTGAACGAGCGCATCGGCATGACGTTTGCGCGCGCGTTGCGCTCGATCCTGCGTCAGGATCCGGACATCATCATGATCGGTGAAATCCGCGACCTCGAAACTGCGCAGATCGCCGTGCAGGCGTCGCTCACGGGCCACCTCGTGCTCGCCACGCTGCACACCAACGACGCCGCCTCGGCAGTGACGCGTCTGACCGACATGGGCGTCGAGCCGTATCTGCTCGCATCGTCGCTGCTCGGCGTGCTCGCGCAGCGCCTCGTGCGCCAGCTCTGCCCCGTGTGCAAGGAAGAACGCGTGGAAGACGACGGCAGAAAGCGCTGGCATCCGGTGGGCTGCGATCGCTGCGGCCATTCGGGTTACGCGGGGCGGCGCGGCGTGTACGAACTGCTGCTCATCGACGAGCCGATTCGCGCGCTCATCCACCGCAACGCCGCCGATGCGGAGATCTTCGCGGCCGGCCGCGCACAAGGCATGCGCACGCTGCGTGAAGACGGCGAGCGCTGGGTCGAAGCGGGCAGGACGTCGCTCGAGGAAGTGCTGCGCGTGACGGGCGGCGCATGATGGGCCGCACGATGAACCACCAGATGGATTCTCAATAAAAGCGAGGGCGATCAGCAACATGCCGGCATTTCGCTTCGAAGCCATCGACGCCACGGGCAAAGCGCAAAAAGGCGTGCTCGACGCGGACAGTGCACGCGGCGCGCGCGCGCTGCTGCGCGGCCAGGGCCTCACGCCGCTCGTGGTCGAACCCGCCGCGAGCCGCACGCGCGGCGCGCGCCAGCAGCGGCTCGCGCTCGGGCGCAAGCTCTCGCAGCGCGAGCAGGCGATCCTCACGCGCCAGCTCGCGAGCCTGCTGGTGGCGGGCCTGCCGCTCGGCGAGGCGCTTGCGGTGCTCACCGAGCAGTCCGAGCGCGACTACATCCGTGAACTGATGGCGGCCATTCGCGCCGAGGTGCTCGGCGGCCATTCGCTCGCCAGCGCACTCGAGCAGCATCCGCGCGATTTCCCGGACATCTACCGTGCGCTCGTGGCCGCGGGCGAGCACACCGGCAAGCTCGGCATCGTGCTGTCGCGCCTCGCCGACTACATCGAGCAGCGCAACGCGCTCAAGCAGAAGATCGTGCTCGCCTTCACGTACCCGACGATCGTCACGATCATCGCGTTCGGCATCGTCACGTTCCTGCTCAGCTACGTGGTGCCGCAAGTGGTGAACGTGTTCGCGAGCACGAAGCAGCAACTGCCCTTGCTCACCATCGTGATGATGGCGCTCTCGGGGTTCGTGCGGCAGTGGTGGTGGGCGGTGCTGATCGCCGTGGCTGTGGTGGCCTGGATCGTGCGCTCGACCTTGCGCCGGCCAGGCCCCCGCCTCGCGTTCGATCGCTGGATGCTCACTGCGCCGCTCGCGGGCAAGCTCGTGCGCGGCTACAACACCGTGCGCTTCGCGAGCACGCTCGGCATTCTGAGTGCGGCAGGCGTGCCGATCCTGCGCGCGCTGCAGGCGGCCGGCGAAACGCTCTCGAACAAGGCGATGCGCACGAACATCGACGAAGCTATCGTGCGCGTGCGCGAAGGCACGTCGCTGTCTCGCGCGCTGGGCAACACGAAGACGTTTCCGCCCGTGCTCGTGCACCTGATCCGTTCGGGCGAGGCGACCGGTGACGTGACGACCATGCTCGACCGCGCGGCCGAAGGCGAGGCGCGTGAACTCGAGCGGCGCACGATGTTCCTCACGAGCCTGCTCGAACCGCTGCTGATCCTGGCGATGGGGGGGGTGGTGCTCGTGATCGTGCTCGCGGTGATGCTGCCGATCATCGAGCTGAACAACCTCGTGCAGTGAGGCGTACGAACTGCACGAAGTCGCAGGAAGCCGGGCGCGCGGAACTCAGCGCACGTAGATGGTGGGACCGGCTGCGTTGGGCGGCAGGAAGATTTCGGAGTGCACGCCGTGCCGGTCGATGACGATCGAGCGGGGGCGCACTTCGAAGAGTTTGGAGTTCTGGTCGATCGGGCCGCCGAGCGAAATGGCTCGCGGCGGTTCACCGCCCACGCTGACGATGGCTGCCGCGCCCTGCGCGAGCGAGAGGATGCCGAACAGGTGAATGTCCTGCACGGGGTTGCGCTCGAGCCTGCCGCCGAACGGCGTGCCGGCCTGGTCGAGCGAAACCGGCGCCCGCGCGGCGGCGGCCTGCACCGGGGCCGCGCGGTTGGTGACGAGGGTGATCGTCCACCACGTGGCCGTGGCGCAGAACACCGCAAACGCGGCGAGGGAAAGAAGGCGGATTTGCAGTGGGCTCATGCGCTCATTGTACGAAGGTTTATGAAATTTTTGATGTACGCGTTTGCCATGCCCGCAAGGCGTCGGAAAGGCGTCATCGTGTGACATTACAATGACCCGTCATGCGTGCAAGGACCCGGCCGATTCGAGCGGCGGGGTCGATCGCAGGCGGGACGAAGCGCGGCGCACAGGCGTGCACCGCAACCATATCTAGCGAGGGAGGAAAGAACTCATGTCCATGTGGGCCAAACGCCGTGCCGAAATCGAAGTCACGCGCGCGCGCCGCCAACGCGGCTTCACGCTCATCGAAATCATGGTCGTGATCGCGATTCTCGGCATTCTGGCCGCGTTGATCGTGCCGAAGATCATGAGCCGTCCCGATGAAGCGCGCCGCGTCGCCGCGCGCCAGGACATCGGCACGATCATGCAGGCAATGAAGCTCTATCGCCTCGACAACGGCCGCTATCCGACCCAGGACCAGGGGCTGCAGGCACTCGTGCAAAAGCCGACGACCGACCCCGTGCCGAACAACTGGAAGGACGGCGGCTATCTGGAGCGTCTGCCCAATGACCCGTGGGGTAACGCGTACCAGTACCTGAACCCGGGCGTGCACGGCGAGATCGACGTATTCAGTTACGGCGCCGACGGCAAACCCGGCGGCGAAGGCAACGACGCCGACGTCGGGTCCTGGCAGTAAGTCGTCCGCCACGCCGCATCCATGCAACCGAGCCGCCTTGTCCCTTGCCGGGACCGCCGATCGCCACGCACCGCGCGCACCTCACGCGCGGGCATGCGTTCGCGCGCGGCGGGCTTCACGCTGCTCGAAATGCTCGTGGTGCTGCTGATCGCGGGGATTCTCATCTCGCTCGCTTCGCTCACGCTCACGCGCAATCCGCGCACCGACCTGAACGAAGAAGCGCAGCGGCTCGCGCTCCTGTTCGAATCGGCGGGCGACGAGGCGCAGGTGCGTGCCCGGCCCATTGCGTGGCAGCCGCTCGCGGGCGGGTTCCGCTTCGACGTCCATACCGAGGACGGCTGGCGTCCGCTGCGCGACGATCTGCTCGGACCGCGCCACTGGGAAGGCGGCGTGACCGGCGTGGCGATCACCTACCCCGGCAGCGACGACACGCAGGCCAACCGGCTCATCTTCGGCACCGAAGCCGTGGACGTGCCGGTGCAGGTCACGCTCTTCTCGGCAGCCGGACGCGCGACGATCGTCGGCACCGGCACTGGCCGCTTCGAGGTGCGCTGAGATGCGGCTCTCGATGCGTGGGAGAAAGCGCGGCCAGAGCGCTCGCGTGGTTCGTCCGGCTCGTCCGGTGCGTGAGCGCGGCTTCACGATGATCGAGGTATTGGTTGCGCTCGCAATCATCGCGATTGCGCTGGCCGCTTCGCTGCGCGCCGTGGGCAGCCTCGCCGCGAGCGAAGCCGATCTGCACGACCGCCTGCTCGCGGGCTGGAGTGCGGACAACACGCTCGCGCAACTGCGTCTCGCGCACGCGTGGCCGGACCTTGGCGAGAGCAGCTTCGACTGCTCGCAGGGCAATCTGCGGCTGACCTGCACACAGCAAGTCGCGACGACGCCCAACCCCGTCTTCCGCCGCGTCGAGGTGTCGGTGACGACGCCCGGCCGTTCCGGCAATCTCGCGCAACTCGTCACGGTGCTCGCCAATGAGACGAACCGCTCGTTGTGACCGCGCGCGCGGCGCCTCGTCAGCGCGCGGCTTCACGCTGATCGAGCTGCTCGTGGCGATCGCCATCATGGCTGTGGTGGCGATCCTCTCGTGGCGCGGCCTCGACGAGATCATGCGCGGGCGCGAAACCATCACGCGCTCGATGGCAGAGGAACGCGTGTTCGCGCAGATGTTCGACCAGATGCGCATCGACTTGCGCGAAGCGACCTCCGATGACGAAGCGGGCGGCGTCGCCATCTCGCTCGACGGCGGCGCGCTGCAGATCGTGCGCGCATTCGCGGTGCCGCCGGGCGCGGCGCCGCGCCTGCAAGTGGTGCGTTACCGCGTGTCGGGCGGCCAGGTGGTGCGCTATGCGTCGCCCCCGCTCGCCAATCTCGGCGAGTTGCGGCGCGCACTGCGCGGCGGCGAAGGCGACAACTGGGGCGCGTTGCCGATGATGAGCGGCGTGGACGTCATCAACGCGCGCCTGTACGTGCCGAAGACGGGCTGGACGGCGAACATGCAGGACGTGCGCTCGCAGGTGAGCGGCAACAACGATGATCTCAAGGTGCCGCAGCTCGGCAACGCGCCGCTGCCGCGCGCGGTGACGGGCGTGCAGGTGAGCGTGGGTTCGCATTCGCTCGAGCGGCCGGTGACCCGCGTATTCATGGTGGGGGAATGACGTTGCGCACACAACGAATCTCCGCCGGACGATTCCGACGATCCAGCCGCTGTACGCGCGCGCGGCGCGGCGCGGCCATCATCAGCGCGCTGCTTGTTGTGGCGCTGTCGGCGATCCTCGTCTCGGGCATGTTGTGGCGCCAGCAGGTGCAGTTGCGCCGCATCGAAAATCAGCGGCTGCTCGCACAGGCGCAATGGATTGCGCGCGCCTCGCTCGACTGGACGCGCCTCGTGCTGCGCTCCGAAGCGGATACGTCGGCGGGCATCACGTATCTCGGCGGCGCGTGGGGCGTGCCGCTCGCGAGGACGCGCCTGTCCGACTTTCTCGGCCAGATCGGCGACGCGCGCGCGCAACAGGGCGCGGACACCTGGCTCTCGGGTTCGATCGAAGACGCCCAGGCGCGTTTCAATCTGCGCGATCTGGTGGCGAGCAGCGCGCCGGGCTCGCTGCAGCTGAATCTCACAGAGATCGAAGCGTTCGCGCGCCTGATGCAGATTCTCGGCATCGACCAGCAACTCGCCAAGAACACCGCGGTGTATCTGCGCTCGGGCCTCGCCTACTCGGCAACGCGCTTCCAGACGCAAACCGCCACGACGAGCGGCACCTCGCAAACCGAGGTGCTCGCAGGCGGCGGAACGACTGGCGGCGGCAACTACACGGACAACCCCGGCCTCTCCGATTCCGACAATAACAGCGGCGTCGCGCCGCTCCTGATGACGAGCGTCGATTCGCTGCTCGACGTGCCAGGCTTCACGCCCGACGCCGTCGCGCGGCTGCGCCCGTTCGTGACGATCCTGCCCACCGTGACGCCCGTGAACATGAACACGGCGAGCGCCGAGGTGATCGCCTCCGTCGTGACGGGCATGAGCCTGTCGAACGCACAGGCGCTCGTCGCGCGTCGCCAGAGCGTGTTTTTCCGCAACGTGAGCGACGTGCAGCTCGCGCTCGAAGGCGTGGGCGTGAAGCAAGCCTCGATCGACACCACGCAGATCGACGTCAACACGAGTTATTTTCTGATACATGGGCGCGTGCAGCACGAGCGCGCCGAGGTGGACCGCACGACGCTTGTCTGGCGCGACCCGCTCACTCATACGACGCGCATCGTGCGCGTTCGCGACGAACCATGAATCCGTCCCCGATCAACATCGAAAAGAGGTGCGTTTGAGCACGCTGATCGTTCTCATGCCGCCCCGCGACCCGGCGGTCCACTCGCAGGAATGGCAGCTGCCGGAGCTGCCGTTCGTGCTGCTCGACAAGACGGGCAACACGCAGCGCGCGGGCCGTTCGGCGCTCGGGCTGCTGCCGAAGGCCTCGGCCACCATCCTGATGATCGCCGCGCGCGACCTGCTCACGCTCGCCGCCACCGTGCCGCCGCTCAAGGGGCCGCGGCTGCGTCAGGCGCTGCCGAACGTGGTCGAGGATCATCTGATCCAGGACGCGCAGACCTGCCATCTAGCGCTCGATCCCAAGCGCCTGGCCGACGGCCGCCAGGTGGTGGCGGCCATCGATCGCGGCTGGTTCCGCTATCTGCTGGAAGGCTTTACCGCCGCGGGGCACCGCAATCTGCGCGCTGTGCCCGTGGCGCGCTGCCTGCCGGCCGCGCAGGCGGTGGAAGCGGTTCAAGAGGTTCAGGTGACCGAACCAGCCGAGCCCGCAGAGCCGACCGCAGCGCCCGACGCCGCGGCTCCCGCGACGCCCGCGCTCGAACCCGTGACCGCGTGCGTGCTCGGCCATGTCGTCGCGACCGCGCCCACGCTGCTGCCCGGCGTCGCGCCCGAGCCCGCGGCCGCCACGGCGCAAGCGGCGCTCGAACTCGCGATCGTGCGCGGCGCGCTCGCCGAGGGCTTCGCGGTGCCCGCCGCGAGCGTCGCTGCCACCGTCATCGCGCTCGCGGGTGGCGCGCCGGTTTCGGGCTACGTCCTCACCAATCTGCCGGGCGAGCCCGTGAGCGCCGCCGCGCGCGCGTCGCTGGCCGCCGCGTTGCCGGGCGCGCAGACGCTCACGTTCGAGGCGCTCGCGCGCCGCGCGCTCGCCTGCCGCTTCGACCTCTGCCAGTTCGAGTTCGCCTCGCAGCCGTGGCGGCTCGACCGCGCGACGCTGCGCCGTCTGCGGGTGCCGATCGTGCTCGTGGCGGCGTCGCTCGTCGTGGCGGTCGTCGGCGCGAATATCCAGTGGCTCATGATGGCGCGCCAGCGCGACGCGATCAACGCGCAGATGACCGAGCTGCTGCTCAACGCGTTCCCGAAGACGACCGTCGTGCTCGATCCCGCCGGACAGATGGCGCGCCAGTTGCAGCAGTTGCGCCTGGCCGCGGGCGAGCCTTCGCCCGACGACTTCCTCGCGCTCTCCGACGGCCTCGCGCGCTCGCTTGGTCCGGTGCCCGCGAACGCCATCGCGGCCCTCGACTATCACGACCGGCGTCTGGACGTGACCTTCAAGCCAGGCGTCGACGTCGACGCCGATCTCGTGAAACGCCTCGCGGGCAACGGCCTTGCGGGCACGGTGGATGCCAGCACGGGCAAATGGACCATCAGGAGCGCATCGTGAAGACAACGGCTGTGAGCGGCGCGTGGGCCGAGGCCTGGACGAACTTCTGGGAGGCGCGTTCGACGCGCGAAAAGACGCTGCTCACGTGGGGTGGCGCGGTGCTTGCGCTCGCGATCGGCTGGTCGGTGCTGTGGCAGCCCGCCGCCGACGGCCGCGCGCGCCTGCGTGAGAGCTTGCCCGGCCTGCAGCGCGGACTCGCGCAGATGACAGCCGAGGCCGACGAGGCGCGCTCGCTGGCTGCCGCCGCTGCGAGCGTGGCGCCGGGCGGCCAGGCGCTCAAGGACGCGCTCACCGCCTCGCTCGCGGATCACGCGCTCACGGGCGCGCAGATTCAACTGATCGGCGCGACGGTGCAGGTGCAGATGAAGAACGCGTCGTTTCCGGCGTGGGCCGCGTGGCTCGACGACGTGCGCAAGCAGTTCAAGGTGCAGGTGGTCGAGGCGCACATCACCGCGCTGAAGGCCGATGGCCAGGTCGACTTGACAGCCTCGCTGCAACCGGCGAATACGCATTAAAAAGAAAAAGCGCGCATCGAAAAGCGCGCAATGAGAATCGCCGGAGAAATAAGCAATGAGTTACTGGATGCGGCGCCTGCGCGCCGCGTTGCCCTGGCTGATCGTGGGCCTGCTGTCGAGCGCTGTCGTGCTGCTCGCCCGCCTGCCCGCGGCCTGGATCGCGCCGCAGTTCGCGCGCGCGACCCAGGGGCACGTGAATCTGATCGACCCGGAAGGTTCGCTCTGGCACGGCTCCGCCACGCTGATGCTGGCCGCGGGCCAGGACGCACGCGGCGCGACGCTGCTGCCGGGGCGCATCGTCTGGCGTACGGCATTCTGGCCGCTTTTCGTCGCGCGCGTGCGCATGGAAATGCTGCAGACCGAGGCGATGCCCGACGCGGTCACGGTGGATGCGTCAATGCGCGGCGCGAACGTGAGCGCGGGCACGATCGCCGTGCCGGCGTCGCTGCTCGCGGGTCTAGGCGCGCCTTTCAACACGCTCGATCTGGACGGCAAGGTGCGGCTCGCGTGGAGCCCGTTGCGCGTGTTCGGCACGGATGCGTTCGGACGACTGACCGTCTCGCTCGCCGATATGAGCTCGCGCGTTTCGCTCGTGAAGCCGCTCGGCACGTATCAGGTGGTGTTGCAGGCGCAAGGGGCGACGTCGACGCTCGATCTCTCGACGCAAAAGGGACCGCTGATGCTCGAGGGGCGCGGCGCGTTCTCGCGTGCGTCGGCGTCGTTCCAGGGCACCGCGAGCGCGGCGCCGGATCAGCGCGACAACCTGGCGGGCCTGCTGAATCTGCTGGGCCGGCCGGTCGGGCCGGGAACCGTCGCGCTGACCTTCATGCGCTGAGGTTCGTAGTCTGAGCGTGCGCCCGCCTGCGCGGGCGCGCGCGTACGCATTACTGCGGCTGTGCGGCCGGCGTAGCCGTCGTCGCTGCCGCTGGGGACGAAGGTGCTGAAGCCACTGCCGGCGCGGCCACGCTGCCCGTCTCGCGATCCATCTGCGAGGCATCCCAGCCGCCGCCCAGCGCCTTCACGAGCCCCACCGACGACACCATGCGCTGCCCGCCGATGCTCACGAGCTTTTGCTGCGCGGTAAAGGCCGTGGCCTGCGCGGAAAGCACGTTCTGGAAATCGGTCGTGCCCGCCTTGTACTCGTTCGTCACGATCGCGAGCGCATGCTGCGCCGACTCCACCGCCTGCTGCTGCACGACGACCTCTTGCCCGAGGATGCGCTGCGAAGCGAGGTTGTCCTCCACATCCTGGAACGCAGCCAGCACCGTTTGCCGGTACGTGGCCACCTGCTGGTCGTAGGCGGCGCGCGCGGCCTCGGTCTGGGCCTTGCGCAGCCCGGCGTCGAAGATCGTGCCGGCAAGCGAGGGCCCGAGCGTCCAGAAGCGCGACGGCATCTGCAACAGCTGCGACATCACCGAGCTTTCGAAGCCGCCGCTCGCGGACAGCGTGAGCGTGGGGAAGTACGCCGCGATGGCGACGCCGATCTGCTCATTGGCGGACGCCGCCTTGCGCTCGGCCGAGGCGATGTCGGGCCGGCGCTCGAGCAGCGCCGAAGGCATGGCGAGCGGCACCGTGGGCGGCGTGGCGGCGAGCGGCGACGGCGGGATCGAGAACGTCGAGGCGGGCTGGCCGACCAGCACGGCGATCGCATGCTCGTCCTGGGCGCGCGCCACACCGTTGTCGATCGCGGAAGCCTGGGCGGATTGCAGCTGGGTTTGCGCCTGGATCACGTCGGCGCGGCCCGCCACGCCCTGGGCGTACTGATTCTGCGTGAGCTGCAGCGACTTCTGGTACGCGCCGACCGTGTCGTCGAGCAGCTTCTGCTGCGCGTCGAGCGAGCGCAACGTGAAGTAAGTCTGCGCGAGCGTGGCCTGGGCCGACAGTCGCGCGTTCGCGAGATCGGCCGCGGCGCCCTGCTGGCTCGCCTCCTGCGAGCTGACCGTGCGGCTCACCTTGCCCCAGAGATCGGGTTCCCAGGTGGCGTCGAGCCCCAGGTTGACGTTGTTGTTGATGCTGCCGCTCGACAATCCGCCGCTCGAGTTGGACACGCGCGTGGGCGTGTACGAGCGCGTGCCGGCGAACGAACCGCTGATCACAGGGAAGTACGCCGCCCGCGCCTCGCCCACGAGCGCCCGCGCCTGGCGGTAGGCGGCGGCATTTTGCGCGACCGTCTGGTTGCTGGTGTTGAGCTGGTCCATTAGCGCATTGAGCTGCGCGTCGTCGTAGATCAGCCACCACGCGCCGCGGTCGGCGGTATCGGCGGGTTGCGCGACCTTCCAGCCCTCGGGCGCTTCCTTGAACGAAGCGGGCACGGCGGCGCTGGGCCGATGATAGTCGGGGCCGACGGCGCAGCCACTCAACTGGAAGGTAAGCGCGGCAGCCGCGCACAGCGTCAGGATGGAAAGCGGCTTGGGCGCGCGGCGCGCCACGGACCCGGCGGATCCAGCGGTCGCGCCGGAGCGGACGAAACGGCAAGGCATGCAAGGATTCCTGTCGATGCAACCGGCGCGCGCTCAGGCGGCCGGGCGCGCACGGGGTTGTCGCGTTGCGGCAATGGTAGCGCACGCGCTAGTCATTACACGGAATCCGAAAGCTTACGCGTTGGAAGGGTTGGCGGGTGTTACGGCGTGAGGCGCGCAGGTTACGCGTCGTTACGGCGGCGCTTCGGTGCGCGGCAGGCGAGCTGGCCGCCACCGCACACGGGCGCATCCGCTGCTGGTGTTACTGCCGTTGCTGCCGTTGCGGTCGCGGGCGTGGCCGGCACGACAGCGCTTGCCGCGGCGGGTTCGGGCTGCGCGCGCCGACGCTGCGCCCACACCACGGCCACCACCGCGATCGATCCGCCCGGCAGCGCGAACATGGCCGCATACAACGCGAGTTTGCGCCAGCGCGACGATTCACCGGTCTTCGCGAAAGCGAGGCGGGCGGTGTCGGTGACGGAGCGGCCAAGGCCGCCAAGCGCGTTGATCAGGAAAAGCATGATGCGGAAACGGGTGGGCGTAGGAGAATGAAACTGGTTGCCTGTCATAATATTGACTATGCAATCAAATCACAACATACTTTGCAGCGCATCAATATGACTGTTGTTTTTACGCGCCGATCGCCGCAGCCGAGCATTGGCAACCCGGCGACCGATTTATCTGCCTGAGCAGCGAAATAACCCGTTATAATCGGCTCGTTTTTTGAGATGCTGCAAAGCGAACTGCCATGAGCGATGGTCCTTTCGTCCCGGCCAGTCTGGGCGTCGAGCCAAGTCTCGGCTATTTCCTTTCGACCGCGCGCAACGTGCTGGCCGGGCGTATCGATCGTGCGGTTGCGCCGCTTGGACTCACATCGTCGCAAATTGGTGTGATCCTTTTATTGTGGTTCGAGCGCGCCAGCACGCCGAATGAGATGTCGCGCGCGCTCTCGTACGACACCGGCTCCATGACGCGCATGCTCGACCGGCTGGAGAAAAAGGGCTTTCTCGAGCGGCAGCGCAGCCAGGCGGACCGCCGGGTCGTGGAACTCGCACTGACGGATCAGGGACGCGCGGCGGCGCAGCAATTGCCCGACCTGATCGCCGCTGAGATGTCCGAGCAGCTGCGCGGCTTCTCGCCCGAAGAAGTCGCGACGCTGGTTCATTTGCTGCAGCGCTTCATTGCCAATGACGGCTCGACCACACCGCTCTGCGGATCGATGGACGGCACCGGCAAGGACGCAGAAGCGCCGGCGCAGGAAGACGGCGACTAGCAACGCCGCACGCTGCGCGGCAGCGCAACACGTGGCGTAGTTTGATCCAATCACTGTCTGGGCAGAAAATGCACAGACACGAAATAACAGGCTGCCGTGCGCTGCTCCCGGGGGCAGCGGCAACGGCCGACCCAACAAGGACACGGAACATGGCAGCTTCTCCCGCGGTGCCCGCGCAGGCCGAACCCGCACCGTTTTCCGGCGGCACGCTCGCGCTCCTCACAGTCGGGCTCGCGCTCGGGACCTTCATGGAGGTGCTGGACACCTCGATCGCCAACGTGGCGGTGCCGACCATCTCGGGAAACCTGGGTGTCGCCAACAGCGAAGGCACGTGGGTCATCTCCTCGTATTCGGTCGCCTCGGCGATCGCCGTGCCGCTCACCGGATGGCTCGCGCGCCGCGTAGGCGAAGTGCGCCTCTTCACGCTCTCCGTGCTGCTGTTCACGCTGGCCTCGGCTGCCTGCGGCTTCGCCACCAACTTCGAAACGCTCATTGCGTTCCGTCTCGTCCAAGGGCTCGTTTCCGGGCCGATGGTCCCACTTTCGCAGACCATCCTCATGCGCTCCTACCCGCCTGCCAAACGCGGGCTTGCGCTCGGGCTCTGGGCGATGACCGTGATCGTCGCGCCCATCTTCGGACCGGTGATGGGCGGCTGGATCACCGACAACTACACGTGGCCGTGGATCTTCTATATCAACGTGCCGATCGGCGTCTTTTCGGGCATCTGTGCGTACCTGCTGCTGCGCGGCCGCGAGACGAAGACGACGAAGCAGCGCATCGACGCCGTGGGCCTCGCGCTCCTCGTGATCGGCGTGTCGTGCCTGCAGATGGTGCTCGACCTCGGCAAGGACCGCGACTGGTTCAACTCGACGTTCATCGTCACGCTCGCCATCATCGCGGTGGTCGCGCTCGCGTTCATGCTCGCGTGGGAGGCGACGGAAAAAGAACCCGTGGTCGACCTCTCGCTCTTTCGCGACCGCAATTTCGCGCTCGGCGCGATGATCATCTCATTCGGCTTCATGGCCTTCTTCGGCTCGGTGGTGATTTTCCCGCTCTGGCTGCAGACCGTCATGGGCTACACGGCGGGCCTCGCGGGTCTGGCCACCGCGCCGGTGGGCCTGCTCGCGCTCGTGCTCTCGCCGCTCATCGGGCGCAACATGCACCGGCTCGATCTGCGCATGGTCGCGAGCTTCGCCTTTGTCGTGTTCGCGCTCGTCTCGCTCTGGAATTCGACGTTCACACTCGACGTGCCGTTCGACCACGTGATCCTGCCGCGTCTCGTGCAGGGTATCGGCGTGGCCTGCTTCTTCGTGCCGATGACGACCATCACGCTCTCGAGCATTCCCGACGAGCGGCTCGCGAGCGCCGCGGGCCTCTCGAACTTTCTGCGTACGCTTTCGGGTGCGATCGGCACGGCGGTGAGCACGACGTTCTGGGAAGACGCCGCCATCTATCACCATGCCGTGCTGTCGGAATCGGTGACCCAGTACTCGCCGAATACCGTCGCCTACAAGGACGCGCTCGCGAACCTCGGTTTCGCAGGTCAAAGCCTGACCGCCAAGCTCAACGACGTCGTGACGACGCAAGGCTACATGATGGCGACCAACGACTTCTTCCGCATTTCCTGCGTGATGTTTGTCGTGCTGGCCCTGCTGGTATGGGTGACGAAGCCGAAAAAAGGCGCGGGACCGGCAATGGGTCATTGACGGTCCCGCGAAAGGCCGCCCTGAGCGCGCGCCGGTGCGAACCACGCCCAGCGCGGTCAGGGCCACGCGCGATCAATGCGCGCTCGAAGCCGGCTCGGCCACGGCTGCGCCGCTCACGCCAGCCGTGTCGCCGCCTGCGCCCGTGGTCGTGTCGCCGGGAATCGGCGCATCGACGCCGGTTCGCACGTACTGCTTGAACGCCGCGCCCGCCGACCACGGGTTGGGCTTGCAGCCGAGCGAACTGTCGCAATGCGCGGCGAAGCCGATCGTGGCCGTGCCGTCATTGTTGGCGGACTTCGTGATTTCATAGGCGAGCAGACGCCGGCCGCCGCCCGGGCCCGACGTCTGGATCAACGTGTCGGTCACGGTCTGCACTTCGTACTTCGAATGACTGCGCACCCAGTCCTGGGCGCGTTGCCACCAGAGATCGCATTCCGCCTTGTTCGAACAGGTGAGCGGCGCGGTTGCGATCTGCATGACGTCGGGATTGACCTGCCCGCGCGACGCGCAGGCCGCAGCCGTCGCGCACAGCAGGATCGCAAGAATTCGTTTCATCGCGTGGATTCCTCCCAGAGTGAGCCGCATTGCGCGCGGCCCGTGCTTTTTTGGTGTTTTCAGTTTCGGTCGTCCGTCGCGCGTCGTCCGCGCGCGGTTCGGGAACGCGGCGCCTACCCTGGTTGGACCGCATCTGCACGCTGACGTTGCGAGCAAATGCGGTGCCCGGGACAAACCTCGATGGGATGGGGGTGCGCCGCAGCGGCGCACCGGCGCGCGGCTCAGACGCTGAAGCGATTGAGCGTATAAGCGCGATAGGCGGCGACGAATGCGTCGAACGAGCCGACTTCGTCGTGCTCGAGTTGCGCCTGCTCGGCGAGCGATTCGCGCGCGAGCGTTTCGAATTCGGCCGTAGCCGCGGCATCGAGCGGACGCGCGAGGAATTGCGTCGCGTGGTGCTCGCTTTGTGCGCGTGCAAATTGCAGGAAGGACTGCTTGCTATCGCGCATGGTTTGCAGCACGCGCGCCGACGGCGTGAGCGACGGGTCGGCCAGCTTCGCGCGTTGTGCCGCGAGCGAGCGCGTATGCGCGTCGCTGCCGTGCGCCGCGTCGAGTACGGCGGCTGCGTGGCCGATCTTTTCGAACAGCGCTTCGGCCCACTCGTGCATCGGCACGTCCTTGCCGTCGCGCTTGAGCGCGAGACCCGGGCGGCGCCCTTCTTTCGTCACCAGGCCAAAGTTTTCATTCGATTCGGCGTAGGCGTCGGCAGGCAGGAACGGGCTTTCATCGAGCGCGCAGGCGAGCAGGTAGGCGTCGAGAAACCGTGCGGTTTCGAGCGAGATGCCGGTCGGCTCGAACGGATCGATGTCCATGCAGCGCACCTCAACGTACTGCACACCGCGCGCGGCGAGCGCATGCAGCGGCCGCTCGCCCGGATGCGTGATGCGCTTGGGGCGAATCGTTGAGTAGAACTCGTTCTCGATCTGCAGCACGTTCGTGTTGATCTGCACCCACTCGCCGTCGCGATGCGTGCCGATCGCCTCGTAGGGCGGATACGGCTGGCTCACAGCCTGCGCGAGCGCGTCGAGATAGCCTGCCAGCGTGTCGTAATCGGCGCGCAAGGCGGACTGGCCCGTCGTGTTCGAGTAGCCGAGATCGCTCATGCGCAGGCTCGTCGCGTACGGCAGATAGAGCGTGTCGGCGTCGAACGCTTCGAGCTTGTGCTCGCGGCCGCGCAGGAAGCGTGCGTCGAGCGCGGGCGAAGCGCCGAACAGGTACATGAGCAGCCAGTTCGTGCGGCGGAAATTGCGGATCAGCGCGAGGTAGCGCTCCGACTGATAGTCGGTGAACGAGGCCGTGGACTGATGATGCGCATGCAGCACGCGCCACACTTCGTCGCTCAGCGAATAGTTGTAGTGGATGCCGGCAATGCACTGCATCGTGCGGCCGTAGCGCAACGCGAGGCCCATGCGGTACACGTACTTGAGGCGGCCGATGTTCGAGCTGCCATAGCGCGCGATGGGAATGCCGTCGTCGGTGTCGGGCAGGAGGCCCGGCATCGATTCGTTCCAGAGCATCTCGCCGTCACGCGCGAGTACCGCATAGACGTAGCGATGCAGCTCGTCGAGCTTCGCGAGCGTGATCGACGCGTCGGGCTCGGCGGGCGTGATGATCTCGATCAGCGCTTCCGAATAGTCGGTGGTCAGCGACGGATGCGTGAGCGCCGAACCGAGCGCTGCCGCGTGCGGCGTCATGGCGAGACGGCCGTCGCGCGTCACGCGCAGGCTCTCCTTCTCGATGCCGCGCAGACCGCGCGTGAGCGCGCCGCGATGTGGCCCGTCGCCCAGCACGGAAAGGCGCTGCGCGAGAACGTCGTTCGTGCGTGTAGATGTCGTGTCTGGCATTGAGGCAAGTCGGGCTCGGGCCGGCGGCGCAGTGCTGCGCGCAGTGCTGCTAACATTCGCCGGCCGGGATTCTTTTCGGTAGCGGGCACTTTAACATCTCGCCGAAAGACCTGCTTGGGCCTGCCTCGGGCGGGGTTTTGGCCTGTCGGCGCGTGCTTCTCGCGGTGATGGCACCCCGTTGCCTGCCGCTGCCTTCCGCTGCCCTAGCCGCCGCGCGCCGCGCCCGCGCGATCGGCGATTTCGTTCCACAAATGCATGGCCGCGTATGCGCGCCAGGGGCTCCATGTGTCAGTGCGGGTGCGCTGCTGGGTCGCGCGCACGAGTGACGGGTCGCGCGCCGCGATGGCCTGCATGAGCACGAGATCGGTCGCGGGCCACGCGTTCGCGTCGCGCCATGCGCGCATCGCGACGTATTCCACGGTCCACGGTCCGATGCCAGGCAGCGCGAGCAGCGCGGCGCGCATGGCGTCGAGGTCGGCGGGTTCCGGGCCGATAGCCTCGATTTGTCTGTTTTGACGCTTGCCGCGCGGCTTGTTTTGATCCTTCTCCGCGTAGTCGCGTTCGATGATCACCGCGCCGCTCGCCACGGCCTGCGCGAAGCCCTGCAGCGCGGCGACGCGCCTGCCCGGCATGCCGATGCCCGCGAGATCGGCGGCGGCGAGCGCGGCGGGCGTCGGAAAGCGCCACGCGGTGCGCGCGTGCGCATGGTCGTCGATGCGCTTGCCTACGCGTTCGACGAGGCGGCCGATGATCGTCGTCGCCGCTTTCACGCTGACCTGCTGGCCGACGATCGCGCGCACCACGAGCTCGAAGCCCGACCACGCGCCGGGCACCCGAAGCCCCGGCACGGCCGCGACGAGCGGCGCAAGCCACGGGTCGCTGCGCAGATGGGCGGCGACGGCGGCGGGATCGGCCTGCAGGTCGAACATGCGCGAGAGCGGCGCGGCGAGCGCCGCCGCATGCGCGCTCACGGGCCCGTCGATCTGCACGACGAGGCAATGCTTGCGCGCGTGGCGGCGCACGGCGAGCGTGCCGCTCGCGCCGTTGAAATCGATTGCGCGCAGCCACGCGCCGTCCTCCACCGCCTCGACGCCCGGCGTGGCGCGGCCGCTGAAGAAGCGCAGCACGCGTGGCCAGTCGTAGGGCGCGCGAAACGGCAGTTCGAGTGTGGCGCGGTGCGTCGGCGCCTCGGCTTGTGCTTCGGATTGCGAGGCGATGGCGCTCAAGTGGCGGTCTCCGGCGTGTTGGCGCGGTTCTGGGTCGAACGGGCGCTTTTCGGGTTTTTTGCGCCGGTTTGCGCACCTTGCGAGGCGCGCGCTTCGGCGTCGATCAGCGCCGCCTTGCGCTCGAGCCCCCAGCGATAACCCGCGAGCGAGCCGCCCTTCTGGACGACGCGATGGCACGGAATCGCCAGCGCCACCGGATTCGACGCGCACGCACTCGCCACGGCCCGCACCGCGCGCGGCGCGCCGAGCGTTTCGGCGATCTGCGAGTAGCTGCGCGTCTCGCCGTAGGGAATGCGCTGGAGCGCGTCCCAGACGCGCTGCTGGAACGCCGTCGCGGCAATGTCGAGCGGCAGATCGAAACGCTCGCGCCGGCCGTGCAGATACGCGTCGATCTGCGCGGCGAACGGCGCGACCGCGGCCTTGTCCTCGAGGCACTGCGCGTTCGCGAAATCGGCCGTGAGTGCGGCGGTGAGCGTCGCGGCTTCGTCGCCGAACGCGATCCGGCAAATGCCCTTCTCCGTTGCCGCGATGAGCACGAAGCCGATCGGCGTGGGCGTGGCGGCGTAGTGGATCGTCAGCCCCGCGCCCTTGCGGCGATAGGCGGAAGGCGCCATGCCCAGCTCGCCCGGCACGCTGTGATAGAGCCGCGACGACGAGCCGAAGCCGGCGTCGGCGCTAGCGCGCGTGACGTCGGCGCCCTCGCCGAGCGCGTCGCGCAGCACGGCCCCGCGCCGCGCCGCCTGGTATTGGCGCGGCGAGACGCCCAGCACGCGCTTGAAGAGGCGCTGCAGGTGAAACGGGCTGAGATGCACGGCTTCGCCCAGCTGCGCGAGCGTGAGCCGCTCTTGCGGGTCGGCGTCCAGCGCCGCACACGCGCGCCGCACGATTTCCAGCTCGCGCGGCAGGCCGCCCGGGCGGCAGCGCTTGCATTCGCGATAGCCGGCGGCTCGCGCGTCGTTCGCCTCGGCGAAGAATTCGATGTTCTCGCGCCGCGGCAGCCGCGACGCGCACGACGGGCGGCAAAACACGCCGGTGGTGCGCACGGCGTAGAAGAACGCGCCGTCGGCGCGCGCGTCGCGCGACGTGACGGCTTGCCAGCGGTCGGCGTCATTGGTCCACTCGCTGTCTGGTGTTTGCCTGGGTTTGGCGGGTTTCATCGCTGGTTTCATTGCAGGAACGGCGCTCATTTGAGGGCTCCTCGAAGTGCCTGTCTGTATGCCCTTACTCTAACTTCGCGTACGGAGGACGGCGCGCCGCATCTTGCGCTGTCATTGCGGTCGACATGGGCCGTGAATGCGCCCTGATCGGGTACTTTTATGGCCTTCGGTGAATCCCTGGTGGCGCCTTGCAGATTCCCGTGCGACAAAATGGCAACTTTGCGGGTTTTCCCTTAAAAACTTGTTGCGTCGCGACAGCCGACTCGGTATAGTGGTTCTTGTCTCCTCCATGTCTCCTCCTGATATGGATTAAGCCCGCTCAAGCAGCGGGCTTTTTTTCGTCCAGCGTTTCCTGACGTCAACTCGCCCCACGCGCGACGCGCCCGCAAATTCCGCGGCTTCAGCGCTTTCGGTTATTTTCCGCCGCTTCCCACTGTTCTGCTGCCGGCGATTCCGCTTCGCGAGTCTCGCTGAAATGCGCGCCTTCTGCGCAGCCCGGCGTTCGCAGGTTCATCATGAGAATCCCAGCACGACCTCGAGGACGCCATGCGGATCCAGATTCGCGAGATCGATCACGTCGTTATCCGGGCCGCCGACATGGCCGCCATGACGCGTTTCTATTGCGAAGTACTCGGTTGCCAGCCGGAGCGTGAACAGCGCGATCTCGGCCTCGTGCAGTTGCGCGCGGGACGCTCGCTCATCGATCTCGTGACAATCGGCGGCCCGCTCGACCGGGGTTCCGGCGCGCCGCCCGCTGGCGCGAGCGGCAACATGGATCATCTATGTCTGCGCGTGGAGCCGTTCGACGCCGAGGCGCTCACGTCACATCTGACGCAGCATGGCGCGCATCCCGGCAATGCCGTCGAGCGCTATGGGGCGGAGGGTTTGGGGCCGTCGCTGTATCTGTTCGACCCGGAAGGCAACATGGTGGAACTCAAGGGGCCGCCGCACGCCTGAACGCGCGCAGCCTGCTTTCACACGTTTTCGGGCGCCTTGAACACGCTCCATTCGACTGCCACTGGCTCGGCGCTCGTATTGCCGATCCACGCCGCGCCGTCCTGCACCGTGCATTGCAGGCGCATGGTGCGCTCGGCCAGCGCGCCGAGCGACGTGGCGACGCCCTCGCCCAGCGACCAGACCGTCACGTTGCGCAGGCGCTCGACCTTGTTGCGCACGCCTTGCCACCAGATGTCGGAGGCGCGCCCGCCGTAGGCGATCACGATGACCTCGCCCGCACGGCCGCTTGCCTTGGCAATACGCCGCTCGTCGGGCTGGCCGACCTCGATCCACGTTTCGATCGCGCCCGTGTAGTCCTTGCACCAGAGGTCGGGCTCGTCCGTGTCGGAGAGGCCCTTGCAGAATTCGAGCCGCTCGCCCGCAAACAGCGCGAACGCCGCGATGCGGACCATCATGCGGTCGTCGGTTTCGGACGGATGGCGCGCGATCGTGAGCGCATGGTCGGCGTAATAGTGCCGGTCCATGTCCGCGATCTGCAGTTCTGTCTTGTAGATGGTCGATTTGAGTGCCATACCGAATTCCGGTCGCGCGAAAGCCGCACATGATAGCGAAGTTTCTAGCAAGCGATGTGCCGGTCGAGTCGACGCGCAGCGCGTGTCGATGCGGCGCGCGACGCAATGCGGATGGTCTGACGAGAAAGTGACGGGGGTTTGACAGCGGCGCGCGACGCGTTGCATTACGTCACGGCCGCGTGCCCGGCAAGCACGATGGCCCGGCGCACGTGCGTCGGGCCATGTCGAGAGGCGCGATGGGAGAGGCAGCCTTACTGCTTGATGAAGCGGTCCGTGGTCCAGAGACCTTGCTCGTCGGTATTCGCCGCGTTGACGAATTCGACGTCGTGGCCCACCACCTGTACGACGCGGAACGACTGGTTGTCGGGCGTGGACAGACACTGGAATCCCGAGAAGTATTCCTGCATCTGCTGATGCTCGCCGGCCTGCTCGTGAAGCGCGACGGCGTCGAGCTTGTCTTTCGTGAGGCAGCCATAGGAGCCCGGCTTGAGTTGCACCGTTTGCTGCGCCTTGACGCTCACATCCTGAGCCTGAACCGCAACGACGCAAGCGAGGCTGGCCGCCGCGACGACCATACTGGATAGCATTTTCATGATTGCCTCCTGCGGGTTTTACTCAGGTTAGCTATGTATTTAACTCTCATGCCATACCCGCGTCTTTAAACATAGAAAACTGCCGAAAGACTGCAAGCCCGACTTGTGTGCGCTCGCAACAGTCGTGGAGGCTCGCAGCATGATGCCGAGCGCCGCTATGCCATTGAGCCTGCCACTAAAAGGCGTCCAGCAGCACTCGGAAGCATCGATTACAAAGCCCCGCGCCTTATCCAACAAGGCATAGACGGTTATAGGGGGGATAGAAGAATCGAACGGGCTTTGATTTAAACGGTTTAATAGATCGCGGGACAGCCAATGACGCGGCGCACCCAAAGTCGCATGGGCGCCAAGTGGGGACGCGCACATTAATGGATTGGCGACAGAATAAAAACAATGCCAGGTGCCACAGGAAGCTCTCGAAACGAAGCCGCGCGCCGCACTTGCATCCCGCAAAAGTTCGTGGATAAATCGGGCTTCCCAATGGAGGAACCCCATGACTTTCGCTCACTGGCTGCCGTTCGCGATCGCGTCGGCCATTCTCGTGGCCATTCCCGGCCCCACCGTGCTGCTCGTCGTTTCCTACGCGCTTGGCCACGGCCGCCGCTACGCGCTCGCGACCACGGCTGGCGTCGCGCTCGGCGACTTCACGGCGATGACCGCTTCCATGCTCGGACTCGGCGTGATCCTCGCGGCTTCCGCCACGCTGTTCTCGGTGCTGAAATGGATTGGCGCCGCCTATCTGATCTATCTGGGCGTGAAGCTCTGGCGCGCGCCCGTGGGCGTTGGCGACGCGCCGGACACCTCCGAGACGCGCACCGGCCGCATCTTCGCGCATGCGTACGCGGTCACCGCGCTCAACCCGAAGAGCATCATTTTCTTCGTCGCCTTCGTGCCGCAGTTCATCGATCCGCATCTGGCCATGACGCCGCAGATTGTCGCGTTCGAAGCCACCTTTATCGTGCTCGCGACGCTCAACGCTCTCGCCTATGCGCTGCTTGCGGCGGCCGCGCGCAAAGTCGTGCGCAGCCCGCGCGTGCAACGCGTGGTCAATCGTACGGGCGGCGCGCTGCTCATCGGCGCCGGGCTCTTTGCCGCCGCGTGGAGAAAGTCGGCGGCATAAGCGGCGCATCCGGATCGACGGCTACCCTGACGCGGTTCGCGTCCCGAGCCCCCAAAATCGCGCCGCGAACCGGGCACGCAGGCTGCTCTTCGTGGCTTGTGATGGTTGGCGAACATTGTTTTCAAGCTTCAGTGCGCGCCCAATGGGCAAACTGTCGCGTCTTGGCTACAATGCAATTGCAAACCGCTTGACAACCAGGAGGTAATCGTGATCGAACACGTAATACTGGGCGCGTTTCTGGTGATCCCCCTTGTCATCGTCGTGTTCCTGTTTTCCGACGAAATCCTCGAGGAGCATCGACAGCGCGTAGAAGCGGGAGACGGACATCATATGGACTGGCGCCATCCGCTACGCAGCTTCCTGCATCACTGAGCGGGAGCACGCATCGCGCGGATGAACGCGCCGAAGCACATGGGTGGCACTCGTGGATTTCGAGTTCTCCTGGATGGCGTACTTCGTCGCATTGTTCGTGCTGATGGTGCTATCCATCGCGCTCACCCTTCTCTGTCCGTCTGCCGGGCAGCGCGGTAGCACGCCGCGCGCACACGAGGCAGACGCGCACCACGGCGAGCACGCACGCTGACGGGATTCGCTCCCGGCCAGCGCGCGCTGGCAAGCCACACCTTCCAGTAATTCGGCGTTACCACTTGCAGCACCTGTATCCAGCAATCGGGCTGACAATCGCTCGCATGTTTTCAAAGGTTCTCAGGGAGAACGACATGCGAAAGATGGCGGCCGTCCTGGTGCTGGCTGGGTGTGCGGTGGCGGCGGGCCCCGCGAGCGCGCACGATCACGGCGGTGACGTGGTGGGTGCGCTGGTTGGTGGCGCGTTGATTGGCGCCGCGGTGGGCGCCGTGCTGAACAGCGGTCCGGCGGTGGCCTACCCGGCTCAGCCGGCCTATGTGCAGCCCGCGCCAGTGTATGCGCAGCCCGCGCCGGTTTATGCCGCCGCCCCGGCCGGCGCGGCGTGCTACGACCAGTATTCGGGCCGCTACGTGCCTTGCGCGCCGGTCCAGACCGCGCCGCCGCCGCAATATGACGACGGCTACGCGCAGCCCGGCTACGGACAACCGCCGGTTTATGCCCAGCCTGGCGGCGGCTGGTAATTCATGAAGCGGCGCACGCCACGGTGCGCCGCCGATCGCATAGGTCGCTCCTTGCGCCTAGCTCGTCTGCTCGACGGGTGTCACGCTCAGGTCGAGTCGCTGCGTCAAGCGGATCACACCGATCTCCACTGCGCGATCAATGCGCGAAACATCGAAGAGACGCTGCAGTGTGTCGATACCGTCCACCGGCACGCCATCGATCGTCACGATCGAGTCGTCCACGCGCAGGCCGCCGAGCGCAGCGGGACTGCCCTTGACGATCTCCATCACCCGCACGCCAGTTGTCGCGCTCAGGCCGAAATAACGCTGCACCTTGCGCGCGATCGGCACTGTGGTCCCGGCAATGCCGATATAGGCCCGCCGCACCCGGCCGTGCGCGAAGAGTTGCGTGATGACCCACTTTGCCGTGTCAATGGCCGTGGCGAAGCAGATGGCCTGCGCACCCGGAATGATCGCCGTATTCACACCAATCACCTGGCCCACCGAATTGATCAGCGGACCGCCCGAGTTGCCCGGATTGAGCGCGGCGTCCGTCTGGATCACGTCGTAGATCATGCGGCCGGACTCTGAACGCAGTGAGCGGCCGAGCGCCGACACCACGCCCGTCGTCACCGTTTGCGCAAGGCCGAGCGGGCTACCCACGGCGATCGCGATCTGCCCGACGCGCAGGCCCGCCGAATCGCCGAGCTGCGCGTGCGTCAGCGCCTCTGGCGCGCCGATACGCAGCACGGCGAGATCCGTGCTCGGGTCGTCGCCGACGAGGTCGGCGCTCTGCGTCGTGCCGTCCGCAAGCGTCACGCTCAGCCTGCTTGCGCCATGCACGACGTGGCTGTTCGTCAGCAAGTAGCCGTCCGGCGTGAACAGGAAGCCCGAGCCGCTGCCGCCGCGCGCGGGGGCCGGGCCCGATGCGCGGCGCTCGACGGCAATATGCGCGACGGCCGGCTGCACGCGCTCCAGCGCGCCGATCACGGTGCGCGAATAGGCGTCGAGGAGCGCGTCGTCGTCGAAGCCCGGGCGCTGGCCCGCGCCGTCGGGAGGGACGCCGCGAGCCAGATCGTCAATGAAGGAAGGTCGTCTGCCCACGATCTGAATCTCCGAAAAAAGTGGGCTCTACATGCAGGGGGCACGCGACGTTTTCAAGAGCGCGCACCAGGTCGGCCGAAACGTTAAGGATTGTCAAATCGGGGCGCGAAGCGTTGCTGCGCCTTGGGCGAGCCGCGAGAATGGTGTGGCGGCGACCACCCCTCGGCGCCGCGTAGGATGCCTGATGGCAAGCTCTTGACCGCGGCCCCTGCCGCGGTCTTTTTACGTCTGCCAGCCCGTTGCGAGCGCCCCGGAAAAGAAAAAAGCCCGCTCGCGCGGGCTAATCCATGCTCGGGTGACATGGCGAGGTTAAGCGGGAATTCGCGGCGCGGCGCGCTTGCGAAGCAAACGCGTGAACCGGTGAGTCAGGCGGCCAGCGCCTCGCGCACCGCTGCGCCGGTGGCAGCCTGGCGCGATTCGAGTTCGACCATGAGCGCGTCGACGGTGCGGAACTGGGACGGCGTAATCTGGGCAAGGTCGAGCAATGCGCACAGGCGCGCGTACCAGTAATCGAATGAAAAGACAGCCGGCGTCGTGCCAGCAGATAACGAGGGCGCCATTACACGCGTGATATGCGCGATCTCGTCGTCGATGAATCTCATGGTTGCCCCCGTGCGCTGGCCCAACGTCTTGTGAAAACCTGTCCCGCCACTTTAGTTCGGCGGCGGCGCGTGTCCAGCTATCACATCGGATAGGTCAAGTTCATACGTCAGACATCAACCTTTCAGACGGCTTGTTACGGTCCCCTTAACGTCGCCAGCCGTGGCCGTAATAGCCGCCCACGCCAACCCCGATATCTACCGACGGCGCCGCATAGTAGCCCGGCGCATAGCCATAGCCATAGCCATAGCCATAGCCATAGCCGTAGGCTGGCGCAGGCGCGTACGCGTACGGCGGCGCCACCACACAACCCGTGAGGCCGGCTGACAAGCCAACCAGAGCAATTGCACAGAAGAGTGTTTTCATCGTCGTTCTCCTATACCGCCGATTGTCGGCGAGCCATGCCGAGGCAAAGGTTTGGAAAAGCAACGATGTGTGTCCACAAATTACAGCCGCACACCGCGGCAGTTGTGCGTTTATGGAGGCAGAGCGGGGCGCGTTAGCGAGCGGCAGCGTTGAGGCGCGCGCAAGACGATCGCCTGCTTGTGAACTTGAAGATAGATCGCACTACGAATTAAATGACCTGGCGGTTAGCTCGTAGTGCGCAGAGGTGAGGCTGAACAAGCTTTGCTTTTGAGCAGCGTCGCCGATTTGCTTGACGGTCGCTGGAAAAAGCGCCCGGTCCAGAAGGCCCGAGCGAAGCCGTCGCTTCAACGACGGCGGAGGTATTCGTTCAGGTATGCGAAACGCCTGCAGGAGATGATGGCAAGCGTTTCAGCGATATTGCCGTGTTACGGATGGTTATACATCGCGTTCCAGTCGGCCTTGGGCACCGCCGGGCGGCCTGCATCCGAGTTGCCGGCTGCCGCGCCGCCGTAGCCGCTCGTTGCGCCGTTCGCGGCGGCTACCTTGGCTTCGGCTGCGAGAAGATCGTCGGGATAGTGCGGGTCCGCCCCTGCGCCCGGACGCCAGCCCGCCTTCGCGAGCTGCTCGAGCTCGGCGCGCACCTGGGCGCGGGTCACGGGCGCATTCGATTGTGCGAACGATGCCATCGGCACCACGAGTGCAACGGCAACGGCTACGGTCTGGATCAGGGACTTCATGCTAACTACCTCCTTCGGCTTTTGATTCGGTGCGACAACATGCCTGCATCCGATGAGCGAAAGTCTAGGAGGATTGCCGACGAGGGTTAACCCTCGGGCTTCGAAGGGATTGTTCCAGGCTGAAGAAGAATAGGGCGGGGTGCGCTTGCGGGTTACTTCCCGATACAAAAGCGGCTGAAAATCACGCCCAGCAGGTCATCGGAGGTGAATTCGCCAGTGATCGAATTCAGCGATTCCTGCGCGAGCCGTAGCTCTTCGGCGAACAGATCGAGCAATTGCGAATTCTGGTCGGCGTGCGCCGCCGCGTGTGCGAGATGCTCGCGCGCCGCACGCAGCGCGATGAGATGCCGCTCGCGCGCGAGGTAGACGCTTTGCGCGTCCGCCTGCCAGCCCGCAATGCGCAGCAACTCGGCGCGCAGCAGCCCGACGCCGTTGCCCTGTTTTGCCGAAAGACGCAACTCGCAGACTTCGCTGCCGTTCCCGGCACGACGCTTCGCCACTTCGGGCGGCACACCGGTCAGGTCGGTCTTGTTGAGCACGCGCACGACCGGCACCCCGGCGGGAAAGCGCGCGGCGATCGTCTCGTCTTCGGCGTTCATGCCCGTGCGCGCATCGAGCAGATGCAACACCACGTCTGCGCGGCCGATCTCGCTCCACGTGCGCTCGATGCCGATCTTCTCGACTTCGTCCTCCGTGTCGCGCAAACCGGCCGTGTCGATCACATGCAGCGGGATGCCTTCGACCTGGATGGTTTGGGAAATCTTGTCGCGCGTCGTGCCGGCCACGGGCGTCACGATCGCGAGTTCCGCGCCTGCCAGCGCGTTCAACAGCGACGACTTGCCCACGTTGGGTTGTCCCGCGAGCACGACCGAAAGTCCCTCGCGCAGCAGCGCGCCCTGGCGCGCTTCGGAGAGCACGTGGTCGAGCTGATCGCGAATGCGTGAGAGCTTGCCGCGTGCGTCCGCGGCCTCGAGGAAGTCGATCTCTTCTTCGGGGAAATCGAGCGTCGCCTCCACGAGCATGCGCAACGTTACGACGTCGTCCACGAGCGCGTGAATGTCGCGCGAGAACGCGCCGTCGAGCGAGCGGCCGGCCGAGCGCGCCGCCGCTTCGGTGCTCGCCTCGATCAGATCGGCCACGGCTTCCGCCTGGGCCAGATCGAGTTTGTCGTTGAGGAACGCGCGCCGCGTAAATTCGCCAGGCTCGGCGAGGCGCAGCCCGAACTCGCGGCCGGCCTCGATGCAGCGCTGCAAAACGAGTTGCAGCACGATCGGGCCGCCGTGGCCCTGCAGTTCGAGTACGTGCTCGCCGGTATACGAATGCGGCGCGGGGAACGACAGCGCGATCCCCCGGTCGAGCACAGTGCCGGCGCCGTCGAGGAACGGCACGTAGCTCGCGTGGCGCGCAACCAGCTCCTGGCCTGTGAGGGCCTGCATCAACGCGACCGTCGCCGCCGCGCCGGCGCGGCCGGCCGAGACGCGCACGACACCAATCCCGCCGCGTCCGGGCGCAGTAGCAATGGCAACGATGGGATCGGAATCGGTGGCGAGCATGATGGGCGGACCGTAGAGCAGGGCTGGAATCGGGATGGCGTGCGCGGACTCACTGCGGTCTTGCGAGCACTCGCAAAACGCGAGGCATTGTAACGCGCCGGACAGGGCGTTTTCCGGCTGGCAACCCGGCTGAGAATCGTCTCGCTTTATCTTAAATTAGCTAAGATTAGTCTTAAGGAATTCTGTCAGATTTCAGATAATTCGAGCGCCAAATCCCGCCAACGGCTTTCCACAAGGGAATTCGTGGGGATCTCGACCGAAGTCATACGGAAGCCAGAAGCAGGTGAATTCTCGCTTTTATACGTTAAATGTAGCCTAACTGGTTGTCATCTTCGGCTATTTCGGGCCGCACAATCTGGCCCATGCCGACATCCGACGAAAAAGCCGCCTTTGCCGAACGTCTCAGGTTCGCGATGAAGCGCGCACCCGAAAAACTACGCGGCAGCACCGACCTGGCGAACCGGTTCAATCTGCGCCATCACGGCGAACATCCGGTTTCGCCGCAAACCGCTCACAAATGGCTGAGTGGCCGCACCATTCCCACGCAGGACAAGCTGGAGACGCTGGCGAAATGGTTCGATGTGGACATCCACTGGCTGCACTACGGTCCTCCGGGCAAGGCGGGCTCGACCGTGCCGCGGCCCCGCAAGCCTGACGGCAAATATCCGGTTTCCGAGGAAACGCTCGAACTGGCCTCGAAAATCGAGTCGCTCAGCGCCCATCACCGCTATCTCGTGCAGGAACTGGTCGCCCAATTCTACGGCGACGCCGAGAAGAACTAACGCGCACACACGAACGCTGCGCTCTGCGCCGTCAAGGAAATGGCGCTCCAACCATGCAAAAAGCCGTCCGGTTCGCACCGGACGGCTTTTTTTCGAGCCCTGATTCAGGTGGCGGCATCACTGCCGCCCCGGCACTCAGGCGGCCTTCTTCTTGCCTTTGCCCATCATGCGCGTGATGTAGTACTGCTGCGCAATCGACAGCACGTTGTTCACGACGTAGTACAGCACGAGGCCGGCCGGGAAGAAGAAAAACATGACCGAGAACGCGATCGGCATGAACATCATCATCTTCGCCTGGACGGGGTCCGGCGGCGTCGGGTTCAGCTTGGTCTGCACGAACATCGAGACGGCCATCAGCACCGGCAGGATGAAGAACGGGTCCTGCTGCGAGAGGTCGTGAATCCAGAGAATCCACGGCGCGCCACGCATTTCCACCGACGAGAGCAGCACCCAGTACAGCGAGATGAACACCGGGATCTGGATCACCACCGGCAGACAGCCGCCGAACGGATTCACCTTCTCGGTCTTGTAGAGCTCCATGAGCGCCGCGTTCATCTTCTGCGGGTCGCTCTTGAAGCGCTCGCGCAGCGCCTGCATGCGCGGCGTGATTTCCTTCATGCGCGCCATCGACTTGTAGCTGGCGGCAGAGAGCGGGAAGAACACGGCCTTGATGAGCAGCGTGAGCAGCACGATCGACCAGCCCCAGTTGCCCACGTAGCCGTGGATCTTCTCGAGCAGCCAGAAGAGCGGCTTGGCGATGATCGTCACCCAGCCGTAGTCCTTCACGAGCTCCAGACCCGGCGCGATGCCTTCGAGCATGCGCTCTTCCTGGGGACCCGCGAAGAGGCGAGCCTGCACGGTGTCCGTCGCACCCGGTGCGATCGTGCCGAGCGGCTGCTTCACACCCACGCGATAGAGCGAGTTGTCGAACTTCTCGACGTAGATGCTGCGCTTGGCGCCTTGCTGCGGAATCCACGCGGTCGCGAAGTAGTGCTGCACCATCGCGATCCAGCCGTTATCGGCCTGGGTCACGAAGTCGGCCTTGTTCTTGTCGATGTCGCCGAACGTGATCTTCTGGAAGTGATGCTCGTTCGAGTACACCGCCGGTCCGATGAAGGTGTGCGAAAAGCGCGGCGTTTCGACCGGCTGGCTGTCACGCACGATTTCCATGTAGAGCGTGGGCGAAACCGGCGCGCCGCTGACGTTCTGCACCTTCCAGTCCACGCCGATCACGTAGCTGCCGCGCGTGAACGTGTAGGTCTTGGTGACCTTCACGCCGCCTTTCTCGGGCGACTGCAGCGCGACCTGGAAGGAGTTGGCGTCGCCAGTCAGCTCGCGCGGGCCTTCGACCGCCGTGAACACGTCGTTGTGGTTCGGGAAGTCGCCGCCGAGCAGGCCAGTGCGCGCGAGGTACGTGTGGTCGTTCGTGTGATCGAACAGCGTGATGTACTGGTCGGGACCCTTGCCGTCGGCGCTTTCCTTCACGAGCGAGAGCTTCACGAGCGTGCCGCCACGCGTGTCGATCACGCCGTCGTAGACGTCGGTGCGAAAGTGAACGAGCTGTGCTGCGGCTGCAGCCGGCTGGGCGGTGTTCGTCGGCGCCTGGCCCGCGGCAGCGGCCGTCGGCAGGTCGGACGCGCCGTTGGCGGCGCTAGCCGGCGCAGGGCCGCCTGCGGCGGTTTGCGTCTGCGTTTGCGTCGCGTTCGGGAAGAACATCGACTGGCGTCCATGGTCGCGCTGCCAGTTGTCGTACAGCATGACAGCTGACATGAAGAAGATGACCCATAGGACGGTGCGTTTGATATCCATGCGTTGTCTCAGTGTCGATGGAATGGCGCGTCAGCGCTTTTTCGGAGATGCAGGCGGGACGAGATCGACGCCGCCCGCCGAAAACGGATGGCAGCGGCACAGCCGCCGCGCGGCGAGGTAAGTCCCACGCGCGGCGCCATGATACTGGATTGCCTCGCGTGCGTAATCCGAACAGGAAGGATAAAAACGGCACCGGCTGCCGAGGAGGGGACTCACGGCGAGCTTGTAGAAACGCAGCAGTGCGATCAATACCGTTTGCATGGCGTTGCGGCCTGGCTTCGCCGCGTTCGATGACGAACCACGTGCCGCTTGCGCGGCGGCGACGTCGGATATGCCGGACTCGCGCGCCCCGCTCATGATGCGCGGGTCTTGCTCTCGTCCGGCGGCAAATCTTTACTGGCCTGGGTCTGCGCCGGTTCCCCGGCTGCCTGCCCATTTGGCGCCGCAGCCTGCGCCGCGCAAGGGGTGCGCGCAGATGTCGCAGGCGCAGCACTGCCACGCCGCGTGACTTCGCGCGCGGCCTTTTCGAGCAGCGTCTCGATCTCGCCGCGGCACAAAGCTTTGAGCCCCGGCGAAGACGCGGCCGGCCGTGCCTTGCGGTCGAACTTCGTATGCAGGCGCAGCAGCAGGTCGAAACCTTCGAACTGCGCACGGCGCACACGAAACGCTTCGCGGGCAATCCGGCGCACCAGGTTGCGCGTGACCGCGCGCGGTGCGTACTTCTTGCCGATCACGAGCCCGAGCCGCGCCTCGTTGCCGGTGGGCCGCCCGTACACGACGAAGTGCTCGGTGCGGCGCCAGGGGCGCAAACGAAAAACGGATGAGAACTCATCCGTTTTCAGTAGCCTTGCGGCTTTCGGAAAAGCGGCTTGCGTTCGCGACGGCATGACGCCCCGATCAGTTACCAGGTTCGTCCTGTTCGCCGTGCTCGCGAGCGGGCCGCTACCCGTGATTTCGCTGATAGCGATGCTGCCCGACTTAGACGGCGAGGCGCTTGCGACCCTTCGCACGACGTGCGTTGATCACTTTGCGGCCACCAGCGGTCTTCATGCGCACGCGGAAACCGTGGGTACGCTTGCGACGGGTAACGGAAGGTTGGAAAGTACGTTTCATGTTGCTCTCACTGTTGAGTTTTGACCGCGGCGAGCATCGCGGAAAAAGGCAATGGCCGGTGGTACTAGGGATTGGTTTTCGAGGAACCCGCTATTTAAGCCGGTTTTTCGTTGGCCGTCAATAGGTTAGGCGATCGAACCTTCTGACCGGGCGCGCAGCGCCTGCATCGACCGTGGCGAGGGCACGAACGAGCGTGCGTTGATCCGTCCCTGTGGATAACTTCCTGGTGAGGGTATTTCGGCGTTAGAATCTCGCCTATCCCAAGAATCCTGCATGCCGCTCCGGCCCGCCTGCTTGCCGCAAGACCTTTGCCGCGCGGGCTTCCGGAGCCATTGCCGTCGCCTCGTCAGGGCCTCGTCGCGTTTGTGCGACAAGAGCGGAGCGACCGCAACGCATGCAAACAAAACGACCACAGCAACTCGATGAACGAATTCTGGCAACACTGTTCCGCACTACTGGAGCGTGAGCTAACGCCCCAGCAGTACGTGACGTGGATTAAACCGTTGGCCCCGGTTGCCTTCGATGCTGCGGCGAACACGCTGCAGATAGCCGCTCCCAACCGTTTCAAGCTCGACTGGGTCAAGAGCCAGTTCTCGGGCCGGATTACCGATCTGGCGCGCGACTTCTGGCAGACCCCGGTCGACGTGCAGTTCGTCCTCGATCCGAAGGCGGGCATGCGCGCGCCTCACGTCGCAGCGGCACCCGCCGCGTCGCGCGCGCCGCTGGCTGCCGCGTCTGCGGCAGCGTCGGTCATGAGCGCAGCCGCCGCGCCGCAGCCGTCCGCCTTGACTGGCGGGACGGGACTCGCGGGCATGGTGCAAGCCGCGTCGGCCGCCGCCGCGCAGGCCACCGCCGAAGACGCCGCCGACCTCGATCTGCCCAGCCTCGACGCCAACGAAGCCGCCGCCGGCCGCCGCACATGGCGTCCGGGCCAGGGGGCGGCCGCGGCCGCTTCGAGCGGCGAACCGGACCCGACCTACGAGCGCTCGAAGCTCAACCCGGTGCTCACGTTCGACAACTTCGTGACGGGTAAGGCGAACCAGCTCGCGCGCGCCGCCGCGATCCAGGTCGCCGACAACCCCGGCATCTCATACAACCCGCTGTTCCTCTACGGCGGCGTGGGCCTCGGCAAGACCCACCTGATCCACGCGATCGGCAACCAGCTGCTGCTCGACAAGCCGGGCGCGCGCATCCGCTACATCCACGCCGAACAGTATGTGTCCGACGTGGTGAAGGCCTACCAGCGCAAGGCGTTCGACGAGTTCAAGCGTTACTACCATTCGCTCGACCTGCTGCTGATCGACGATATTCAGTTCTTCTCGGGCAAGTCGCGCACGCAGGAAGAGTTCTTCTACGCGTTCGAGGCGCTCGTCGCCAACAAGGCGCAGGTGATCATCACGAGCGATACGTATCCGAAGGAAATCTCGGGTATCGACGACCGCCTGATCTCGCGCTTCGACTCGGGCCTGACCGTGGCGATCGAGCCGCCCGAGCTGGAAATGCGCGTGGCGATCCTGATGCGCAAGGCGCAGTCGGAAGGCGTGAGCCTGAACGAGGACGTGGCGTTCTTCGTCGCCAAACACCTGCGCTCGAACGTGCGCGAACTCGAAGGCGCGCTGCGCAAGATCCTCGCGTATTCGAAGTTCCACGGCCGCGAGATCTCGATCGAGCTGACCAAGGAAGCGCTCAAGGACCTGCTGACGGTGCAGAACCGCCAGATTTCGGTCGAAAACATCCAGAAGACGGTGGCGGACTTCTACAGCATCAAGGTCGCCGACATGTATTCGAAAAAGCGCCCGGCGAACATCGCGCGCCCGCGCCAGATCGCCATGTATCTGGCCAAGGAGCTCACGCAGAAGAGCCTGCCGGAAATCGGCGAGCTGTTCGGCGGCCGCGACCACACCACGGTACTGCACGCCGTGCGCAAGATCGCCGACGAACGCACCAAGGACGCCCAGCTCAATCATGAGCTGCACGTGCTCGAGCAGACGCTGAAGGGGTAATACACAGCCAGGCGGCACCGGAATGGCGGGGCGGACGGCCGCAACCCGAAGGTTTGCCTTGTTTATTTCGCGGATCGCCCCCAATTTAGGGAAGTGGTCCGTTTTCAGGCACAATATGGGTTTAACCGCCCGGCGGTCCGGGGCGGGAACCACGCCGCGGCCTGTGCTGCATTAACCGCCAGAGCGGCGCCGGGGTCGCGTGACATACGTGGGGTCATGTCGGCAAAACCGGCGCCAGGCGGGCGCGCAGACCGTCACATCAACGAAGGAACTCTATGCAACTGGTCAAGACCGAACGCGATAACCTGCTGAGGCCGCTGCAAACGGTGAGCGGCATTGTCGAACGCCGCCACACGTTGCCGATCCTCGCCAATCTGCTGATCACCAAAACCGGTTCCGACGTCTCGTTCCTGTCGACCGACCTCGAGTTGCAGATCACCACGACCGCCGACTTCGGCGTCGGCAACGACCAGGTGGCCACGACCGTCGCCGCGCGCAAGCTGCTGGACATCCTGCGCGCCATGCCCGACGGCCAGGTCACGCTCACGCTCGCCGACAAGCGCCTCACGGTGCAGTCGGGCAAGAGCCGCTTCGCCTTGCAAACGCTCGCCGCGGACGAGTTCCCCACGGTGGCGCAAGCCAGGGACTTCGGCGCGAACCTCGCGGTGCCGCAGAAGACATTCCGCCAGTTGCTCGGCATGGTGTATTTCGCCATGGCGCAGCAGGACATCCGTTACTACCTGAACGGCATGCTGCTCGTCGTGGACGGCGACCAGCTCATGGCAGTCGCGACCGACGGCCACCGTCTCGCGTTCTCGTCGATGAAGATCGAAGGCTCGTTCGCGCGCCAGGAAGTCATCATCCCGCGCAAGACCATTCTCGAACTCCAGCGCCTGCTCGAAGACATCGACGACGTGCTGAAGATCGACATCGGTTCGACCCAGGTGAAGTTCACGTTCGGCCAGGTCGAGCTCGTCTCGAAGCTCGTGGAAGGCAAGTTCCCCGACTTCCAGCGCGTGATCCCGAAGGCGCACAAGAACACCTTCCAGATCGGCCGCGAAGAACTGCAACGCTCGCTGCAACGCGCGGCGATTCTCACGTCCGACAAGTTCAAGGGCGTGCGCTGCATCATCGAGCCGGGCCAGCTCAAGATCATGTCGACCAACGCCGACCAGGAAGAGGCGCAGGAAGAGCTGGAAATCGCCTACCAGGGCGACACCATCGACATCGGGTTCAACGTCACGTATCTGCTCGACGTCCTCGCGAACCTGAAGGTCGACACGCTGGAAGTGAGCCTCGGCGACGCCAGCTCCAGCGCGCTCATCACGATTCCCGAGAACGAGGAATTCAAGTACGTGGTGATGCCGATGCGCATCTAAAAAGCGCGACAGAAGAAGAACACCAGGGGGCGCTGCGCCCCTTTGGCGTTTTTATGGCTTTTTGAAAAAGTCTCGAGCAGTAACACAGGCAGTACGCAGAACCGGAAAATTCCATGACTGATACGAACAACTCGCAACCCGACAACAGCAGCTATGGCGCCTCGTCGATCCAGATCCTCGAAGGTCTGGAGGCAGTGCGCAAGCGGCCCGGGATGTACATCGGCGACACGTCGGACGGCACCGGTCTGCACCATCTCGTCTTCGAAGTGCTGGACAACTCGATCGACGAAGCCCTCGCCGGCTACTGTAACGACATCCGCGTGGTGATCCACGCGGACAACTCCATCTCGATCACCGACAACGGCCGCGGCATTCCCACGGACGTGAAGATGGACGACAAGCACGATCCGAAGCGCAGCGCCGCCGAAATCGTGATGACCGAGCTGCACGCGGGCGGCAAGTTCGACCAGAACAGCTACAAGGTCTCGGGCGGCCTGCACGGCGTGGGCGTGTCGTGCGTGAACGCGCTCTCGAGCTTCCTGCGTCTCACGGTGCGCCGCAACGGCAAGAAGCACTTCATGGAATTTCACCGTGGCGTGCCGCAGAACCGTGTGCTCGAAGAGCGCGACGGCCACACGGTCTCGCCCATGCAACTGCTCGGCGACACCGAAAATCGCGGCACCGAAGTGCACTTCATGGCCGACGAAACCATCTTCGGCAGCGTGGAGTACCACTACGACATTCTCGCCAAGCGTATTCGCGAGCTCTCGTTCCTGAACAACGGCGTGCGCATTCGCCTGACCGACCAGCGCACGGGCAAGGAAGACGATTTTGCCTTCGCGGGCGGCGTGAAGGGCTTTGTCGAGTACATCAACAAGGCCAAGCAGGTCCTGCACCCGACCATCTTCTACATTCAGGGCGAGAAAGACGGCGTGGGCGTCGAAGTGGCGATGCAGTGGAACGACAGCTACAACGAAAGCGTGCTGTGCTTCACGAACAACATCCCGCAGCGCGACGGCGGCACGCACTTGACCGGCCTGCGCGCGGCGATGACGCGCGTCATCAACAAGTACATCGCCGACAACGAAATCGCAAAGAAGGCCAAGGTGGAAACCTCGGGCGACGACATGCGCGAAGGTTTGTCGTGCGTGCTTTCGGTGAAGGTGCCGGAGCCGAAATTCAGCTCGCAGACGAAGGACAAGCTGGTTTCCTCGGAAGTGCGCGCGCCCGTCGAAGACGTCGTGGCGAAGGCGCTCGAAGAGTTCCTGCTCGAAACGCCGAACGACGCGAAGACCATTTGCGGCAAGATCGTCGACGCCGCGCGAGCTCGTGACGCCGCGCGCAAGGCGCGCGAAATGACGCGCCGCAAGGGCGTGCTCGACGGCGTGGGCCTGCCGGGCAAGCTCGCGGACTGCCAGGAAAAGGATCCGGCGAAGTCGGAGGTCTATATCGTCGAGGGCGATTCGGCTGGCGGCTCGGCCAAGCAAGGCCGCGATCGCAAGTTCCAGGCAATCCTGCCGCTGCGCGGCAAGGTGCTGAACGTCGAAAAGGCGCGCTACGACAAGCTGCTGTCTTCCGAGCAGATCGTCACGCTGATCACCGCGCTCGGCTGCGGCATCGGCAAGGACGACTACAACCTCGAGAAGCTGCGCTACCACCGCATCATCATCATGACCGACGCGGACGTGGACGGCGCGCACATTCGCACGCTGCTGCTCACGTTCTTCTATCGCCAGATGCCGGAGATGATCGAGCGCGGCTACGTGTATATCGCGCAGCCGCCGCTGTACAAGCTCAAGGCGGGTAAGGACGAGCGTTATCTCAAGGACGATTCGGAGCTCAACGCACATATGCTGCGTCTCGCGCTGCAAGGCTCGGAGCTGGTGCCGAACGAAGGTGCGACGCCGATCTCCGGCGACGCGCTTGGCGAACTCGCGCGCTCGTACCAGCTTGCGCGCGGCGTGGTGGATCGTCTCTCGCGTCTGTACGACGAGCGCGCGCTCGAAGCGATCATGGATGGCGTAGCGATCGACCTGTCGAGCGAAGCCTCGACCGAGGCTTCGGCGCGTGCGCTCGAAGCGCAGCTGCGCGACGATCCGCTCAAGCCTGAGGTGAGCGTGGTGCCGATGTACGACCAGGTGCGCGAGCAACGTTCGCTGCGCGTGGAGCGCCGCCATCACGGCAACGTGAAGGTCTCGGTGATCGACGAGGAGTTCCAGCTCACCGCCGACTATCAGCAGCTCGTGAACACGGCCAATACGTTCAAGGGCTTGATCGGCAAGAACGCTGTAATCAAGCGCGGCGAGCGCAGCATGGCCGTGAACGACTTCAAGAGCGCGATGAAGTGGCTGATCGCCGATGCCGAGCGCAACGTGTCGAAGCAGCGCTATAAGGGGCTTGGCGAGATGAACCCCGGGCAGCTGTGGGAAACGACGATGGACCCGACGGTGCGCCGTTTGCTGCGCGTGCAGATCGAGGACGCGATCGCCGCCGATGGCATCTTCACGACGCTCATGGGTGACGATGTCGAGCCGCGTCGTGCGTTTATCGAAAGCAATGCGCTGCGGGCGGGGAATATCGACGTTTGATCGTCTGCTGCCGCCGTGATTGAAAAACAAACGCCCGGAAAACCGGGCGTTTGTTTTTTGTACATCCTCACGCCGCAATTCAAACCGCAAAGCCCACCGGGATGACGTAGACGACGCTCTGCCCGGAAGGCAAACCGAGCGCCTGGGCTGCCTGCGGCCCGTCGACCGCGCCCACGGGCACGGCGACGAGCCCGAGCGCGACGGCCTGCAGCAGCATGTTCTGGGCGGCGTGTCCGGCCTCGAGGTCGCTATATACACTGGCTCTCGCGCCATACCGCTGCTTGAGCCGGCTGGGATCGGCAGCCACCGCGAGCAAGGCCGGCGCCGCCCCGACAGATGCCTGGTTTAGCGCAAGCGCTTTCAGCTTGGGGCGCATATCGGGTGTCGCTCGCGTTTCGGCCCGGTGGCCGTGAGGCAGGTAGTGCATCACCTCCGCGGGGGTCACCGCGTAGAGTTCAAGCGCATACAGGGCGCCGGCCGAAGGTGCCGCGCGCTTGCCGTCCGCGCTGGTGACGCCCTGGCCGGCCCACAGCAGCTGGCCGATGGTCTCGACAGGCAGCGGGTCGGACCGGAACGTGCGTACGGACCTGCGGCGCTGGATGGCATCCTCGAGGGAGACCGTGCCGGAGATTTTGGGCTTGGGCAGTGTGATCTCGTTGGTGTACTTCGCCGGGCTCTCCTGCGCCTGGCCGGTGGAAACTTGGGTCATTGCGCCCGCGGCTAGCACGGCCAGCAGTTCACGGCGTTTCATCCGGCGCCTCCATGAGTGAACGAGCAGGCCTGCGTGGCCTTCGCGATTCTCACTATTTCACGTTTTCGAGCGACACTCGGGCCATGGCGCAATTTGATCAACAGTCACGTGCTGGCCTACTCGCAGAAGTTATAGACCGTAAATTCGAGATTGCGAGGCCCGATTTAACGTCGCGATTTTCAACAGCGAAAAAGCGCCTTTGGAGGCGCTATTTTTTGTCTGGAAGACAGCGGGAATTCGCGTCCTGCACTATCCACAGCCCCCAGCGGATAACTCCCGGAAAACCCCTGGAAATCACTGTGCATGAATCGGGGATAACTTCGACTGCGCGCAAAGTGTGGAAAAGTTGCCAGCAGCTGCCTGGCGTTGTCCCGTTAACGCCCGCACGGTTATGTTTTTTCCACAGCCTTGTTTACTCAATGGTTTTCCGGGGTTATCCACAGAATACCCAGGGGCTTGTTAACTATTACTACGTTTACGTATACATACGTTATTAAAACCTTAGAACCCTCGCATCGGAAACGAAGATGCCGCTGGAAAACGTCCCGGCGGCATCGTTCAAACCGTGCGAATCGCGCGCCTCACGCGAGCGGGATATAAAGCTCCGTCTTCAGGTCATCCGGCGTCGCCTCATCGGGCGTATTCAGATATACCTCGAACGATGGCGCCGAAAAGTCCGGCGTGCGTCCGAGCTTCTGCAATCCTTCGTTGTAAAACCACATCCACGCCTGGCCGAGCCCTTGATACGGCCCCTTGTGCAGCATCATCGCGTGCTCGCCGCCGCGCAGCTGGAACTTCTCGACTGGCGCCATGACCTCCACATCGGTTTCCTGCCCCAGATGCAGCGCCGCCTTTGAGCGCAGCTTCGATTCTTCGACCGTATTGGGATCGTCGTAATAGATGCCGACCATCTTCGAGCCCGACGTGCGCACGTTGCGCTCGCCGAGCCATTGCGCGAGCGTGTAGAACGCGTCGCCGATCTTCATGTACGGACCCACGTGGCTGACGGCGAGCAGGTCCATCGGCTCGAGGGTGAGGAGTTTCACGTCGTGGTTTTGCATGATGGCGTCTCCCGGTGCGATGGCCGCGCGAATGCGCAGCGCCTGCGAACCAAGATAGCACCACGCTCCGTGCGACGCCCCTGGCGTGCCGGGCGCCTGAGCCTCACAAGCTCACGCGCGTCACCGGATGCGCCTCGAGCCACGCGTTCTCTTCGTCGTCGTAGAGCCGCGAGCGCGTAAGAAAGCGCAGGCCCGTGGGTCGTTCGAGCGAAAACATGCCGCCGTTGCCTGGCACGGCGTCGATGATGAGCTGGGTGTGCTGCCAGTACTCAAACTGCGCCTCCGTCATATAGAAGGACATCCCGCCGATTTCTCCCAACTGCACGTCGGCATTGCCGACCATGAACTCGCCGACGGGAAAGCACATGGGCGCGCTGCCGTCGCAGCAGCCGCCCGACTGGTGAAAGAGCAGGGACCCGTGCTCGCGCGCCAACTGCTCGATCAGCGCGAGCGCGGCCGGCGTGGCGGTAACGCGTTCGACCATGTTGCGACGCTCCTCTCAAGGTGCAACGAAGGGGCGTCGCGCGCGGCTGCGGCCGCTCGACCGCAAAACACCGTGCGCGACGCACAGGGCACACAGCGCGATCAGAAGAACCCGAGCGGCTGCTCGCTATAGCTCACGAGCAGGTTCTTCGTTTGCTGGTAGTGGTCGAGCATCATCTTGTGGTTCTCGCGCCCGATGCCCGACTGCTTGTAGCCGCCAAACGCCGCGTGCGCCGGGTAAGCGTGGTAGCAGTTGGTCCACACGCGCCCCGCCTGGATCGCGCGGCCGAAGCGGTAGGCACGCGTGCCGTCGCGCGTCCACACGCCTGCACCGAGGCCGTAGAGCGTGTCGTTGGCGATTTCCAGTGCTTCCTCCTCCGTCTTGAAGGTCGTGACGGACACCACGGGTCCGAAAATTTCTTCCTGGAAGATGCGCATCTTGTTGTGGCCGCGGAAGACAGTGGGCTTCACGTAATAGCCCTCGCCGAGTTCGCCCGTGAGGCTGTTGCGCTCGCCGCCAATCAGGCATTGCGCGCCTTCCTGCTTGCCGAGGTCGATATACGAGAGGATCTTCTCGAGCTGCTCCTGCGAGGCCTGCGCGCCGATCATCGTTTTCGTGTCGAGCGGGTGGCCCTGCTGGATCGCCGCTACGCGCTTGAGCGCACGCTCCATGAAGCGGTCATAGATCTTCTCGTCGATGAGCACACGCGACGGGCACGTGCACACTTCGCCCTGGTTGAGCGCGAACATCGCGAAGCCTTCGAGCGCCTTGTCGAAAAAGCTGTCGTCGTGGTCGAGCACGTCGGCGAAGAAGATGTTCGGGCTCTTGCCGCCCAGTTCCAGCGTTACGGGAATGATGTTCTGGCTCGCGTACTGCATGATGAGGCGGCCCGTGGTGGTTTCGCCCGTGAAGGCGATCTTCGCGATGCGCTTGTTCGAGGCGAGCGGCTTGCCCGCTTCGAGGCCGAAGCCGTTCACCACGTTGAGCACGCCGGGCGGCAGCAGGTCCTGGATCAGTTCGGCGAGCACGAGGAACGACGCGGGCGTCTGCTCGGCGGGCTTGAGCACCACGCAGTTGCCGGCCGCGAGCGCCGGCGCGAGCTTCCACGCGGCCATGAGAATCGGGAAGTTCCACGGAATGATCTGGCCGACCACGCCGAGCGGCTCATGGAAGTGATACGCGACCGTATCGTGATCGATCTCGGAGATGCCGCCTTCCTGCGCGCGCACGCAGCCCGCGAAATAGCGGAAGTGGTCGGCGGCGAGCGGGATGTCGGCGGCGAGCGTTTCGCGCAGCGGCTTGCCGTTGTCGATGGTCTCGGCCACGGCGAGCGTGTGGAGGTTCTGCTCGATGCGATCGGCAATGCGGTTGAGGATATTGGCGCGCCCGGTGGGCGAGGTCTTGCCCCAGGCGGCCTTGGCTTTGTGTGCGGCGTCGAGTGCGAGTTCGATGTCGGCTTCGCGCGAGCGCGGGATGGACGTGAACGCGTGGCCGGTGATGGGCGAAATATCGTCGAAATACTCGCCGCCGAGCGGCGCGACCCACTCGCCGCCGATGAAGTTGCCATACTGTTTCTTGTACGGGAATTCGGTGGTCAGGAATTGCATGTCCGCGTGATTCATCTGCGTGCTCCTCTGTGTTCTCGATCTCGATATGGATGGACGCGGCGAGGCCGCGCTACCGCGGCACGCTAACGCGAGAACCATGCCTGCGCGGCGGCGCCGCGGCGTTGTGCCGTGCGGTAGCGGCACGGCACACGCGCGTCATGCAAATGCGCGGTGCGCGGACCACGCGAGCCATCGCGCGATTGCGTCAGGCCGGAACAAAAGGGCGGCCAACTGCTCAAGAAGTGAACAGCCTGGCAGCGTAATCGCGGCGGGAGTCGGAGATTTGCGGCGCGCGGGCCGCACTTGCGGTAGGCTTTGCACCGGTAACAGTCAGGAGAGTCTGCATGTCGAGTACATTCGTTTGCCGCAACCAGTCGTGTGGCACCCCGTGGGAACAAAGCGAGGTCGTGATCAAGAACGAAGGGCAGGGGCCCTTGTTCCGGTGTCCGCTGTGCGGCGCCCGTAACTACCTGGAGCAGTTCGAGGACGACGACGGCAAAGTCGTCTATGAACAGGTGGACGGCAAGCCGTTCCTCTGAGCGCTGGCGGCTAGAGGATCTGGGTCGCGAGCGTGACGCCGAAGAAGAAGCCGCCAATCACGCCAAGCGTGCGGCCGACCAGTAGCTGGTTCAGATCCTCGTCCAGCATCGTCGGGTCGGTTAACCTGACTATGATCAACAGCTAGTCAGCCAGACCCGATAGGAAGAGCCCGAAAAGCGAGGCAGCTCGTTCGGAATGAAATAATCTGGATTCCGAAATTTCTCGCCGCCTATGGCGGTGATGGACCTGGCAAGCATGGAAGGTGAATGACTGGCCTGCCGGTGAACGATGAAGCGCGAGAGTGGGGCAGCGAGGCGCCGGTTTCGGCGGCGTCGATTCCAATTTAGTCGGACTATTTGTTACCTATCCATACGGGTAGGCTGGCGAGCGCCCCGGAGCGTCCTACAGTACTTCATACGATAAGAAACCACGGCAGGACCAACGGGGATAGCCATGACATTCGTCGAACAGGAAATCGCGCACATCGCGCGCGTGATGCCGCCGTCGCTGGCTGGCGATTTCGAAATGCCGGTGATGGGTGTCGCGTACTGGCGCAAGCGCCTGCATGCGCTTCTGAAGCAAAACCATCTGACACACGTTCAGCTTTCGACCGTCGACACGCTGCTGCGCCAGCTCGACGGCTTCGAGGCGCTTGGCCGCTGGCTGCCGCGTCCGAAGCAGGCGTCGCGTCACGTGAGGCGCGCGAAGTAATTCAGGCCTGTGGTCGGGGAGAAATGCAAAAAGCCCGATCGCAAGGATCGGGCTTTTTGGCTGAATTCGCTGGTGGGGCGTGAGTGACTCGAACACTCGACCTACGGATTAAGAGTCCGCTGCTCTACCAACTGAGCTAACGCCCCCAACAGAAGAAAGATTATGCAGGACTTTTAGGGACTTGGCAAGCCCTCTCTGTAAATTATCCAAAAATAGTTTGTCGATGCGGCGCAGGCTCCGTCTGCGCCGGCGTTTGCGCCATTACCACGGGGGCCGTGCTGTCCCGGTATGATGTCGCCACTCCTGGCATCAAGCCAGGTTTCAAGCCAGTCGCTGTGCACCGCCTGTTTGCCGAAGCCGAAGCTGGCCGAGGTCGGTGGCAATCGGCTGGAATCGTCGCACGGCAATCCACAAAGGCAAACGATGGACGACAACGCAATCGACGCGCTGCTGGAGCGCGTGCTGGCCCCGTGGGTGCGCGCGCTCGGGATGAAGCCCGTCGAGGTCTCGGAAGACAGCGCCACCCTGCGCCTGCCGTTTTCCGGCGAGCTGCGCCATTCGGGCGGCGTGATCTGCGGCCAGGTGTTCATGGCGGCGGCGGATACGGCCATGATCGTCGCGATCACGGCCGCGCTCGGCGGCTTCAAGCCCATGACGACCGTCGCGCTGAACACGAATTTCATGCGCGCGGTGCGCAAAGGCGACGTGCTCGTGACGGCGCGCGTGCTGCGCATGGGCCGTAATCTGGTGTTCGGTGAAATAGAACTCTACGACGAAGACGGCCGGATGGCGGTTCACGCGACCTCGACCTACGCGCTGCTCGATTAAGCTTGGTGCTTCCGATCGGTTTCGGTCGCTTCGAAGGACGCAGAAGGCATGTTCGATCAGGTGGTTTTCGCCGGCGGCGGCAATCGCTGCTGGTGGCAGGCGGGGTTCTGGGACATCGTCCAGCCCGAACTGCGCATTCGCCCGCGCGTCATTACGGGTATTTCGGCGGGCGCCGCTACCGCGTGCATGCTCTACACGCGCGACGCCGACTGGGTCATGCGCTACTACGAGGATGCGCTGCGCCACAACAAGCGCAACGCCTACTGGGGCAATCTGCTGCGCGGCGAGTCGGTGTTTCCGCATTACCGCATCTATCGCCAGGCGCTGCTCGACATCTACGGCGAGCCGTTCACGCAGCTCCAGGACGCGCCTGAGATCCGCATCGGCGTGTCGCATGTGCCGCGTTGGCTCGGCGCGCGCAGCGCCGTGGCGGCGGGTCTCATTGCGTACAACATCGAAAAACACATCCGCAAGACGCTGCACCCCACGCTCGGCCGCAAGCTCGGGTTTCATCCGGAGTTCGTGACGGCGCAGGAATGCGCGAGCGTGGAGGATCTGGCCGATCTCATCCTGCAGTCGTCATGCACGCCGCCGTTCACGCCGGTGCTGCGGCGCGACGGCCGCCCGGTGCTCGATGGCGGCATGGTCGACAACGTGCCGGTCGGCGCGCTCGACGACACGCCCGGCCGTGTGCTGGTGATGGTGACGCGGCTCTATCCGCGTCCACAGATGTTCGTCGTGCGGCATCAGGCGGCGCAGGGCGTGCAGCAACGCCTTTACGTGCAGCCGTCGGCCAGGGTGCCGATCTCGAGCTGGGACTATACGAGCCCACAGCAGATGCAGCATGCCTACAACCTCGGCCGCGTGGACGGCGAGCGTTTCCTCGCGCGTTTGCCCGAGGTCATGGAAGCGGCCGCGAACGCCTGAGCGCACGCGGCCGGATCAAAAGCTACCGGAAAGTCGCACGAAGGGCGCCGCGCGCCGCCCCGTGCAGCCGCGCTTACTTGCGGCGGCCGCCCTGCAGCGCTTCGGGGTTCGCGACGCTCACGTGATCGCCCGCGTCGAACGCGAGGATATTGCGGAACGCCCCGCCGAAGTACAGCTCGTAGCTCTCGCGCTCCACATAGCCGATGTGCGGCGTGCAGATCACGTTTTCCATGCGCAGCAGGCTGTAGCCCTGCAGGATCGGCTCGCTCTCGAACACATCGATCGCGACCATGCCCGGCCGGTTGTGCGAGAGCGCGCCGAGCAGCGCGTTTTCTTCCATCAGCTCCGCGCGGCTCGTGTTGACGAGCAGCGACGTAGGCTTCATGCGCAGCAGATCTTCCTGCTTGACGATCCCGCGAGTGTCATCGTGCAGGCGTAGATGTAGCGACAGCACGTCGCTCTCTTCGAACAGCGCCTCGCGGCTTGCGGCGGCTTCGTAGCCGTCGGCGCGCGCCGCTTCGAGCGAATGCTCGCGGCCCCACACCAGCACGCGCATGCCGAAGGCCTTGCCGTAGCCGGCCACGAGCCGGCCGATCTTGCCGTAGCCCCAGATGCCGAGCGTCTGGCCGCGCATCACCTGGCCGAGGCCAAAGTTGGGCGGCATCGCCGAAGTCTTGAGGCCCGACTGCTGCCACGCGCCCTGCTTGAGGTTGGCGACGTACTGCGGAATGCGGCGCTGCGCGGCCATGATGAGCGCCCACGTGAGTTCGGCGGGCGCGACGGGCGAACCGGTGCCTTCGAGTACGGCGATGCCGCGCTCGGTGCAGGCCTCCATGTCGATGTGCGGACCGGCCTTGCCCGTCTGGCTGATCATGCGCAGATGCGGGAGCTTGTCGAGCAGTTGCGAGGTGATGCGGGTGCGTTCGCGAATCAGGACAAGCGCGTCGACTTCGGCGAGGCGGCTGGCGAGCTGGCCGAGGCCGCGCACCGTGTTGTTGAAAACCTTGACCTCGTGGTCGGCGAGCAGTTGAAAGCAGTCGAGCTTGCGGACGGCGTCCTGGTAGTCGTCAAGGATGGCAATTTTCATGGCAGCGGGTTGTTTTGCGTGTTATGCATCGCGCCTTTCGTAGCGCGACTTCGGTGTACATCTGGTGGTTATCCCACTATGCAGCGCCGGGAAGGCTGGTATGAATATAGGGAGCCTTCACGTCGCTCGCCGCGTGCAGCAGCAGGCATTGCAATTGCGCAAGCCCGAGGCTACGCACGCAGGTTTTTTGACGCGGTAATCAGCCGCGAATTTGCAACTTTTAACAGCTTGTCGGGCTCCGATGCAAGCCGCTTTACAGACGGTTTCGAACCCCAGGCTAAAGGACCTTGACGACCTGCCCAACTGCGCGAACCGATTCGCATGTTGATCTGCCATCGACATTCGGTTCGCATGAGTTGCGCCTCTCGCGTGCAGCGTCTAAGAGGGCCGATTCCTTTTTTACAGCTCTAAAAATGGAGACAGCTCGATGAACCATCCCGACTACCAAGCCCAGGCCGCCGCACAGGTGCCCGCCTGGGTCCGGCACCGGAAATTGATCGACTGGGTGCAGAAAATCGCAGCGCATACGCAGCCGGATCGCATCGTGTGGTGCGACGGCTCCCAGGAAGAATACGACCGCCTGTGTGCGCAGATGGTCGAGGCCGGCACGATGCGCCGCCTCAATCCGCAGAAGCGCCCGAATTCGTATCTCGCGTGCTCCGACCCTTCGGACGTCGCGCGCGTGGAAGACCGCACCTTTATCTGCTCGCCCACCAAAGAGGACGTCGGCCCCACCAACAACTGGGTCGCGCCTGCCGAAATGCGCGCGACGCTCGACGGCCTGTTCGCAGGCTCGATGCGCGGCCGCACGATGTACGTCGTGCCGTTCTCGATGGGCCCGCTCGGCTCGCCCATCGCGCATATCGGCGTGGAGCTTTCCGATAGCCCCTACGTGGCCGTGAACATGCGCATCATGACGCGCATGGGCCGCGCCGTGTACGACGTGCTCGGCGAAGACGGCCCGTTCGTGCCGTGCGTGCACAGCGTGGGCGCGCCGCTCGCCGCAGGCGAACAGGACGTGCCGTGGCCGTGCAACAAGACGAAGTACATCGTCCACTTTCCGGAAACGCGCGAGATCTGGAGCTACGGCTCCGGTTACGGCGGCAATGCGCTGCTCGGCAAGAAGTGCTTCGCGCTGCGCATCGCTTCGACCATGGGCCGCGACGAAGGCTGGCTCGCCGAGCACATGCTGATTCTCGGCGTGCGTTCGCCGGAAGGCCGCAAGTACCATGTCGCGGCGGCGTTCCCGTCGGCGTGCGGCAAGACCAACTTCGCCATGCTGATTCCGCCGCCCGCCATGAATGGCTGGGAAATCACCACGATCGGCGACGATATTGCCTGGATCAAGCCCGGCCCTGATGGCCGTCTCTACGCGATCAACCCGGAGGCCGGCTACTTCGGCGTGGCGCCGGGCACCGGTGAGAAGACCAATTTCAACGCCATGGCGACGCTCAAGGAGAACGTGATCTTCACGAACGTCGCGCTCACCGACGACGGCGACGTGTGGTGGGAAGGCATGACGGAAGAGCCGCCCGCGCACGCGATCGACTGGCTGGGCAACGACTGGACGCCCGCCATCGGCAAGGAAACCGGCCGCAAGGCCGCGCATCCGAACGCGCGCTTCACGGCGCCCGCGTCGCAGTGCCCGTCGATCGATCCCGAGTGGGAGAACCCCAAGGGTGTGGCCATCGATGCGTTCATCTTCGGCGGCCGCCGTTCGACCACGGTGCCGCTCGTGACCGAGGCGCGCGACTGGACCGAGGGCGTCTACATGGCCGCGACCATGGGCTCGGAGACCACGGCCGCGGCCGCGGGGCAGCAGGGCGTGGTGCGCCGCGATCCGTTCGCGATGCTGCCGTTCTGCGGCTACAACATGGCCAACTACTTCGGCCATTGGCTCGACGTGGGCGAACGCCTCGCCAGCGCCGGCGCAACGGTGCCGCGCATCTTCTGCGTGAACTGGTTCCGCAAGGGGCCGGACGGCAAGTTCGTGTGGCCGGGCTTCGGCGAGAACATGCGCGTGCTCGAGTGGATGGTGCGCCGTATCGAGGGCAAGGCCGCGGGCGACGAGCACGCTTTCGGCGTGTCGCCGCGCTACGGCGATCTCGAGTGGAGCGGCCTGAACTTTACGCAGGAGCAGTTCGAGCAGGTGATTTCGGTGGACGCCGACGCCTGGCGCGCCGAACTCGCGCTGCACGCCGAACTGTTCGACAAGCTTGCTCATGGCTTGCCGCAAGTGCTGAAGGACGCTCGCAAGGCGCTGGAAACGCGTCTGTAAGCATGTGATGTGAGCACTCGCTGACTGAATGGCCGCCTTCGGGCGGCCATTTTTATTTCCGGGGTCGAATGCATTGGTGCAGTGCAGAGGCCCGTCTGTTCGGCGCCCGAGCGGTTATTTCGCTGCAACGCGCAAAATTGTTTCGTTCGAGGTAACAATCGGACCGCTGTTAATGCATTTTGGGGTGCAGTCGAAGAATTCGTAAAGAAAATAAGGGCTTCGGAGGCAACTTCTGCAGGATTTCTGCTGTCGTAGGAGAATTCGCGGTTTCCTCCGCTGATTAACAGCGGGGTAGTAACAGGCAGGAGTTGTCTCATGGATCATTTGCAGTCGATGCGAGTATTCGTCAAAGTGGCCGACCTCGGCAGTTTCGCCCGGGCTGCTTCTGCGATGGATATCTCCAACGCGGTTGCGACGCGGCATGTTGCCGACCTCGAAGGTCGACTCGGCACGCGTCTGCTCAATCGCACGACCCGCAGTCTCTCCCTGACCGAATCGGGTCAGGTCTATCTCGAGCGCGCCCGCCAGATTCTCGATGAGCTCGAGGATGTCGAACAGATGGTTGTCGCGCGCAATCACGAACCCGTCGGCACGCTGCGTATCGTCGCGCCGGTCGTGTTCGGGCTCCACAATCTCGCTCCGGTGCTGCAGACGTACACGCAGCGCTATCCGCAGGTCATTCCCGACGTCACGCTGGTGGACCGTCAGGTCGATCTCGTCGAAGAGGGCTTCGATCTGGGCGTCGTAACCGCGCGCCAGATGCGCAGCGCCAGTATCGTCACGCGCCGCCTCACCACGGGTTGCATGACCGTGTGCGCCACGCCCGCGTACCTCGAAAAGCACGGCACGCCCACGCGCCCCGAGCACCTCATGGAGCACCCGAGCCTCTCGCTGCCCTCCGAGTACTGGGGTGACGAGCGCGTGTTCACCGGTCCGGACGGCGAAATCCGCGTGCGCCCGACCAACGTGATCGTGGCGAACAACACCGAGATGCTGCGCCAGTTCGCGCTGCTCGGCATGGGCATCGCGATCCTGCCGAGCTATCTGATCGGCCGCGACATGACGCGCGGGCGCCTCGTGCGGCTGCTTGGCGACTATCGCCTGCCGCAGGTGGAGATCAACGTCGCGTATCCGAGCCGCCGTCACCTGCCGGCCAAGGTGCGCACGTTTATCGACCACCTCGTCGAGCACTTCAGCCAGACGCCGAACAGCCAGCTCGGCGAGCAGTGGGTGAAGGACGGCCTCGCGCGCCCCGCTGTCGCGGCTCGCAATGGCGTTGCGAGCGACGACTACGATGGCGTGCAGCCCGCGCCGGGCGGGAGCCTGCACGACGGCGAGCACAACGGCATGGACGGCGAGCGTGCACCGAAGGCCGCGCGCGCTTCGGCGGCGCGTACCCGGACTTCGGCGATTTCGCCGCTATAAGCCCGTTATCCGCGTTCATCGGCCGATAAAAAAGGCGCAGCTTCGTGAGAAGCTGCGCCTTTTTGCCTGCTTGCGCGCGGGCCGGTGCCGGCCCGCGAAAGGACGGCTTTATGACCCCGTCTTGCGTGCCGGTGTCTTGCGTGCGGCGGTCTTGCGCGCCGGTGCGGCTTTGGCGGCCGCCGTCTTGCGCGCGGGCTTCGCCTTGCCTTCTTCTGCCGAATCCGCCGCGTCGTTCGCGGCATCGTCCGTGGCCTCAGCCGATGCGGAAGCCGACTTCTTCGCGGTTTTCTTGGCCGCCGTCTTCGCGCTCGGTTCCTTCTTCTCGAACTCGAAGCCGATCTTGCCGTCCGGCTGCTTGACGAGGAAAGCCTTGAAGTTGCGGCCCGTCCGCGACGACTTGAAATTAGTCAGCAAGTCGGTGCGGCCTTCGGCCAGCAGCTTGGCCATCTGGTCGCGTGCGATCTCCTGCTGCAGGATCACCTTGCCCGAGCGGAAATCGCAGCTCTTCGGATTCGCAACCGAGTGCTCGCACACGTAGCTCATGCCGTGCTCGTACACGCGCCCCTTGCATTTCGGGCACGCGCCCACCGGCTCCTGCTGCGAGAAGTCGGGCGCTTCGCCATCCTCCGCGCCGGAGTCCTGGCCGAAATCGAACTCGAGCTTGTAGTTCTTGATTTCGTCGTCGAACGAGAGCTTGAGGATGGCCGAGAACGGCCGGCCCATCTTGCTGCGGAAGCCCGAGAGCGGGCCTATCGTCTTGTTCTGGAGCAGTTCTTCCACTTCGGGGATTTCGAACTGACGGCCGCCCGGAATCTTCGAGATCGAGAACTCGCACTTCGTGCATGCGAAGCGGCGGTAGTTTTCCTTCACCTGGCCGCCGCAATTCGGACACGGCGTTTGAAGCGTCGCGTAGTCGCCGGGAATCGTGTCCGAGTCGTATTCCTTCGCGCGCTTCACGATGGTCTGCGTCATGCGGGCGATTTCCTGCATGAACGCGTCACGCGGGAGCTTGCCGCGCTCCATCTGCGAAAGCTTGTACTCCCATTCGCCAGTGAGTTCCGGCGCGGTGAGTTCTTTCACGTCGAGACCCCGCAGCAGCGTCATGAGCTGGAACGCTTTGGCCGTGGGGATCAGTTCGCGGCCTTCGCGCACGAGATACTTTTCGCCGAGCAGACCCTCGATGATCGCCGCGCGCGTGGCCGGCGTGCCGAGGCCCTTGGCGGCCATGGCCTCGCGCAGCTCTTCGTCGTCCACGAGCTTGCCCGCGCCTTCCATGGCCGAGAGCAGCGTCGCTTCGTTGTAGCGCGCAGGCGGCTTGGTCACGAGCTGGTGCGCCGCGATCTTGTCGGTCTTGACCTTCTCGTCCTTCTTCACCGGTACGAGGTTGGCGTCGTCGCCGCCCGCGTCGCGGCCATAGACCTGCAGCCAGCCCGGCTCGACCAGCACCTTGCCTTCGGTCTTGAAGTGATGCCCTGCGACTTCGGTGATACGCGTGGTGACGCGATATTCCGCCGCCGGGAAGAACACGGCGAGGAAGCGCTTCACGACGAGGTCGTACAGCTTCTGTTCGGGCTCCGAGAGCGACTTCGGCGCCTGCAGCGTGGGGATGATGGCGAAGTGGTCGCTGATCTTCGAGTTGTCGAAAATGCGCTTGTTCGGCTTCACCCAGCCCTTGTCGAGCACCTGCTTGGCGTGCGGCAGGTAGTTGTTGCTCTCCTTGAGCATCTCGAGCGTGTGCTTGACCGTTTCGAGATAGTCCTCGGGCAGCGCGCGCGCGTCGGTACGCGGATAGGTGAGCACCTTGTGCTTTTCGTACAGCGCCTGAGCGAGGCCTAGCGTGTTCTTGGCCGAGAAGCCGAAGCGGCCGTTGGCTTCACGCTGGAGGCTCGTCAGGTCGAAGAGCGCGGGCGAGAGCTGGGTGGACGGCTTCGATTCCTCGCTGACCGTGCCTTCGCGGCCGTGGCAGGCGGCGACGATGCTCTCGGCGGCCGGCACGCTCCAGAGGCGCGAGTCGCGCTTTTCCGGATCGAATTCGTCCCTCTTGAATTTCGGGTCGTACCAGCGGCCTTCATAGAAGCCACCCGCGCAGACGAACTCCGCTCGCACTTCCCAATAGTCACGCGGGATGAAACGGCGGATTTTCTCTTCACGCTCGACGACGATCGACAAGGTTGGCGTCTGAACACGGCCAACCGTCGTGAGGAAGAAGCCACCGCCCTTGCTGTTGAAGGCGGTCATCGCGCGCGTGCCGTTGATGCCGACGAGCCAGTCGGCTTCCGAGCGGCAGCGGGCGGCGTCGGCGAGCGGCTGCATGTCGTGATCGCTGCGCAGGTTCGCGAAGCCGTCGCGGATCGCCTGCGGCGTCATCGACTGGAGCCACAGGCGCTGGACCGGCTGCTTCGCCTTTGCGTGCTGCGCGATGAGGCGGAAGATCAGCTCGCCCTCGCGCCCCGCGTCGCAGGCGTTGATGAGTTGCGTGACGTCCTTGCGCTTCATCAGCTTGTTGAGCACCTTGAGCCGCGATTCGCTCTTGGCGATCGGGTTCAGGTCGAAGTGCGGCGGGATCACGGGCAGGTGAGCGAAGCTCCACTTGCCGCGCTTGACCTCGTATTCTTCCGGCGCTGCGATTTCCAGCAGATGGCCGACTGCCGACGAGAGTACGTAGTCGTCGCTCTCGTAGTACTCGTCATGCTTGGTAAAACCGCCCAGCGCACGCGCGATGTCGTTCGCGACGGATGGCTTCTCGGCGATGATCAGAGCTTTGGACATGACTGGTTGCTTGTGGGTGTATCCGGTTGGCGCCCCGGGGCCGATGCCACCTGAATGGGCGCTTGGGCGCGATGCCCGGCGTTGCTGCCCCGCTCGGGGGGCCGTTCTCGACCGCTTTATAGCACATGGCGCGTCGGCGTCGATTTTTGCGTCATCTCATGACGACACCCGCGCACCCGCCAGGGCGCCCAATCATAAGGGCGCGCCACGCCGCGCGGCAAGCGGTGTGCCTGAGCGGGGTCAGATGTGGGTTGCGCTCAAACTACAGCCAGCGCGGGTCGCAGCTTGGGCGCGTCGGACACGCCCGGCAGCGCGCTGAGGTCCGAGAGCATGCGCTCGACCACGGCGGCGTGCGGCAGGACCGTGCCGAAAAAGCGCGTGGCGTGACCGTCCTCGATCAGGATGGTCGGGAAGTTCTCGACATCGAGATCGTCGAAGCGATCGGCATGGGTTTCGATGTCGATGTACGCGAAGCAGACGTCGGGATGCGCCTCGGCGATGCGGTCGAACGTGGCACGGTAGTCGCGGCACGTCCCGCACCACTGCGCGCACAGGCACGCGACGAACAGCGTGTCCTGATTGCTGACGCGCTCGGCGATCTGGTCGGCGTCGGTGTCGAGGTCTAGCGCGGGCATGGTCGTTCCTTGCGTTCTCTTATATATAGAGCGAGGTATTTGGCGCGAATGTATCACGGCGGCGCGCGGGCGGTGATGCTCCCCCAATCCGCGGCATCAGCCGCGCGATGCCCGCACGAACCAGCCGCCGGGCAAGGCGTCGACGTGTCCCGCGAGTTCGAGTTGCAGCAGCGTGCCTTGCAGCACCGCTTCGGCCATGTCGGTGCGCTGAGCGAGGATTTCAACCGTGGCCGGCGCGTGACCGAGCGCTTCGAGCAGGCATCGGGCTTCGGCGCCAAGGCTGGCAAGCGATTTTCGTGCTTCAGCGCGATGCGCAGGCGGTGGCTCGGGACGGGGAAATTCGAGCGCCAACTGTGGCGTCTCGCTTGTGTCGTCGCGCTGGATGCGATCGAAGGGAACCGGGACCTTCTGCCGGCGTTGTTCCCGCAGCGACGCGAGTGCGCGCCCGGCACCCGGGGGTTGCCCAACATTGAGCGCATCGAGCACTTCTTCGGGCGATTCGACCAGCTGCGCGCCCTGCTTGATGAGCCCGTGGCAGCCGCGCGTGAGCGGCGCGTGAATCGAGCCGGGCAGCGCGAATACGTCGCGTCCCATTTCGTTGGCGAGCCTTGCCGTGATGAGCGAGCCGGAACGTTGCGCGGCCTCGACCACCACCACGCCTTCGACGAGTGCGGCAATCACGCGGTTGCGCTGCGGGAAGTTCGCCGAGCGCGCCGGGGTGCCGAGCGGCCATTCGGAGACGAGTGCGCCGTGTACGGCGATCTCCATGGCGAGTGGGTGATGGGCTGGGGGATAGACGAGATCCGCGCCGGTGCCGATCACGGCGACGGTACCGCCCTGCTCGTGGAGTGCGCCGCGATGCGCGGCGCCGTCCACGCCGAGCGCCAGCCCCGAGACGACGGTGAGACCGGACGCGGCGAGTATGCGCGCGAAGCGCGCTGCGTCTTCGACGGCCTGTGGCGTGGCGTTGCGGCTGCCCACGACGGCTACCGCGCTTGCGTGGAGCAGTTCGAGCCGGCCCTTTGCATAGAGCAGCGGCGGTGGATCGGGCATGTCGAGCAGGCGGGCCGGATAGGCCGGGTCGGCAAGCGTGATGAGCGCGTTGCCGGGTCCCGCTCGCCAGGCCTGCAGGGCTTCGAGTTGTGCCGCGAAGTCCGGCCGGGGCTCGGCGAGGGCGGCGTGGGCGGCTTGCGCACCCGCCACCGCGGCGAGTGCGGCGAACGGCTGGGCCAGCACGTTTTGAGGCAGACCGAACGCGCCGAGCAGCGCACGCAGCGCAGCGGGCCTCAGGCCGCGTGCGAGGCCGAGGCGCAGCCAGGCGGCCAGTTCCTCGGCAGGTATCGGCAAGGTCGTCGGCATTGCGTTCCCCGGGCGCGGACGGTTTGCCGCACCTCGTGATAAAATTTTCACCATCCGAAATACACCGTGGCGTCTTTACCCGTGGCATTGCGCGCACGCCTTCGCACGCAGCGCGTCCGCACGGGCGATAAGCGCGTTCAACGTTGAATTGCGGCCCTTTCGTCCGAATATGAGGAGATATCCTCCGTATCCGGCCTGGGACCCGCAAGCTGGCCGAATGGCCAGGCCGCGCATCGTTCCCTGTTCCTGGCTCTTTCAGGCGCCCAACGAGAAACCCGTCAAATCATGGCTCTACTGAACATTCTTCATTACCCGGACAAGCGTCTGCACAAGGTCGCGAAGCCGGTCGAGGTGGTCAATGACCGCATCCGCAAACTGGTCGCCGACATGGCCGAAACCATGTACGCCGCGCCGGGCGTCGGTCTCGCGGCCACCCAGGTCGACGTGCATGAGCGCGTCGTGGTGATCGACGTTTCCGACGCGCACGACGAACTGCGCGTGTTCATCAACCCGGAAATCCTCTGGTCGAGCGACGAGCGCGAAGTGCATGAGGAAGGCTGTCTTTCCGTGCCGGGCATCTACGATGAAGTCGAGCGCGCGGAAAAGGTGCGCGTGCGCGCGATGAACGAAAAGGGCGAGACCTACGAGATCGACTGCGAAGGGCTGCTCGCCGTGTGCATCCAGCACGAAATGGATCACCTGATGGGCAAGGTGTTCGTCGAATACCTCTCGTCGCTCAAGCAGACGCGCATCCGCAGCAAGATGAAGAAGCTCGAACGCGCGATGTAATCGCGATCCGCGCCGCCTCTTTCTTCATCAACCCGCTTTCAGCGAACTGAGCACCGAGCGCCCATGAGCCACACCCTTCGCGTCATCTTCGCCGGCACGCCGGAATTCGCCGCCGCGGCGCTCGCGGCGATTCACGAAGCGGGCTTTGCCGTGCCGCTCGTCCTGACCCAGCCCGACCGCCCAGCAGGCCGCGGCATGAAGCTCCAGGCAAGCCCGGTCAAGCGCTATGCGCAGGAGCACGGCATGGCCGTCGCCCAGCCGCCGTCGCTGCGCCGCACGGGCAAGTACCCGCAGGAAGCCGCCGCGGCGCTGGATCTGCTGCGCGCCACGCCGCACGACGTGATGGTGGTCGCGGCTTACGGGCTGTTGCTGCCGCAGGAAGTGCTGGATATCCCGCCGCGCGGCTGCATCAACATTCATGGGTCTATCCTGCCGCGCTGGCGCGGCGCGGCGCCGATTCATCGCGCGATCGAAGCCGGCGACGCCGAAACCGGCATCACGCTCATGCAGATGGACGCGGGGCTCGATACCGGCCCGATGATCTCCGAGGTGCGCACGCCGATCGCGCCGGGCGACACCACGGCGACGCTGCACGACCGCCTCGCGCAACTCGGCGCAAAGCTGATCGTGGATGGGCTCGTCGCGCTCGAGCGCGACGGCGCGCTGCCCGCCACGCCGCAGCCCGCAGAGGGCGCGACCTACGCCGAAAAGATCGGCAAGCAGGAAGCCGCGCTCGACTGGCGCCGGCCAGCGGTGGCGCTCGCGCGGCAGATTCGCGCGTTCGACCCGTTCCCGGGCGGCGCGGCCACGCTGGACGGCGCGCAGCTCAAGCTGTGGGCCGCCGAGCCGGTAGCGCGTCCGGCGGGCGCCGCCGGCGAGCCGGGCGAAATTCTCGAAGTGAGCCCGGCGGGCGTGGTGGTGGCCTGCGGCGAGGGCGCGCTGCGCCTCATGCAGCTGCAAAAGCCGGGCGGCAAGCGGCTGCCCGCGCGTGAATTCCTGGCTGGTATGCAGCTGGCGGCGGGGCAGAGGTTCCAGTTGCCCGAGACCCCAGCGGCCTGAGCCAGGGCTCGCGCCATGGCCTGGACGCCAACGCCTGAAAACGACCGCGAGGTCAAGTGCCGCGCGGTTCCCGGCGCGCTAGAATCAATGACGTTTGAAGCGCGTTTTTCGATTTTGAGGTTGTCATGCTCGGCATTACCCATTTCGGTTTCTTCGTCGTCGCCGTATTTCTCCTGAACGTGACGCCGGGGCCCGACACGGCCTATATCGTCGGCCGCAGCGTCGCGCAGGGCCGCGGCGCGGGCCTCGTTTCCGCACTGGGTATCTCGGCGGGCTGCTGTGTGCACACGCTCGCCTGCGCGTTCGGTTTGACCGCGCTGCTCGCGGCGTCGGCCACGGCGTTCACGGTCATCAAGATCGTCGGCGCGATCTATCTCGTGTATCTCGGCGTGCGCCTCGTGCTCACGAAGCACGAGGCCAAGCCCGCCGCCGAAGGCGCCGCGCCAGCCACGCCGCCTGCGGCCGCGCCGCGCCCGCTGCGGCAGCTGTTCGTTGCGGGTTTCTGCACCAACGTGCTCAACCCGAAGGTGGTGCTGTTCTTCGTCTCGTTTTTCCCGCAGTTCGTGACCACGGGGACGGAGCACAAGGCCCTCGCTTTCCTCACGCTCGGCGCCGTGTTCTTGCTGATGAGCACGGTCTGGAACAGCTTCGTCGCGTGGGTGGCGGGCAGCGTCACGCAGCGCTTCTCGGGCAAGCCGGGCGTGAAGAAGTGGCTCGACCGCACAGTCGGTTCGGCGTTCGTCGGGCTGGGCCTGAAGCTCGCGACCGCCACGCACTGAGATTGAATTTTTCGCATCTGCCCATATCTAACAAATCGCTTACAATGCGCTCGCCTGGCGCTAGCTGACCGGCTGGCGGCGGGCGTTCAACGATCGATTTGATCCCCTCGCGGGTGAAGGAGCACAGCACATGTTCAACTGGGTCAAAACCGCGATGTTGATGGCCGCGATTACGGCCCTTTTCATCGTGATTGGCGGGCTGATCGGCGGGCATCGCGGGATGGTGCTGGCGCTGTTCTTCGCGCTCGCCATGAACTTCTTCTCGTACTGGTATTCGGACAAGATGGTCCTGCGCATGTACAACGCACAGGAAGTCGACGAGACCACGGCGCCGCAGTTCTATCGCATGGTCCGCGATCTGGCCACGCGGGCGGGCTTGCCGATGCCGCGCGTCTACCTCATCAACGAGGACGCGCCCAACGCCTTCGCCACGGGCCGCAACCCCGAGCACGCCGCGGTCGCGGCGACCACCGGCATTCTGCGCGTGCTGTCCGAGCGCGAGATGCGCGGCGTCATGGCGCACGAGCTGGCGCACGTGAAGCATCGGGACATTCTCATCTCGACCATCTCGGCCACCATGGCCGGCGCGATCTCGGCGCTCGCCAATTTCGCGATGATCTTCGGCGGCCGCGACGAAAACGGCCGCCCGGCGAACCCCATCGCGAGCATTGCCGTGGCGCTGCTCGCGCCGATCGCGGGCGCGCTGATCCAGATGGCGATTTCGCGTGCGCGCGAATTCGAGGCGGACCGCGGCGGCGCCGAGATTTCCGGCGATCCGCAGGCGCTCGCCTCCGCGCTCGACAAGATCCACCGCTACGCGCAGGGCATTCCGTTCCCGGCGGCCGAACAGCATCCGGCCACGGCGCAGATGATGATCATGAATCCGCTTTCCGGCGGCGGCTTGCAGAACCTCTTTAGCACGCACCCGGCCACGGAAGAGCGCATCCGCCGCTTGATGGAGATGGCTGCTGGCGGCGGACGCTAAAGCGACGACCGGTGACGGGTAACAAAAAAACGCCTCTTCGGAGGCGTTTTTTATTCAGCCTGTCGCCGCGGCGTCGCCGTCCACGTGTCGAGCGACCGCTCGGGCCGAAACCCGCAATGCCCGTTGACGCAGCGAAACCACGAAGAACACGAAATAAACGCCGATGAACCAGGACACGTCGAGCGCGTAGTACACGTGCCCGAACTTGACGACGATCCACGCGGCGATGAACGTCAGTGGTACGGCGTAGAAAAACACGCGATCCATCCGGTTAGCGTCGTTGCTGCTCTGGAAGAGCGAAACGTAGCAGCACGCAAAAAACGGCGCGATGTCGTATTCCTTCATTCTCGGATTCAGCGCAAGACAGAACGCGAGCACATAGAACAGCCTGCCCGGCACGCTTTCGTTTTCCGCAACCATGAGCCGTCGCCCGCGCAATGGATTGACCGCGTACGCGAACAGCGCCACGACCACCAGTTCGTAGAACAGGACGTCCTCCAGGGTCGATAACGCGCGCACGTGTTGTTCGAGTATCCCGAACAGCACGAGCCCGGAATCGTTCTGGGCGAGCATCTGCCAGCGCAGCAGGGTTTCGAAATCGGTCCACAGACGCGGTTCCAGCGCGAGCTGCGCGATGGTTGCGAGCGCAACACACAAGGGCACGGCGAAGAAGTAACGCGTGCCTTTGGGGATAAAAAAGAACACGACGGCGTAGGTCAGGAAATAGATCTTGATGGAGGCAAACAGGGCGATGAAAAAAGCCAGCGCGCAATACTTTGCCGTCGCGTTGCCGCTTTGCTGCGAAGAATGCGGTGAAGCGTTCCGCGAAGCCGCATAAAAAAGCGCAATGATCAGCAAGTGGCCGAAGATCGCAAAATTCCCCGTGAGGATGCCGCCCACGCCTGCGCCGCCGGTCAGAAACCCCAACGCACCCGCGACGACGAATTCCGCATGCCGGATGCTGTAGGCGAGATAGATCAGCGACGCGACAACGAATGCCAGATAGAGCCAGTGAAACGGCATGCGCGAAAAGAGATTCAGGAAGAGGGGCGGATAGACGAAGGGAAGTCCGTGCGGGGTATACGGGTTCGCGCCGCGCTTGAACTGATCCAGCGCGTACGCGTACACCTTGTAGTCCCAGAAGGGCGAGAACAGCTTTCCGCGTCCCTGCTGGTACACGGAAAAGAGCGCAACGAAGGCGAGGAACGCGAAGTCTTGTTTCTTCCCGAGTAGTTTCATGATGGCCGCTACGACGCAGGGGGAGGGGCGTTTTCTGTCGCCATCATGCGGCGAGCCGTTAGTCGGTATCCGCCAATATGTATCTCTGCGCTTTTCGCCGCCGTTTGCCTGCGGGCGCGGTACCGTCAACGGGAATCGCGCCGGCTGGCAGTGTTGCGCGCTCGCCACGCTACAATGGCTCGCTTGTGCATCATTGACGCCGCACTTCACCGCGGCCCGCATCCGGTTTCTTCATGACATCGAGCCCATCCCGGCGACCCAGCAAGCCGTCTCACGGCAAAAAGAGTTCCGCATCGCCCTCGCGCCAGCCGGGCGCAGCGCCGGCGCGCAGCCACGCCGTGCACCTGGCCCCCGAATCGCTGGGCTTTGCGCTCGACCAGGCCGCGCATGCGATCGGCGCGGTGCGCACCGGTGCGGCGCTGCCCGCCGCGCTCGCGAGCGCCTTCGCCGCCTTGCCTGCCGACTTCGCGCCGCAGGCTCGCGGTGCCGTGCAGGACATCGCGTACCGCACGATGCGGCGGCTCGGCACGGTCGACTGGCTGATCCGGCAGCGCGTGAGCAAGGCGCCGCCGCCGCTCGTCGCGAACCTGCTGGCCTGCGCGCTGGCGTTGCTCGCCGAAGACGAGGCGAGCGCGGCCTACACGCCGTTTACGGTCGTCGATCAGGCCGTGCGCGCCGTGGCTGCGCGCCGCGAGGTCGCGTTCGCGAAGGGGCTCGTCAATGCGGTGCTGCGCGGCTTTTTGCGCGAGCGCGACACCGCGCTTGCCACAGCAGGGGCCGATGAAACCGCCTACTGGAACTATCCGCGCTGGTGGATCGACGCGGTGCGCGCCGCGTGGCCCACCCAGTGGCAGGCGATTCTCACCGCGGGCAACACGCAAGGCCCGCTTACGCTGCGCGTGAACGCGCGCCGTGCGAGCGCTGCCGAATACGTCCGGCGGCTCGCCGCTGAAAACATCGCCGCCACGCAGATCGGCGAACACGCCGTGCGTCTCGCCGCTGCGTTGCCGGTGGATCGCATCCCCGGATTTCTCGCGGGCGACGTGTCCGTGCAGGACGCCGGCGCGCAAGTGGCCGCGCAAATCCTCGACGTGCGTGACGGCATGCGCGTGCTCGACGCGTGCGCGGCGCCCGGCGGCAAGAGCGGCCATCTGCTCGAGCTTGCCGACATCGACCTGGTTGCGCTCGAAAGCGACGCCACGCGCGCCGCGCGCATCGGCGAAAACTTCGCGCGCCTCGGTTTTCCGCAAGACGATCCCGCGCACCCCATGCGGCGCGCAAAGATCGTGGTCGGCGACGCGGGCAATCCTGCCGCGTGGCACGACGGCGAAGGCTTCGATCGCATCCTCGCCGACGTGCCGTGCTCGGCCTCGGGCATCGTGCGCCGCCATCCGGACATTCGCTGGCTGCGCCGCGAGAGCGACATCGCGGCGCTTGCCGCCGAGCAGCGCCGCATCGTCGATGCGCTGTGGCCGCTCGTGAAGCCGGGCGGCGAACTGCTCTACGTGACCTGCTCGATCTTCCCCGAGGAAGGCGAGGCGCAGGCGCGCCGGTTTGAAAGCACCCATGCGGATGCGGTACGATTGGACGCCCCGGGGCAGCTGCTGCCCGAGGCGTTCGGCGCGCCGGCCCGTGGGCCAGAAGACGGCGCAGCCGGCGAGGCGCGGCACGAGGCCGCTGCAACGGCCGAAGTGACGACAACTGGCTTTCCCGTTCCCGATCGCACCGCAGATCACGACGGATTCTTCTACGCGCGCTTTCAGAAACGGTGACCATCAAACGCTTCTTCCCGCTGCGGCTCGCGGCCCTGATCTGGCTGATGCTTGCCGTCGTCGGCCTGGTGGCCGCCGCGCCGGCTCGCGCCGACTCGATCTCGGTGCAGCGCGCGTCGCTCCAGGCCGACAGCAACGGCTGGAGCCTCGACGCCCGTTTCGACTTCGACCTCAACAGCAGCCTGGAAGACGCGGTCAACAAGGGCATTCCGCTTTACTTCACCACCGACTTCGAGCTCACGCGCGCGCGCTGGTACTGGTTCGACGAACAGCCGGTGAGCATTTCGCAAAGCATTCGCCTGTCGTTCCAGCCGCTCACGCGCGAGTACCGCGTGTCGAGCGGCGGTCTGCAGCTCGGCTTCTCGACGCTCGCGGACGCGCTCGCGGTCATCAAGCACGTCACCTCGTGGCACGTGATCGACCGCAACGACGTGCATGCCGGCGAAACGTACACGGCCTCGGTGCGCATGCAGCTCGACGTCGCGCTGATGCCCAAGCCGTTCCAGATCGACGCCGTGAACAACCGCGACTGGAACCTCGCTTCCGACTGGAAGCGCTTCAACTTCACGGTGACCGAACGTGCTAGATAAAGTACGCCGCGCCACCAGCTTCAGCAGCGTCGTCGTCAAGCTGCTCGTCTCCACCGTCGCGTTCACCGCGACGCTGCTGCTCGTCCTGCTCGCCGCGGCGAGCGCGAACACCGAGTTCTTCGACCGCTACTACGGCTGGCTCTACGCGGCCAATATCATCGTCGCGCTGATCTTCCTGTCGGTGGTCACGGCGCTCATGATCGTGATCGTCGTGCGCTTGAGGCGCGGCAAGTTCGGCACGCGGCTGCTCGCCAAGCTCGCGTTCTTCTTCGCGCTCGTGGGCGTGGTGCCGGGCGGCATCATCTATATCGTTTCGTATCAGTTCGTCTCGCGCTCGATCGAGTCGTGGTTCGACGTGAACGTGGAAACCGCGCTCACCGCCGGCCTGAATCTCGGCCGCGGCATGCTCGACGCCTCGCTCTCCGACCTGCAAACCAAGGGCCGTCTGATGGCCGAGCAGATCGCGAGCGGCGACGCCGCGGGCACGACGCTCACGCTCCTGCGCGCGCGCGACCAGTTCGGCGTGCAGGACGCGATGATCGTCGAGCCGGTGCGCAGCATGTCGGGCGCGGCGCCCGACATGCACGTGGTGGCGCAGGCGTCGAGCAACTTCTCGTCGCTCATGCCCGCCGACATGCCCACGTCGCTCATGATCGATCAGGCACGTGGGCGCGGCTATGCGGCGATCGAGGGCGAAGTGGATGGCGACCCGCATCAGCTTGGCTCGAAGGGCGCGCTCCGGTTGCGCGTGGTCACGCGCATTCCCGATGCGAACACAACGGATCTGCAGCCGGTCGAGCGCTTCCTGCAGCTCGAGCAGCCGGTGCCGTCCGCGCTCGCGCGCAATGCCGACGCCGTGCAGCGCGCGTATCGCGAGTATCAGGAGAAGGCGCTGGGCCGCACGGGCCTGCGCAAGATGTATATCGGCACGCTCACGCTCGCGCTCTTCCTCGCCACCTTCGTCGCGATGATGCTCGCGCTCGCGCTCGGCAACCAGCTTGCGAGGCCGCTCTTCCTGCTCGCGCAGGGCACGAAGGAAGTGACGGAGGGCGACTACACGCCCAAGCGCGAAATCAAGTCGCGCGACGAACTGGGCTTCCTTACGCAGTCGTTCAACGCGATGACGCGCCAGCTTTCCGAAGCTCGCCAGGCCGTGGAGAAGAACCGCGTCGCGCTCGAGCATTCGAAGGCGTACCTCGAAAGCATTCTCGCGAACCTCACGGCGGGCGTGTTCGTGTTCGACCGGCAGTTCCGCCTCACGACGGCGAACCCCGGTGCCGAGCGCATCTTCCGTCAGCCGTTCCAGACGGAGCTCGGCGTCGCGCTCGATCATATCGGCGCGCTCACGGAGTTCGGCGCGATGGTGCGCAAGGCCTTCGCCGATCAGGAAGCTTCGCGCGGCGATGGCGATCAGGGGCGCGGCCACTGGCAGCAGCAGTTTTCCGTGCCGATTCCGGGCGAGACCGATCCGCTCACGCTGCTCGTGCGCGGCGCGCGCCTCGTATCCGACACGGGCCGCGACGCGGGCGACATGCAGACCTCGGGCTACGTGGTGGTGTTCGACGACATCTCTGACGTGATCTCGGCGCAGCGCTCGGTCGCGTGGGGCGAAGTCGCGCGGCGTCTTGCGCACGAGATCAAGAATCCGCTCACGCCGATCCAGCTCTCGGCCGAACGCCTGCAGATGAAGCTCACCGACAAGCTCGCGCCAACCGACGCCGAAGTGCTCAGGCGCGGCGCGACCACGATCGTCAATCAGGTCGCGGCGATGAAGCAGATGGTCGACGACTTCCGCGATTACGCGCGCACGCCGCCGGCCGTGCTCGCGCATCTGCAGCTCAACGATCTCGTGAGCGAAGTGCTCACGCTCTACGGCGCGGAAGAAGGCAAGAGCGCGATCAAGGTCGAGCTCTCCGACTTGCCGGTGATACGCGGCGACGCGACGCAATTGCGCCAGGTGATCCACAACCTGCTGCAAAACGCGCAGGACGCAGTGGCCGATACGCAGAATCCTCGCGTGACGCTCGAGACCCGCGCCGTAGAATACGGAGACCCCGACGCGCAAGGCCGCACGCACGTGGCGGTGCGTCTCACGGTATCGGACAACGGCCCGGGTTTCCCGGCGCGCATCCTCACGCGCGCGTTCGAACCCTATGTGACGACCAAGGCCAAAGGAACAGGACTCGGGCTTGCGATGGTCAAGAAGATCGTCGACGAGCACGGCGCGCGCATCGACATCCGCAATCGAATGAGAGCGGGCGACGCGATCGAAGGCGCGCAGATCTCGATTCTCTTTCTCCAGTTGGCAGACGATGCCGCCACGCCCGGACCCGGCCGATCCGGGGAGGGGCAGGCGCGTGCCGAAGCGGAGCAGGGGTCAAAAGCAACAGTGCAGACAAGGGCAGCGTAAATGGCAACCATCCTGGTGGTAGATGATGAAATGGGCATCCGGGAATTGCTCTCGGAGATCCTCAGCGACGAAGGACACGTCGTGGAGCTCGCGGAAGATGCGCAACAGGCGCGCGACTTCCGGCAGCGCCACGTGCCGGACCTCGTGCTGCTCGATATCTGGATGCCGGACACCGATGGCGTGACGCTGCTCAAGGAATGGGCCGCGCAGGGGCATCTCACGATGCCGGTCATCATGATGTCGGGGCACGCGACCATCGACACCGCCGTCGAGGCGACGAAGATTGGCGCGCTCAACTTCCTCGAAAAGCCGATCGCGCTGCAAAAGCTGTTGAAGGCGGTCGAGCAGGGGCTCGCGCGCGGCACGGCCGCGCCGGTCGCGCCGGCCACATCGGCGGCGGCGGGGAAGACGGCTGCGGGCGGACCGGCGGTCGTGGCATCGGCGGCGGCGCTGCCGGTGCTGGGCGCCGACGGCGTGCATGGCATGCAGGCGGGCGCGGCCACGCAAACCGCATCGATCTCGTTCGACATCCCGCTGCGTGATGCGCGCGATGCGTTCGAGCGCGCCTACTTCGAGTACCACCTCGCGCGCGAGAACGGCAGCATGACGCGCGTGGCCGAAAAAACGGGGCTTGAGCGTACGCACCTGTATCGCAAGCTCAAGCAGCTCGGCGTGGACCTCGGCAAGAGCAAGGGCGAATGAACGTATGAAAGTAAGCGGCGTGGCCAGACGCATCAATTTTGTGAAAGCCACTTGGCAAACGCCACATTCATCGCTATAATCTTTTTTCTTCGTTGGCCCGGTAGCTCAGTTGGTAGAGCAGCGGATTGAAAATCCGCGTGTCGATGGTTCGATTCCGTCCCAGGCCACCAGAATGCAGCCCCAGGAGATCGTTCGATTCCTGGGGCTTTTTCGTTGCGCTCATTGTCTTGCGGTTCGCATTCCAGACATCGGCGGTATCCAGGGTATAAGGGTGCGCCGATGCCCGTGTAGAGGCCCCGGCCTATACTGCATGAGCCGGCGCGGGGGTTGTCCCTGCCGGTCCGCTCGGGCGCATCGAGCAACACAAGCCAGCAACGAAGGCATTCGCGCGGAAACCTCATACACGGAGTTTCACGGTGACTCGAACAGAAGCCAAGGGCGCGCTCGTACTGTTTTCCGGCGGCCAGGATTCGGCCACGTGCCTTGCATGGGCGCTCGACCGCTACGAGAGCGTCGAAACGCTCGGCTTCGATTACGGCCAGCGTCATCGCGTCGAACTGGAATGCCGCGAGGGCTTTCGCGCGGCGATCGCCAGCACGTTCCCCGAATGGGGCGAGCGTCTCGGCGACGATCACATGATCGATCTGTCGGTGCTAGGCTCGATTAGCGACACGGCCATGACGCGCGAAATCGAGATCGAAACCGCCGCGAGCGGCTTGCCGAACACCTTTGTGCCGGGCCGCAACCTGATGTTCATGCAGATCGCTGCGGCGATCGCTTATCGTCGCGGGCTCAAGGTGCTCGTGGGCGGGATGTGCGAAACGGACTTCTCGGGCTACCCCGACTGCCGCGACGACACGATGAAGGCGCTGCAAGTGGTGCTCAATCTCGGCATGGACACGCGCTTCGTGCTGGAAACGCCGCTCATGTGGCTCGACAAGGCCGATACATGGCGGCTCGCCGAACAGCTGGGCGGCGAAGCGCTGGTGGACATGGTCCGCGTGGAAACGCACACCTGCTACGTGGGCGAGCGCGCCGAGCTTCACGCGTGGGGCTTCGGCTGCGGCGAGTGCCCGGCGTGCAAGTTGCGCAAGCGCGGCTATGAAGCGTATCTCGCCGGCGAGAACGTGACGGAAGCCCCGGTCTGAGCGTGAGCCTCGGGCCGCACGCGTGACTTTCGCGGTGAAGAATATGGCCAGGGCCGCGCGCGGGCGGCGCGCCCCCCGCCGACACGATGATTTCGCGCCCGAGACCAACCGGCTTTGCACGCGCCTTGCGCGCATGAGCCAGAACCAGGCTGCACGATGACTTACGCGGTAAAGGAAATTTTCTACACGTTGCAGGGCGAGGGCGCGAACGCCGGGCGTCCGGCCGTGTTCTGCCGGTTCGCCGGCTGCAATCTCTGGTCGGGCCGCGAGGAAGATCGCGAGCAAGCCGTTTGCCGCTTCTGCGACACCGACTTCGTCGGCACCGATGGCGAGAACGGCGGCAAATTCCGCACGCCGGAAGAGCTCGTCGCGAAGATCGCCTCGCTGTGGCCAGAAGGCGAGGGCAACCGCTTTGTGGTGTGCACGGGCGGCGAGCCGATGCTGCAGATCGACGCGCCGTTCGTCGACGCGCTGCACGCCGCCGGTTTCGAGATCGCGATCGAAACGAACGGCTCGCTGCCGGTGCTGGAAACGATCGACTGGATCTGCGTGAGCCCGAAGGCCGACGCGCCGCTCGTCGTCACGAAGGGCAACGAGTTGAAGGTTGTCGTGCCGCAGGAAAACCAGCGTCTCGCCGACTATGCGAAGCTCGATTTCGAGTATTTTCTCGTGCAGCCCATGGACGGCCCTTCGCGCGACCTCAACACGAAGCTCGCCATCGACTGGTGCAAGCGCCATCCGCAATGGCGCCTGTCGATGCAGACCCACAAATACCTGAACATTCCCTGATTCACGCGAATTTACCTGAAGAAGCGCCGTGCTGACGATCACCCGAAAACTCGAATTCGACGCGGGCCACCGCATCCCCGACCACCGCAGCCAGTGCCGCAATCTGCACGGCCATCGCTACGTGCTCGAAATCACGCTGGAAGGCGACCTCGTCGAAACCGAGGGCGCGCCCGACCGCGGCATGGTGATGGACTTCGCCGATGTGAAGTCGCTCGCGAACCAGCATCTCGTCGATCTGTGGGATCACGCGTTCCTCGTCTTCGCGGGCGACACGCAGGTGCGCGGCTTTCTCGAAACGCTGCCGGGCCACAAGACGGTCGTGATCGACCGCATTCCGACCGTGGAAAACCTCGCCGCCATCGCGTTCGACATTCTCGCGAACGTGTACGACGCGCACTATGGCGTGAATCTGCGCCTGCACAAGCTGCGCCTGTACGAGACGCCGAACTGCTGGGCCGAAGTCACGCGCGACTGACGCGCGCAGGGCCCCGCCTCACCCTCGCTCCGGCGGCCCGCGCAAGGCGGGTTTTCCGTGCCGACCGCCAGGTTTTTGTCGCGGTATGATCATTGCCGCAAGGCCTGCGCATCCCCGCGCGCGGCCCGACAAACACATAACGGAGCGAGACCTGCCGGCTGCCGCGCTGCCGGGCGACACCGCCCGCGCCTGGCGCGTGCGCCCCGCAGTCTCGCCGGGAGCACGGCGATGAGCACCTTCACCAATCCCCTCAAGGAACGCCTCAAGGAGGCGGACCCGCTATTCGGCCTATGGCTGTCGATGGGCAGCGAGACCGCCGCCGAGGCGCTCGCGCACGCCGGCTTCGACTGGCTGCTGATCGACATGGAGCACACCCCCAACGACAGCGCCGACACCATCGCGCAACTGCGCGCCATCGCCGCCGCGCATCTGCCCACCGAGCCCGTGGTGCGTCTGCCCGACAGCGAGCCGTGGCTCGTGAAGCACGTGCTCGACGCGGGCGCGCGCACGGTGATGTTCCCCAACGTGGCCTCGGCTGAAGAAGCGGCGCGCGCCGTGAGCCTCACGCAGTACCCCGATGCGCGCACGCCCGGCGGCCAGCGCGGCGTGGCGGGCGCGGTACGCGCGGCGGCCTACGGCATGCGCCGCGATTATCTTCAGGGCGCGAACGCGCAGATCGCGACGATCGTGCAGATCGAGTCGGCGGCGGCGCTGGCCGATGTCGAGAAGATCGCGCAGGTGCCGGGCGTCGACTGCCTGTTCGTGGGTCCCGCCGATCTGGCAGCGAGCCTCGGCCATCTCGGCGACTCGAAGCATCCGGACGTGGTTGCCGCCGTGCAGCGCATCGTCGCGGCCGCGCGCGAGGCGGGCGTCGCAGCGGGCATCTTCGCAATGGATGCGGCCGGCGCCAGGCAGTATCGCGAGATGGGCTTCAGCTTCATCGCCCTGGCCGCCGACGTGATGTGGCTCGTGCGCGCGACACGCCAGGCGCTCCAGGAGGCGAGATCATGAAGCGTCCGAAAGCGCTTTTGGGGCGGCATTTCGAACGGCATTTTGAACGGATCGCGCGCGCGCTCGCCATCGGCTGTTTCGCGGCCGCGGCGCTCGGCGTGAGCGGAGTGGCGGCAGCCGCCGACGCCGCTAGCGCCACCGAGGGCGCGGAAGCCGATCCGCAAACGGCCAACGCCGTTGCCGACTACAACGCGGGCAATCTCAGCGCGGCGCGCGCCGAGTTCCAGGCGGCGGCCGAGCGCGGCAACCGGCTGGCGGAGTTCAACTACGCGATGATGCTCGTGAACGGCGAAGGCGGGGCCGCCGACGTGGGCGAGGGCCGCAAGTGGCTGCGCAAGGCGGCGGACGCGAACATGTCGCATGCGCAGTACGTGTACGGCAAGATGTACGACGACGGCGACTTCGTCGAGCGCGATCCCGTGCAGGCGCACCAGTGGTTCCTCAAGGCGGCCAAGCAGGGCCATGTGCAGGCGGAGCTTGCGCTCGCGAACCAGTACCTGGACGGTCGCGGCACCACGCGCGACAACAAGCAGGCGTTCTACTGGTACAAGAAGGCCGCCGAGGGCGGCGACATGACCGCGCAATACGTAACCGGCTCGTTCTACGAGCGCGGCGGCGACGGTGTACCGAAGAACCTCAACGTCGCACGCGCGTACTATGCCGCGGCGGCGGCCCAGGGCGATCCCGTGGCGCGCCTGAAGTATCAGCAGTTGAGCGCGCAGCTGATGAAGTCGGTGCCCACGCAGTAAGCGCCAGAAAGCGACCGCCGAAACGAAAACGCGCCGGACAATGCCGGCGCGTTTTTTTTGAAGTACTGCGATCGAGCGGGCATAGCCGCCCGCCGTGCCCTCAACTCTGCATCAAACGCTTCTGGCGTCCCACGCTCATGATGAGTCCGATCGCCACGCCGAGCGTGGTGAGCGCCGTGCCGCCATAACTCATGAATGGCAGCGGCACGCCCACCACGGGCAGGATGCCGCTCACCATGCCGACGTTGACGAACGCATAGGTAAAGAACGCCATCGTGAGCGAACCGGCCAGTAATCGCCCGAACAGCGTCGCGCCGTTCGCGGCGATATAGAGCCCGCGCGCAATCAGACACATGTAGAGCGTGAGCAGCACGAGGCCGCCCGCCAGGCCGAACTCTTCGGAAAACACCGCGAAGATGAAATCGGTGTGCTTTTCGGGGATGAACTCCAGGTGCGACTGCGTGCCCTTCAACCAGCCCTTGCCGAGCGGGCCGCCCGAGCCGATCGCGATCACGGCCTGGATGGTGTGGAAGCCCTTGCCGAGAGGATCGGAGGTCGGGTCGAGCAGCGTGCAGATGCGGTGCTTCTGGTAGTCGTGCATGAGCGGCCAGTTCACCTGCGGCTGGCAGATCTTGTCCTGGAACGCCGCGATCGAGGCCACGGCGATCACGCCCGCGATCAGCACCGGCACGATCAGCTTGAACGAGAGCCCCGCGAAATAGATGACGAAGAGGCCCGACGCGAACACGAGCACTGCGGTGCCGAGGTCCGGCTGCTTGGCGATGAGCCCCACGGGCACGAGCAGGATCACGAAGCCGACGACGAAGTCGTACCAGCGCATCACGCCTTCGCGGCGCTGGTAGTACCAGGCGAGCATGAGCGGCGTGGCGATCTTGAGGATTTCCGAGGGCTGAATCACGACGCCCACGTTGATCCAGCGCTTTGCGCCCTTGCGCGTGAGGCCGAATAACGCCACGGCAATGAGCAGCGCGATGCCGAAGGTATACATCGGCACCGCGAAGCGCATGAGCGTGTTGGGCGGCACATTGGCGAGCGCCCACATCAGCACGAAGGTGAGCATGATGTTGCGCAGTTGGTCTTCCACGCGGCCCGGCACGTCGAGGCTCGCGCTGTACAGCGTGACGATGCCCACGCACAGCAGCAGGAACACGGTGAGCGCGAGCGGGCGGTCGAAGCCGAGGAACATCTTGCGCAGCGTGTCGAGCACGGCGCGCTTGTCGATCTTGTCGAACTGGAGGAAAGGCATAGTGACTCCTTACTCGTCGATGCCGCCCGTTGCGGGCTTGGGCGGCGGTGCGAGCGTGGCCGCGTCGCTCGCGCTGGCGGGGCGGCGCGGGCGATGGGGGCCAGGGCCGAAGTGGCGGGGCACGGAAGCGGGCGCGGGGCGGGCGGCGCCCGTGGCGGGCGTGGGCCGCGCCGCCGCGCCGGAGGCCGTAGCCGGACCGGCAGCGGAGGCAGGCGCAGCAGCGGCCGCGCCCGAGGCTTGCGAAGCCGCCGCCGAAGCCGCCGCGGCCGCAGATGCCGCGCCGGGAATCGGCAGCGGCGTGAAGCCGGCGGCGACCCGTACAGGCTGCACGGCGGGCGTGGCCGAGGCGGCCCCAGACGCCGCCGATGCCGCCGACGCCGCCGACGCCGCGTCGGGCGGCGCGCCGATCACGGGCGCGGACGCGTCCTCCGTGGCCGAAGCCGCCGCGTTCACGGCCGCCTGTTCGACGCCAGGCTTCAAGCGATCGACGAGGTAGTAATCCAGCACGCGGCGCGCGATCGGGCCTGCGGCCTGCGCCCCCCAGCCGCCGTTTTCGACGATCAGCGCGACGGCGATCTGCGGCTTCTCGGCTGGCGCGAACGCGATGAAGAGCGCGTGGTCGCGCAGATTTTCGGCGAGCGCATGCGCCTTGTACTTGCCGCCCTGCAGCGAGAACACCTGCGCCGTGCCGGTCTTGCCCGCCGAGGTGTACGGCGCGTTGCGGAACACCTGGTAGGCCGTGCCCGAGGGATTCATCGTCACGTTTTCCATGCCGCGCTTCACCACGTCGATATCGGCCTGGCTCACGTTCAGGCGCCCGCTTTCGCTCGGCACCGTGAGGCGCTCCTGCTTCGTGATCGGATTCTCGATCTCCTTCACGAGGTGGGGCTTCATCAGAATGCCGTTGTCCGCGAGCGTGGCCGTGGCGTGCGCGAGCTGCAGGATCGTGAACGAGTTGTAGCCCTGGCCAATACCCAGGCTGACCGTCTCGCCTTCGTACCAGCGCTGCTGCTCGGGCTTGCGGTACGCCTTGCGCTTCCATTCGGTGGAGGGCAGGATGCCGCGCGCCTCGCCCGCGATGTCGATGCCGGTGAGCTGGCCGAAGCCGAGCGGCTTCATGAAGTTCGCGATGTTGTCCACGCCCAGGTCGTGCGCGAGCATGAAGAAGTAGGTGTCGTTCGACACCATGATCGCGCGGTTCATGTCGATCCAGCCCTGGCCCGAGCGCACGTCGTTGTTGAAGCGATGGCCGCCGAACATGTAGTAGCCGGGGTCCGAGAAGCCCCACTGCGGCGTGCGCTTGTGCAGCGTGAGCGCGGCGAGCGCCATGAACGGCTTGTAGGTCGAGCCCGGCGGGTAGGTGCCGTGCAGCGGACGGTTCAGGAGCGGGTGATCGGGCGAGTTGTTGAGTTCGTCCCAGGTCTGCTGGTCGATGCCATCCACGAACGAGTTCGGGTCGAAGCTCGGCGCCGAGACGAACGCGAGAACGTCGCCCGTGGACGGCTCGATCGCCACGAGCGCGCCGCGCTTGCCCGCGAATGCCTGCTCGGCCACCTGTTGCAGGCCAATGTCGATCGACAGCACGAGGTTGTTGCCGGGCGTAGCCTGGGTGCGCGAGAGCGTGCGCACGGGGCGGCCGCCCGCCGTCACTTCCACTTCCTCGAAGCCGGTCAGGCCGTGCAGTTCGGTCTCGTAACTTTGCTCGACGCCGATCTTGCCGATGTAGTCGGTGCCGTTGTAGTTGTTCGCGTCAAGACGCGGATCGTAGTGCTCGGGATCGCTGTCGTTCTTGTCGGAGAGATCGTCGATGCGCTCCTGGTCGCGCTGCGAAATCCGGCCGATATAGCCGATCACGTGCGCGGCCGTGGGCCCGAGCGGATACTGACGGAACAGGCGCGCGCGCACTTCCACGCCGGGGAAGCGGAAGCGCTGGGCCGTGAAGCGTGCGACTTCGTCGTCAGTGAGGCGCGTGCGGATCGGCAGGCTCTCGAAGTTCTTCGAGTCTTCGAGCAGCTTCTTGAAGCGGCGGCGGTCGCGCGCATCGATCGGAATCACGGTCGAAAGCTGGTCGATCGTGTCGTCGAGCGTGTCGGTGAGCTTCGAGGGCGTGATTTCGAGCGTGTACGCCGAGTAGTTCTTCGCGAGCACGACGCCGTTGCGGTCGGTGATGATGCCGCGGTTCGGCACGATCGGCGCGACGGAAATGCGGTTTTCGTCCGCCTGCAGCGAGTACTTGCTGTGGTTCCAGACCTGCAGATAGAGGAAGCGGAACGCGATCAGCCCGAAGCAGACGAACACGAACAGCCCTGCCGCCGCGACGCGCAGGCGGAACTTCGTGAGCTGCTGCTGGGTGTCCTTGAATTCGGTCATGCTGTCAGACCCAGGCTCCGCGGTTCCAATCGCGAGGAACGGCGGGCCGGGGTGCGTAAGAGGTAGTCAAGCGAGTCTTCCAGCGGCGAGCGGCGCGCCGCTCAAATGGGCCGGGTGTCGTCGGGATCGACGGGGCGGCGCTGCGGCAGGAGCAGCAGCACGCTCGCGATCGGCCAGAGGATGGCCTCGACGAAGCCGCTGATGAGGTAACCCCAGCCAGGAAACGACGCGCCCATCAGCAGGCGGATCACGAACGGCACGACCTGCGCGCCGACCAGCATGGGCGTGACGGCGAACATTTGCAGGCCGATCGACATCCACAGCACGCGGCGGTGAATGGTGATCGCGCCATACGAAAGCAGCGTGTACGCGAGCGCGTGCTCGCCGAGCAGGTTCGCGTTGTGGACGTCCATCAGGAGCCCGAGGAAGAACGCGACGCCCATGCCGACCTTGCGCGGCTGGTGAATGTTCCAGAACAGCAGCACGAGCGCGACGAAGTCGGGCACGCCGGGTAGCTTGCCCCAGGGCAGCAGGTTCAGCAGGAACGCCGCCGCGAGGCTGAAAACGATGAAGTACGGATTGACCGGCTGCAGAATGTATTGCGGACGCGGCATCAATGGCCCCCTTTCTCGACGGCCTTCGCTGCCTCTTCCCGCAGGCTCTCCCTAGGCCTTCTTTCGAGCTGCTTTTTCTCCGCCGGCCTGGTGTCGGCTGCGGCTGCGTTCGCTGCAGGCTTCGCCTGCTGCGCCGGGGCCGGCGCCGCGCCGGATGCAGCGGCGGCGGGTTTCGCCTTCGCGTCCTCGGCTTTCTTGTCGCTCTTCTTGTCCGCGACCTTGGCGGGCTTCTTCTTCGCGTCCTTCGCCTCGGCGGCCGCTGCGGCTTCTTCGGCGGCGATCGGGTTGGGCGGCACCTGCGGGACATAGTGCAGCACGAGCACCTGGCGCGCCCCGCGCACGGCGGCGAGCGGCAGGCAGACCACGCGCGCAAACGCGGTGTCGGCCTGCTTGTCCACGCGCAACACCTTCGCGACCGGCAGACCTTGCGGATAGATGCCGTCGAGTCCGCTCGTCACGAGTTCGTCGCCGACTTGCAGATCGGCGCTGATCGGCACGAAGCGCAGATCGAGCAGGTCGCCCTTCGCCGTGCCGTAGATCACGCTGCGCAGGCCCGTGCGCACGACTTCGACCGGCACGGCCTGGTCCTTGTCGGTGACGAGCGTGACTTCGGACTGCATGGGGAACACGCGCGTGATCTGGCCGATCACGCCGTCCTCGCTCAATACCGGCGAACCGTTCTGGATACCCTGCTGCGCGCCGCCGCCGATCACGACCTTCTGCGTGAACGGGTCGCGCGTGTCGTACTGGATGTCCGCTGGCGTGGTTTGCGCGCCGATGCGCTGCGAGAGCTGCAGAAGCGCGCGCAGGTGCGCGTTTTCGGCTGCGAGCGAAGCGGCCTCGTTGGCCTGCTGCGAGAGCTGGAGGTTGCGCGCGTGCAGCTGGGTGTTTTCGGTGCGCAGCGTGGAACTCGTCACGGCCAGATCGGCGGCGCCCATAAAGAAGTCACGCGGCACGAGGGCCGCGCGTTGCAACGGGTAGAGGCCCGCGCCGAGCACGCCGCGCACGATTTCGAGCGTCTTGAAACGCGCGTCGGAGACGAGGAGCGCGAGCGACAGCACGACGAAGAAAATCAGCCGTGCGAGTGCCGATGGGCCCTGTCTAAAGAGGGGCGGCGGACTGTATTCCATGGTCGGCGCCGGGGGCGTGTGCGGTTCGGTGAAACAGAGGGTGTAACGGAGGGCACAACGAAGCGTGAAACTTCGGCGCCCCGAAGGACGCCCCGTTGCGGGCGCCGTGGCGGCGCGCGCGCCGCCACGCCATCAGTGGCACGGCGACGCCGAAACCGCGCCGCGGGCGAGCGCAGCGGTGCGCGGCGCGCTTACTCGTAAGAGAAGATGCTGCCAAGCTTGTCCATGCGCTCGAGCGCCATGCCCGAGCCGCGCACCACGCAGGTGAGCGGATCTTCGGCCACGAGCACCGGCAGACCGGTTTCTTCGGCGAGCAGGCGGTCCAGGTCGCGCAGCAGCGCGCCGCCGCCCGTGAGCATCATGCCGCGCTCGGCGATGTCGGCGCCCAGTTCCGGCGGCGTTTGTTCGAGCGCGATCTTCACCGACGAGACGATCTGGTTCAGCGGGTCGGTGAGCGCTTCGAGAATTTCGTTGCTCGAAATGGTGAAGCTGCGCGGAATGCCTTCCGACAGGTTGCGGCCCTTCACTTCCATTTCCTTGACTTCGGAACCCGGGAAGGCCGAGCCGATTTCCTTCTTGATGGCTTCGGCGGTTTGTTCGCCGATCAGCATGCCGTAGTTGCGGCGGATGTAGTTGACGATCGCTTCGTCGAACTTGTCGCCGCCCACGCGCACCGAGCCCTTGTAGACGATGCCGCCGAGCGAGATCACGCCCACTTCGGTCGTGCCGCCGCCGATGTCGACGACCATCGAGCCCGTGGCTTCCGAAACCGGCAGGCCCGCGCCGATCGCGGCGGCCATCGGTTCTTCGATGAGGTAGACCTGCGAGGCGCCCGCGCCGTGCGCGGCTTCCTTGATCGCGCGGCGCTCGACCTGGGTCGAGCCGCACGGCACGCAGATGATGATGCGCGGCGACGGCGAGAACATGCGCGACTCGTGCGCCGTCTTGATGAACTGCTTGATCATCTGCTCGGTGACGGTGAAGTCGGCGATCACGCCGTCCTTCATCGGGCGGATGGCTTCGATGTTGCCCGGGACCTTGCCGAGCATCTGCTTGGCTTCCTTGCCGACTGCCTGAATCGTCTTCTTGCCGTTCGGGCCGCCTTCCTGGCGAATGGAGACGACCGAGGGCTCGTCGAGGACGATGCCCTTGCCGCGCATGTAGATCAGGGTGTTGGCGGTGCCGAGGTCGATCGCCAGGTCGTTGGAGAAGTAGCTACGCAGAAAACCGAACATTCAAAAATCCTGTCTCGCTTGTGGCCGTCCTTCCAGCTTCGTGGGCGAGGGCGGCAGCGGAAAAATTAACAGCCTCAGGGCGACATGCTCCGCCGCGAGAGCACTCCGAAATCACGGCGGAGGGCGTCGCAAGGGGCGCCACGAGGGGCCTGAGACTGCGGGGATGGTTACCGGAGGCAGCCTGGCTGCGCCGCCCGTTTGATCTTGTCTGGCCGCATTGTGCTGCGGTCAGAACTGAAAGGCGGATGCAAGGCGGTCCGGGTTTGGGTCGAACGCGTAATGATACCTTATAATTTTGCCTGTTTTGCAGGATCCGGAAGGCAGTTTTTGACCTCATCGAAGCTTTCCTCCAGAGCCGGATCCGGCGCGATAAACCGCTGTTGCAGCACCGAATTTCCGCACTGCCGCAGCCCCTTTTTTCCGGTGACCGCATGGCCCTGACCCTGAACGATGTGAAGCGCATCGCGCATCTTGCGCGCCTCGAACTGGCCGACGCCGAAGCCGGCAATACGCTCGAACGCCTGAACGACTTCTTCGGCCTCGTCGAGCAGATGCAGGCCGTGGACACGACCGGCATTGCCCCGCTTGCCCACCCGATCGAGCAGATCGAGGACGTCGCGCTGCGTCTGCGCGAGGACGCCGTGACCGAAATCGTGGACCGTGAAGCGCTGCAGCGTCCCGCGCCCGCGGTGCAGGACGGACTTTACCTTGTACCGCGCGTGATTGAGTAAACGCGCAGGATTTTTTCGCCCTTTTCGAATCCTTTCGAGTCGTCGGAACCGTTCGAAAAGGCACGGACTCCCGAGTTTTCCGGGGTTTTCCGAGCAGTGGCCGACACGTTTGCCAACGTCGGTCGAGCCGCTTCCGGACGGCGCAACGATCTGATTTCGACCACGCCGTGACGTTCTTCCAGGAATCACGCAATGCATGACAAAAGCTTGACCGAACTGCGCGCCGCACTGGCTGCGAAGGAGTGCTCCGCAGTCGAGCTGGCCCAGCACTTTTTGGACCGGATTGATGCGCATCAAGACCTGAACGCTTTCGTCGACGTCAATCCCGAATTGACGCTCGCCCAGGCCAAGGCCGCCGACGCGCTCCTGCACTCGGGCCACGCCGGCCCGCTCGCGGGCATTCCGCTCGCGCACAAGGACGTGTTCGTCACGCGCGGCTGGCGCTCGACCGCCGGCTCGAAGATGCTTGCAAACTACGTGAGCCCGTTCGACGCGACCGTGGTCGAGCGGCTCGAGCGCGCGGGCATGGTCTGCCTCGGCAAGACCAACATGGACGAATTCGCGATGGGCTCGTCCAACGAGAACTCGCATTTCGGCGCCGTGAAGAACCCGTGGGACACGAAGGCCGTGCCGGGCGGCTCGTCGGGCGGCTCCGCCGCGGCCGTCGCCGCGCGCCTCGCGCCCGCCGCGACCGGCACCGACACCGGCGGCTCGATTCGCCAGCCGGCGTCGTTCACGGGCGTGACGGGCATCAAACCCACCTACGGCCGCGTCTCGCGCTACGGCATGATCGCGTTCGCCTCGTCGCTCGACCAGGGCGGCCCGTTCGCGCACAGCGCCAGCGATTGCGCGCTGCTCCTGAACGCCATGGGCGGCTTCGACGAGCGCGACTCGACCAGCCTCACGCACGAGCACGAGGACTACACGCGCTTCGTCGGCCAGACGTGGAGCCAGGACGCCAGCGCCGACAAGCCGCTCGCGGGCCTGCGCATCGGCCTGCCGAAGGAATACTTCGGCGCGGGCCTCGCCGACGACGTGCGCGCTGCCATCGACGCCGCGCTGAAGACGTACGAGTCGCTCGGCGCCACGCTTGTGGAAGTCACGCTGCCGAAAACCGAGCTGTCGATTCCCGTGTACTACGTGATCGCCCCGGCGGAAGCCTCGTCGAACCTCTCGCGCTTCGACGGCGTGCGCTTCGGCCACCGCGCGGCCGAATACCGCGATCTGCTCGACATGTACAAGAAGTCGCGCGCCGAGGGCTTCGGCCCTGAGGTGAAACGCCGCATTCTGGTGGGTACCTACGTGCTTTCGCATGGCTACTACGACGCGTACTACCTGCAAGCGCAGAAGATTCGCCGCATCATTGCGCAAGACTTCCAGGAAGCGTTCAGGCAGTGCGACGTGATCATGGGGCCGGTCGCCCCGAGCGTGGCATGGGACCTCGGCGCGAAGGGCGACGATCCGCTGCAGATGTACCTCGCGGACATCTACACGCTTTCCACGAGCCTCGCGGGCCTGCCCGGCATGAGCGTGCCGTGCGGCTTCGGCGCGGGTGTGAACGCGCAGCGACCCGTCGGTCTGCAGATCGTCGGCAACTATTTCAACGAGGCCCGCATGCTGCAGGTCGCCGACGCCTTCCAGCGCGCGACCGACTGGCATCGCAAGGCGCCGGCAGGGGTATGAACATGGCAACACAGTGGGAAGTTGTTATCGGTCTCGAAACGCACGCGCAATTGTCGACGGCGTCGAAGATCTTCTCCGGCGCATCGACGCAGTTCGGCGCCGCGCCCAACTCGCAGGCCTGCCCCGTCGATCTCGCGCTGCCGGGCGTGCTGCCGGTGATGAACCGCGGCGCCGTTGAGCGCGCGATCCAGTTCGGCCTCGCGATCGGCGCGACGGTCGCGCCGCGCAGCATCTTCGCGCGCAAGAACTACTTCTATCCGGACCTGCCGAAGGGCTATCAGATCAGCCAGTACGAGATTCCGGTCGTGCAGGGCGGCCAGATCACGATCCAGGTCCCGGCTAACGAAAAGGCCGGCAAGGAAGCCTACGAGAAGACCGTCAACCTCACGCGCGCGCACCTCGAAGAAGACGCGGGCAAGTCGCTGCACGAAGACTTCGCGGGCATGACGGGCATCGACCTGAACCGCGCCGGCACGCCGCTGCTCGAAATCGTCACGGAACCCGAAATGCGCAGCGCCGCCGAAGCGGTTGCGTACGCGAAGTCGCTGCACACGCTCGTCGTGTGGCTCGGCATTTGCGACGGCAACATGCAGGAAGGCTCGTTCCGCTGCGACGCGAACGTGTCCGTGCGTCCGGTCGGCCAGAAGGAATTCGGCACGCGCGCCGAGATCAAGAACCTGAACTCGTTCCGCTTCCTCGAAGAGGCGATCCAGTATGAAGTGCGCCGCCAGATCGAGCTGATCGAAGACGGCGGCACGGTGGTGCAGGAAACCCGCCTCTACGATCCGGACAAGCGCGAGACGCGTTCGATGCGCAGCAAGGAAGACGCGCACGATTACCGTTATTTCCCCGACCCCGACCTCATGCCGCTCGTGATCGATGCCGCGTGGGTCGAGCGCGTGAAGGGCGAGCTGCCCGAGCTGCCCGCGACGATGCAAACGCGCTTCATCGAGCAGTATGGCGTGACGCCGTATGACGCGAACGTGCTGACGTCGAGCAAGGCGATGGCGGCTTACTTCGAAGCGGTCGTGGCGAAGGCGGGCGCGGCGCAAGCCAAGGCCGCCGCCAACTGGCTAATGGGCGAAGTCTCGTCGCAGCTCAACCGCGAAGGCCTCGACATCGCCGCTTCGCCGGTATCGGCCGCGCAGTTCGCCGTGCTGCTCGCGCGCATCGCCGACGGCACGATCTCGAACAAGATCGCCAAGGAAGTGTTCCAGGCGATGTGGGACGAGAAGGCCGCGGACGTCGACGCTGCCGACCGCATCATCGAAGCGAAGGGCCTCAAGCAGATCTCGGACACCGGCGCGCTCGAAGCGATCATCGACGAGGTGCTCGCCGCTAACCAGAAGTCGGTGGAAGAATTTCGCGCCGGCAAGGAAAAGGCGTTCAACGCGCTGATCGGCCAGGCCATGAAGGCCACCAAGGGCAAGGCGAATCCGCAGCAGGTCAACGAGCTGCTGAAGAAGAAGCTGGGCTGAGTTTGACTTAAGCCGGCCTGATTCGGGCATGCTTGCGAGGCGGCGTCGTGCGTAGCAGTGCGGCGCCGCCTTGCCGCTTCAGGCCGGCAACGGCGCTGGCGCCGTCAAATTCACGAGAGAGAGGAGAACAACGCATGTCCCATATCCCGAGTCTCGACGATTACCGCGTGCCGTACTTCAGCGACAAGAAGCCGGAGACGTTCTCGCTGAGCGCGCTCGACCCCGCCGTGAAACCGTTTTCGAGCGGCAGCAAGGACGGCGACCGCAACCGGCTCGCCGAGATCGGCAACAAGCTCGACGTGTTGCAGGAGCGCCTGCATTCGCAGCGCCATCAGCGCGTGCTGCTCGTGCTGCAGGGCATGGACACGAGCGGCAAGGACGGCACGATCCGCGGCGTGTTTCACGAGGTCGATCCGCTCGGCCTGCGCATCGTGCCGTTTCGCGCGCCGACGCCCATCGAGGCCGCGCGCGACTTTCTCTGGCGCGTGCACCTGCAGGTGCCCGCGGCGGGCGAACTGGCAATCTTCAACCGCAGCCACTACGAAGACGTGCTCGTGCCGCGCGTGATCGGCCAGATCGACACGGCCGAGTGCGAGCGCCGCTACCGGCAGATTCGCCATTTCGAGGCGCTGCTCGCGCAGAGCGGTACGTCGATCATCAAGTGCATGTTGCACATCTCGAAGGACGAGCAGCGCAGCCGCATCCAGGCGCGCATCGACGACCCCACCAAGCACTGGAAATTTGACGTATCCGATCTCGAAGCGCGCAAGCATTGGGACGCCTATCAGGCCGCATACCACGACGCGCTCGCGGCCACCTCCACGGAATACGCGCCGTGGTACGTGATTCCCGCGAACTCGAAGTCGCATCGCAACCTCATGGTCGCCGAACTGCTGTTGCGCCTGATGGAAAGTCTGAAGCTCGAATTTCCGCCGGCCAAGGCCGAACTCAAGGGTCTCAAGATCGACTGAGGCCGACCCAATTCCCTCGCGGGGTGCAGCGCAGGTCCGGTTCGGCGCGCCGTGCGAGGCAACGCACAATCAAGAGGAAAGAAGACATGTTGCGTGTGATCACCGCGAATCTGAACGGCATCCGCTCGGCGGCGAAGAAGGGCTTTTTCGAATGGTTCGGCGAACAGAAGGCCGACGTGCTCTGCGTGCAGGAAATCAAGTGCTCGCAGGACGACATGACGCCCGAATTCCTCGCCCCGCACGACTTCACAGGCTACTTCCAGCATGCGGTGAAGAAGGGCTATAGCGGCGCGGGCGTCTATTCGCGCCACGAGCCCGACGACGTCATCATCGGCTTTGGCAGCGAGGAGTTCGACCCGGAAGGGCGCTATGTGGAAACGCGCTTCGGCAAGCTGTCGGTGATTTCGGTGTACGTGCCTTCGGGCTCGAGCGGCGACGAGCGTCAGGCCGCGAAGTACCGCTTCATGGACGAATTCATGCCGCATCTCGCGGAACTCAAGCGTGAGCGCGAAGTGATCCTGTGCGGCGACGTGAACATCGTCCACAAGGAAATCGACATCAAGAACTGGAAGGGCAACCAGAAGAACTCCGGCTGCCTGCCCGAAGAGCGCGCATGGCTCACGAGCCTCTTCGACGACGTGGGCTACGTGGACGTGTTCCGCACGCTCGACCCGCGTCCCGAGCAATACACGTGGTGGAGCAATCGCGGCCAGGCGTATGCGAAGAACGTGGGGTGGCGTATCGACTATCAGATCGCGACGCCCGGCGTTGCGCACAAGGCGAAAAAGACGTCGATCTTCAAGGACATCAAGTTCAGCGACCACGCGCCGCTGACCATCGACTACGACTACAAGGTCAAGAGCTGACGCTCACCGCGCCGCGCTGTGAAACCGCTTTCAGGGCGCCGACACCACCTTGCGCTTCTGCACCGCCGGGATGCCCTGGTAGTCGGGCAACTCGTCGAGCGGCTTGCCGATGGCCTTTGCGTAGAGCGGCATCATGTCGGCGAGGCGCTTGGCGATATCGGCGCGCCGCGCGGGCGTGTACGGATGCACGTAGATGAAGCCCTGGTCGCGGTCGGCGCGCGTCGCCACCGCGAGCTTGTCCCACAGCGTGAGCGCCGCGCGCGGATCGAAGCCCGCGCGCGAGGCGATATCGCTGCCGATCACGTCGGCTTCGGTTTCGTCGGCGTGGGCGTAGTGCATCTCCACGAGCTGCGAGCCGATGCCGAGCGGAAACACGCCGAGATCCGCGAGCCCGAATAGCTGCGGCACGGAGCCCGATTCGATCTGCGCGGCCTGTTGTTCGCCAAGGCGCTCGCGCACGTGCTCGCGCACCGCATGTGCGATCTCGTGGCCGAGCAGCATGCCGAACTCGTTGTCGTTGAGCTTCACGCGGTCGAGCAGGCCGCCGTACACGACGATCTTGCCGCCCGGCAGCGCATACATGCGGATGTCGTTCGAGCGGATCACCGCCACTTCCCACTTCCAGTTCTTGACGCGATCGCTCCACTTCAACGAGTAAGGCGCGAGCCGGTCGACGAACGCCCGCACGCGCTGCACGTGCGGATCGCTTTCGGCATAGAGGCGGTTCGAATGGGCCGCGCCGCGCACGATCTCGTTGAACTCGGCAGTGGCCTGCGCTTCGAGCATCGGCGAAGGAATCAGGTTGCGATATACGGCGGCGTTGCCGAAGCGCACCACGCGGCCGGTGTTCGGCGCGCCGGGGGCGACGCTGCCCGGCGAGGCGCTTGCGTTCGCGCCGCTGTTTGTTGCGCCGTTCGCGTTGTTCGCCGCGCCGTTCGCCTGATTGGTTGCGGCATTGCCTGCGCTCGCGGCGCTGCCTGCTGGCGGCGTGGCAGGGTTGCCCGGCAAGGCCGCCGGGGCGCTCGTGGCGGCCGGGTTCTCGGCACCCCGCGCATTCCATGCAGAAAGGCCCGGCAATGCCGCGGCGAGCGCCAGCACGAGTGCGCGAGCGCGTGCGCCGCTGCGCTGCAGCGCACGCTGGCTTTGCGCGGCGGTCTCATGCGTGCTCACGACCGGATTCTCCACGGGGCAATACGAATGAGCAGGAGCATACCCGGTACCGCGAGCACCGTGCAGACGATGAAATAGTCGAACCAGCCGATCTTCGCGACCACGTAGCCGCTTGCGGCGGAGGCCAGCGTGCGCGGCACGGAGGCGAGGCTCGTGAAGAGTGCGAACTGCGTGGCGGTGTAACGCGGATCGGTCGTGCTTGCAATATAGGCAGTGAACGCGGCGAGCGTGAGCCCCGTTGCAAAGGTCTCGAAGCCGTACACGAGCGCGAGCGCAACGGCGCGCGGGTCGAGCGTGAACTGCACGGTGGCGCCGAAGAGACTCGCGGCCCACGAAACCGCGTGGCTCACGGCGAGCACGGCATCGTAGATGGCGGCGAGCGAGGGCGACCCTGCGCCGAGCTGCGCGAGCCACGCGAAACCCAGAGTAGAAATCATTTGCAGGAAACCGAAGATCCACAGCCCGCGCCCAATGCCGATCTTCACGAGCGCCACGCCGCCGATAATGCCGCCCGCGAGGCTCGCACCGAACGCCGTCATCTTGGCGATCACGCCGATCTCGGTGCGCGAATAGCCGATGTCGAGGAAGAACGATGTGGACAGGGTGGTCGCCATCGTGTCGCCGAGTTTGTAGAGGAAGATGAAGGCGAGCACAAACAGTGCCGCGGCGAGACCATCGCGGCGCACGAATTCGGCGAACGGCTGCACGATCGCTTCGCGCAGGTTCCTGGGCGGCGCGCCGTGCACTTCGGGTTCTTTCACCACGAGCGTCATGATCATGCCGGGAATCATGAACACCGCCGTCACGACGAACACGGTGCTCCACGGCAGGTGGTCGGAGAGGATCAGCGCGAGCGAGCCCGGCACGAGCGCCGCGATCTTGTAGGCATTCACGTGCACGGCGTTGCCGAGGCCCTGCTGCGTATCGGTCAGCAGTTCGCGCCGATAGGCGTCGATGGAGATGTCCTGGCTCGCGCCGAAGAACGCCACCAGCGCGGTGAGCGCGGCCACGGTCCAGATCGAGTCTTTCGGCGAAACGTAGCCGAGCGTGCCGATGGCGAGCGCCACGAGAATCTGCGTGACGAGCATCCAGCCGCGCCGCCGCCCCGGGCGCCAGCCGGGCAGGCGCGGCACGTAGCGGTCCATGAGCGGCGCCCAGACGAACTTCCAGGTGTAGGGGAACTGGATCAGCGCGAAGAGGCCGATCTCCTTGAGATTGACGCCCTCCGAGCGCAGCCACGCCTGCACCAGATAGACGAGCGTGAAGAGCGGCAGCCCGGAGGTAAAGCCGAGGAACACGCAGATCAGCATGTGCGTATTCAGATACGCACGCCAGCCGGGGTGGGATTCGTGAGCGGTAAGAGCGGGTGCCTCGTGGGGCGGATTCTGCATGTCGTCGTTAGCGGCGGCGGTGTTGGGTGCGGTTCCTCGCGAACCGGTCGGGCAGAAAAACACGCGACGCCGCGCACGGCGTCATTTTTTTCTCACGCGATAGACCGCAAGACTACCACGCCAGTTCACACCCCATCGAACGGTCTGACCCCCATGCAGCACGGCGCGGTCGAGAATTTCGATGCCCACCTCGGGCGCGAGCGCCTCGAAGTCCTTCACCGTGAGAACACGCACGTTCGGCGTGTTGTGCCACTGATAGGGCAGCGACTTCGAAACCGGCATGCGTCCGCGCAGCACCGAGAGCCGGTGCGGCCAGTAGCCGAAGTTCGGGAACGAGACGATGCACTCCTTGCCCACGCGCGCCGTCTCGCGCAGGATGGCGGCCGTCTGGTGAATGGTCTGCAGCGTTTGCGAGAGGACCGCGAAATCGAAGCTCGCGTCCTCGAACAGGCGCAGGCCGTCTTCCAGATTCTGCTGGATCACGTTGATGCCGTTCTTCACCGAAGCGAGCACGCCCGCGTCGTTGATCTCGATGCCGTAGCCCGTGCACTCCAGCTCCTCGGTGAGCAGCGAAAGCAGCGAGCCGTCGCCGCAGCCGAGGTCGAGCACCTTCGCGCGCGGTTCGATCCAGCGCGCGATGGTGCGAAAGTCGGGACGGGCGGAAAGACTGTCGAAAGCGCTCTGGTTCATGCGCCCACCTCAGCAGCAATACGTTCGTAGTAAGCGCGCACCACATTGTGATAGCGCGCGTCGTCGAGCAGGAAGGCGTCGTGACCATGCGGCGCGTCGATTTCCGCGTAGGTCACCTGGCGCTTGTGATCGAGCAGCGCCTTCACGAGTTCGCGCGAGCGCGCGGGCGCGAAACGCCAGTCGGTCGCGAAGCTCGCCACGAGATATTTCGCCTTCGTGTGCGCGAGCGCGCGCGTGAGGTCGCCGTCATACGCCTTGGCGGGGTCGAAGTAATCGAGCGCGCGCGTGATCAGCAGGTAGGTATTGGCGTCGAAGTAGTCGGCGAACTTGTCGCCCTGATAGCGCAGGTACGACTCCACTTCGAATTCCACGTCGAAGTTGAAGTTGTATGCGTTCTCGGCGCCTTCGGCACGACGCAGCGCCCGGCCGAATTTTTCGGCCATGTCATCGTCGGACAGATAGGTGATATGGCCGATCATGCGCGCCACGCGCAGGCCGCGGCGCGGCTTCACGTGGTGGGCGTAGTAGTCGCCGCCATGGAAGTCGGGGTCCGAGAGGATAGCCGAGCGCGCGACCTCGTTGAACGCGATGTTCTGCGCCGAGAGCTTGGGCGTGGAGGCGACCACGATGCAGTGGCCGAGGCGATCCGGATAGCGCAGGCTCCATGCGAGCGCCTGCATGCCGCCGAGGCTGCCGCCCATCACCGCGGCGAACTTCTCGATGCCGAAGCGATCGGCCACGCGCGCCTGGGCGTCCACCCAGTCCTCGACGGTCACGACCGGAAACTTCGCGCCGTAAGGCTGGCCGGTGGCCGGGTCGATGCTCATCGGGCCGGTCGAGCCGAAGCACGAGCCGAGATTGTTCACGCCGATCACGAAGAAGCGATTGGTGTCGAGCGGCTTGCCCGGGCCGACCATGTTGTCCCACCAGCCCACATTTTTGGGATCGTCCGCGTAGACGCCCGCCACGTGGTGCGACGCATTGAGCGCGTGACAGACGAGCACCGCGTTGCTGCGCGCGGCGTTGAGCGTGCCGTAGGTTTCGACCACGAGGTCGTACCCAGCCAGTGCCGTGCCGTTCTGCAGTTGCAGAGGCTCGTCGAAATGCAGTGTTTGAGGAGCGACGATGCCGATCGATTCCATTCGTTCCGCCTTGGTTTTTCGGGCGGCTAAACGGTGTCGGCGGGCGCGGAGTGCGAAAGGATTGGCGCAGCTGACGACCTCTTTAGCCGCATTTATATCGAACTCCGGGGCCCAGGCCTTTGGAGTTCACGCGCCCGCAATCGAGTCAGCAAATCGGCGCGTGGGTATTGCAAAAGGAACGCAGAGTATATCGGAAAAAGTGCAAAGCGACGCGGCGCACGGGCAAGGCGGGCCGGGCGCCGCGCTGCCGCCCGGCGCCTTGGCACCGCCGCTTCACGTGCCCGCGCACCGCGCGAGGCTGCGAAGCCTTATCACTTCCCGGGCGCAGAAGGATGCGCGTTGCGCCAGCGCCGCAGCTGCAAGGCCGCGATGATCATCAGGAGGCCGTACAGGACCGCATAGGCGGCGATCACCCAGATCAGCGAGAGCGCCCCCGCGCCGGGGAACATCGCGAAGAAGAAGCCCACCGTGGCCGAGAGCAGCCCCGAAATCCCGACCGCCCACGGATGCGCGATGGCGTGCCGGTACTGGATCGCGTAGACGATTTCGAAGATGCCCGTGAAGAACGCCCACACGCCGATGATCATCACGAGGACGATGGCGGTCTCGCCGGGCCAGAAGAACGCCACGAGGCCCGCGATCACGCCGATCAGACCGATGATGACGTAGGTCCAGCGCCGCCTGCCGCCGCCGCGCGCACCGTAGATGAGCGCAAACGCGCCGTCGACGATGGCGTAGGCGCCCCAGACGATGGCGAGCGTGAGCACGGTGAGACCGGGCAGCGAGAAGGCGAGCACGCCGAAGATGATGGCGGCGCTGCCGCGCGCGACGAGCCAGCCCCAATGGGCGGACAGGCCCATCAGGATGGGCGGCAGGCCGAGGGGAGGAACGGGACGGTTCATGCGACGGTTCTCCTGGTAGCGACGCGAGCCACCGCCGCGGAAAGACGCCGCGCGGTCGCGCTATTGAAGAATGATGCGGATCTGCTCGTCGGCGTGCTCGCTCGGTGAACGAGTGAAGCCGCTTTGCGCATAGCGATGCCAGCAACCGATCACATAGCGCACGACCAGATTCGCCCGGACCGTTGGATCGTATCCCTTGGCGGCAGGCTTCGCGTTGACATGGTCAGACCCCGAAAGCGCCTTGCGCTCGGCCTCCTGCGCGAGATCGACGCGCAGGCACTGGCGCAGCGACGCCTCGACGCGATCGAGCATCTGGTTCACGCGCTCGGCGAGGCGCTCGTGCTCGCCCACGAGGGCTTCGCAGGTCAGTACGCGGGTCATGCCGGCGTTGCGTGTCGAAAAATTGACGAGCATCAGGGCGATCGCACGCGCCTGCAGGACGCCGCTCGGCTCTTTTTCGACGATCTGGTTGATGAGCCCGAAGAGCGTCTGCTCGATGAAATCGATCAGGCCCTCGTACATCTGGGCCTTGCTCGCGAAATGGCGATACAGCGCGGCCTCGGAAACCCCCAGGCGCGCGGCCAGCGCCGCGGTCGTGATTTTTTCGCCGCGCGGCGCCTCGAGCATGCTGGCGAGCGTCTGGAGAATGTGGATACGGCGTTCGCCCGGTTTCGGGCGGGGGGCGCGGCGGGCCGCGCCCGGCGAATCTGCTGCTTCGACTGCTTCACGCGTTTGTGTCGGCTGCATGGATATCGTCCCTGGCGTTGGCCTCTGGGTGTGCGCTCCCCCGTTTTACTTCGAGCGTCCCGACTGCAGGCCTGGTTTCAGGGATTTTAGCGAACGAATGCGACGATCGACATAGTGAGGCCTGCCGGTGCCCGGCAGGTGCGGCGGCAAATGCCCGGTGATCCAGACGGTGCGGATGCCGAGGCGCCGGTAGCGCTTGAGGTGGCTGCGCGTGTCTTCGATCAGGATCGCATCGGCGAGCGCCACGCCCGCCCGGCGCAGCGTGCCGCGCAGCATCGCGCAGTCGGGCTTGGCGCGCCAGTGGCTGCGCGAGCGCATGCCTTCGATGGCGATCACGCGTTCGAAGAGCCGCTCGATGCCGAGTGCCGCGAGCACCGCGTGCGCGTAGTCCTCGGGGCCGTTGGTGAGAACGATCTTGCGTCCGGGCAGGGCGGCGAGCGTGCGGGCGAGGCCGCGCTCGGCGTGCAGCATGCCCTGCAGGTCGTCGAAGGTGTGCACGACCTTGAGGAAGTCGTGCGGATCGATCGGATGATGGCGCGTGAGGCCGAGCAGCGTCGCGCCGTAGCGGCGCGTGTAGCTCGTGCGCAGATGATTGGCTTCGTCGCGGCTCACGCCGAGCGCGTCGACGATGTACTGCGTCATGCCGGCGTTGATGGCCGGGAAGATCGCGCGCGACGCATTGTGCAGCGTGTTGTCGAGGTCGAAGAGCCAGACCGGGCCGCGCAAGGTGGGGGCGCCATAGCTGGGGCCGCCCGCTGTGCGGGCGACGCGGCGCGGCCGGCGCCGGGCTCGCGTGGCATGAAGGCTGGAGTCGGTCATCGCGGACGTGAGACGCGGCGGCGGCACGGCGCCGCCGCCGGGAGGAAGGGGCTTAGTGCGAGCGGATCATCGTGCCGAACGGCTGTTCGGTCAGGATTTCCAGCAGCACGGAGTGTTCGATGCGGCCGTCGATGATGTGCACCGAGCGCACGCCGCTCTTGGCCGCGTCGAGCGCCGATGAGATCTTTGGCAGCATGCCGCCCGAGATCGTGCCGTCTTCGAAGAGGGCGTCGATTTCACGCGCCGAGAGGTCGGTGAGCAGATTGCCCGCCTTGTCCATCACGCCCGGGATGTTCGTCATCATCACGAGCTTTTCGGCGTTGAGCACCACCGCGAGCTTGCCCGCCACGAGGTCCGCGTTGATGTTGTACGAGAGGCCGTCTTCGCCGAAGCCGATCGGCGAGATCACCGGAATGAACGCGTCGTCCTGGAGCGCCTTCACGACCGCCGGGTTGATGGCCTCGACTTCGCCCACCTGGCCGATGTCGATGTACTGACCGGGGTTGTCGCGGTCCGGCATCATCAGCTTGCGCGCGTGGATCAGGCCGCCGTCCTTGCCGGTCAGACCGACCGCGTGGCCGCCGAAGTGGTTGATGAGCGTGACGATGTCCTGCTGCACCTCGCCGCCGAGCACCCACTCGACGACTTCCATGGTTTCTTCGTCGGTCACGCGCATGCCCTGGATGAACGTGCCTTGCTTGCCGATCTTCTTGAGCGCCGTGTCGATCTGCGGGCCGCCGCCGTGCACGATGACCGGATTGATGCCCACGAGCTTGAGCAGGATGACGTCGCGCGCGAAGCCCTGCTTGAGCCGCTCTTCGGTCATCGCGTTGCCACCGTACTTGATGACGACGGTCTTGCCGTGATACTGGCGAATGTAAGGCAGCGCTTCGGCCAGAATTTCGGCTTTCAGGGTGGGGGCGATCTGCGAAAGGTCGATGGGCTCGGACATGGCGGCGGAGGCTGGACGAAAAACAGACGAAACTCGCGGACGAAGATCCGCGGACGAAATACGCGGCGGCAAAACGGTCGAAACAGGCCGGATTGTACAGGACTGGCGCGGTGCAGCAGAGAAAAGGGCGGGGAAAACGACGCGCATCTCGCGCTCGGCGAGGCACATGCGCAACACGGGCGCGGGCGCATCGGCAGCGCCGCAAAACGGGGCGAAATCGGCAGGAAATGGCAGACCTGAAAAGCGAGGCGCAGGACGCACGCGCGGGCTGTGGCATCATCTTCTTGTCGCCAACCCATGGCTTCGAGAGGAGTGCGCGCCATGACCGCCTCCGCCGTGCCCGCCACCGGCATGAAAAGCGCCCGCTGCCCGCGCTGCGGGAACAGCTTCGACTGCGGCAGGAACACCGAACCCTTCGATTGCTGGTGCAAGTCGCTGCCCGCGTTGCCCGCGAGCGAGCTGGACCCGCGCGGGCGCTGCCTCTGCCCCGAATGCCTCGCGGCCGCGGCGGCTCCGGCGGCGGGCGCCGCGCCGAAGGGCAGGAGCGCTATGCCATGAAGTGCGCGCTGACTTACGCGCTGCGTTGCGCACTCTGCGCGAGCGCCGCGAGATCGGCGCCGACTTCGTCGAGCACGGGCTCCCACTGTCTGAACGCCTTTTGACGGTACAGCCGGGTATTCGGATACCACGGACTGTCGCGCCGATCCAGCAGCCAAACCCAATGCGGATTCACGTCCAGCAGCACCCAGGCGCGCTTGCCGAGCGCGCCCGCAAGGTGTGCGCTCGACGTGCACACGGAAATCACCAGGTCGAGTGCGTCGACGAACGCGGCGGTGTCGTCGAAGGTCTTCCGCTGAGCGCTGAAGTCGGCCACCCCGAACCCCGCGTCGCGCGCCGCGGCGATGTCTTGCCCTACGCCGGGCTGCAGCGAATAGAACGCCACACCCTCGATGCCGCCGAAATGCCGGGCGTACCGCTCGAGCCCGACGCGACGAAACGGGTTGCGTTTGTGCGTGAGGCTGCCCGTCCACGCGAGCCCGACCTTCAGGCGCTTTTCACCCGCAAGGTGTTCGCGCCAGCGCGCCGCCGCCTCGGGATCGGCCTTGAGATAACCCGTGGGGCCCGGGATCGTGGCTTCCTCGGTGCCGAAAATGGGCACGTAGCGGCAGAATTGCAGCAGATCGCCCATGCCCTGTTCGCCCCATACCAGCAATGTGCGGCCCGCGAGCGGCTCGCCTCGCCACTCGGGCTTCGGGAACACCGGGCGGGCCCATGGCCAGCTCACTCGACCCCTGCCAGCGCATCTCGTGTCCGGGCCAGCCTTCGGCATCGTTGCCGCGCAGAAGCTGGGTCATCGACAGGTTCAAGCGTAGCGATGCGTCGTTGGGCGCATACTGGCAGGCGGCGCGCGCGGCGCGTTCGACCTCGACCCACTGCTGCGTTTCCTTGCAGGCCATCGCATGATTGTTCAGGGCGAGCGGGCTTTGCGGCGCGAGGTCGAGCGCGCGGCAGCTGGCGCGGAGTGGACGCGCCGTGTCGGTATCGGTTGCGAACACGCGGGCAAGGTTGATCCAGGCGTTGACGTTGTCGGGCTCTTCGGCGACCGTTTCTTCGAGCAGCGGCAGAATCTCGCGGTCTCCAAAATTGATCTGCATCAAAGCTGTTGCAAGATTGTTGCGCAGATTTGGAAACGTACGCGCGATTCCCAGCGCGTGGCGGTAAGGTTCTACCGCTTCGGCGTGACGGTTTGCAAACTGCAGCGCGAGGCCCGCTGCGAACCACGCGGCGGCCCGCTCCGGTGCGAGCCGGGCGATCGCGGCGCTCAGGCGTACGGCTTCTTGCGCCAGGGCGCTGTCCTGTGCGCGAGCGGCGATGAGCACGAGCGTGTCGTTGTCCAGGCCGCGCAGCTTGGCGCGCGTGGCGGGCAGCAATTCGTGTGCGGACGCATCGGTCGCCTTGTCGGTTCCACTGGCGGTGGCAGCGTCGATGAAATCGAGAAAGAGATTGCGCACAGTGTGAAGTACGTCAGGAGGCGAGGCTTGCATTGTTCCGTCTTGCTTGTCAGAAAGCGCCGAGGCGAATGTGGTCGGCGGATGACATAGATTGAAGCAAACCCTTTCAAGATGATGAATCAGATAAGTCTTAACCGGTAAACTGACAGCATGCATCGCATAACCGTCAGTGCTCGTGTCAATCTCAGCCATCTGTTCTGGCTGCGCAGTCTCGCCATCATCGGCCAGCTCTGTACGATCGCATTCGTGCAGCTCTTCATCGGCGTGCAGTTGCCGCTGCCCGCCATGCTGTTCGTGATCGCCATGGAAGTGGCGTTCAACGGCGTGACCTGGCTGCGCGTCACGCAGGATCGTCCCGAGTCGAATCTCGAACTGTTCGGCCAGCTCTGGGTCGATCTCGGCGCGCTTTCCGCGCTGCTCTTTCTTTCCGGCGGCACGACCAATCCGTTCGTCTCGCTGTACCTGCCCTCGCTCGCCATCGCGGCCGCCGTGCTGCCGTGGTATCTCACTGCCTGGCTCGCGGCCTTCGCAGTGGCCTGCTATGTGCTGCTCGGCTTCGACAACGTGCCGCTCAATCTCGACAATCCCGCCAACCTGTTCGACTACTATCGCGCGGGCATGTGGGTGAACTTCATGGTGAGCGTGTGCTTGATCGTGTGGTTCGTCGCGCGTATGTCGCGTGCGCTGCGCCAGCGCGACACGGCGCTCGGCGACGCGCAGCAGCGCCTGCTGCGCGACGAGCGCGCCGTGGCGCTGGGCGTGCAGGCCGCCACCGTGGCGCACGAGATCGGCACGCCGCTCTCGACCATCGCCATGCTCACCGAGGAGCTGCGCGACGTCGCGCGAACGGACGAGGGCCTCGAACCGTATGCCGCCGACCTCGAACTGCTCGACAAGCAGATCTCGCTTTGCACCTCGGCGCTCGCACGGCTGAGGAGCCGCGCGTCGTCCACGGGCGCGCGCCAGGTCGTGAGCGAATGGCTCGGGCCGTTCGTCGAGCAATGGCGCCTGCGCCATCCGCACGTGAAGTTCGAAGTCCTCGACAATGGGCCGGGCGACTTCGCCCTCGACGACACCGTCGCCGTCGGCCAGATCCTCACCATCCTGCTCGACAACGCCGCGCGCGCCAGCCGCGATTTCGTGACGCTGCGCGCCTATGCGGCCGCGCGAGCCGGTTACGTCGATTTCGAAGTTTGCGACGCGGGGCCCGGCATTCCGTCATCGCTGCGTGCCTCGCTGGGCGCCGCGCCCGTGGACAGCACCCAGGGCGGTCACGGCGTCGGGCTGTATCTGGCGTTTTCGTCGGCGGCGCGGCTTGGCGGCTCGATCGAGCTCAACGACGTCACGCCGCCCGGCAGCGCGTCGGGCGAAGTGAGCGGCGCGGACGACGAGACGCCGGCCGGCGTCGTAACCGGCAGCGGCATGCGCCCGCGCCGCCCGCGTGGCACCCGTGCGGTGCTGCGCCTGCCGGCGAAGCAGGTCAAGGTGGGTCAGGCGAGCCCCGCGGCGGCGGCGCGCGAGGGCGCAGCGCCCGCGGGTTCGGAGATTGGATCAGGCGAGGGGCCGACCCGGCCCGACGCCGCGTAACAACACGGAGAATCAGGCATGAGCGATATGAGTTTTCTGGTCATCGACGACGACGAAGTGTTCTCCGACATCCTCACGCGCGGCCTCACGCGGCGCGGCTTCGAGGTGAAGCAGGCACACAATGCGGAAGAGGCGATTCGCTGCGCCAACCAGCAGAAGTTCTCGCAGATCACCGTGGACCTGCATCTCGGCAACGACTCAGGCCTGTCGCTCATCGCGCCGCTGCGCGAGCTGCAGCCGGACGCACGCATGCTCGTGCTCACGGGCTATGCGAGCATCGCCACGGCGGTGCAGGCCGTGAAGGATGGCGCGGACAACTATCTGGCCAAGCCCGCCAACGTCGAGATGATTCTCTCGGCACTCCAAAGCGATGCGAGCGCCATGCAGGCCGAAGAGGCCATCGAGCACCCGGCGCCGCTCTCGGTCGCGCGCCTCGAATGGGAGCACATCCAGCGCGTGCTGGCCGAGCACAACGGCAATATCTCGGCCACGGCGCGCGCGCTCAACATGCACCGGCGCACGCTGCAGCGCAAGCTCGCGAAGCGCCCGGTGCGCCAGTAAGCACAGCCCGGCGCGGCAAAAAAAAAGGGACCCCGCGGGGTCCCTTTTTCATGCGCCATGCGTAACGTTTAGAGCACGTAACGCGACAGGTCTTCGTCCTGCGCCACTTCGCCGAGCGCCTTGTCGACATAGGCTGCGTCGATGCTCACGCTCTGGCCCGCGTGATTGCCGGCCGCGAACGACACATCTTCCAGCAGCTTTTCGATCACCGTGTAGAGACGGCGCGCGCCGATGTTCTCGGTCTTCTCGTTCACGGAGAAGGCGATTTCCGCGAGGCGGCGAATGCCGTCTTCGGCGAAATCGAGTTGCACGTCCTCGGTTGCGAGCAGCGCCTGATACTGCTTCACGAGGCTCGCGTCGGTCGCGACCAGAATCGCTTCGAAGTCCTTCACGGAGAGCGAGTCGAGTTCCACGCGAATCGGGAAACGGCCCTGCAGTTCGGGAATCAGATCGCTCGGCCTCGAAAGATGGAACGCGCCGCTCGCGATGAACAGGACGTGATCGGTCTTCACCATCCCGTATTTCGTGTTGATGGTCGTGCCTTCCACGAGCGGCAGCAGATCGCGCTGCACGCCCTGACGCGAAACTTCACCGCCGCTGCCTTCGTTGTTGCGCGAGGCGATCTTGTCGATTTCGTCGAGGAACACGATGCCGTTCTGCTCGACGTTCTGTACCGCCTTTTGCTTGACCTCTTCGTCGTTGAGCATCTTCGCCGCTTCTTCGTCGGTGAGGACCTTGAGCGCTTCCTTCACCTTGAGCTTGCGGCGCGTCTTCTTGCCGCCGCCCAGATTGGCGAACATCGAGCGGATCTGCTCGGTCATGTCTTCCATGCCCGGGGGGCCCATGATGTCCATGCCCACTTGCGGCTGCTCGACGTCCAGCTCGATTTCCTTGTCGTCGAGCTGGCCTTCGCGCAGGCGCTTGCGGAAGGTCTGACGCGTGGCGTTGTCGCCGCTTTCGGCGTGGCTCGCCGCATCGGACGAACCGAAGCCTACCGGGCGCGCCGTCGGCAGCAGGATGTCGAGGATGCGGTCTTCGGCCTGATCCGTGGCCTTGCTGCGCACCTTGCGCATTTCGGTTTCGCGCGTCTGCTTCACCGAGATTTCGATGAGGTCTCGCACGATGCTGTCCACGTCGCGGCCCACGTAGCCCACTTCGGTGAACTTGGTCGCTTCGATCTTGATGAACGGCGCGTCCGCGAGTTTCGCGAGACGGCGCGCGATTTCGGTCTTGCCGACGCCCGTCGGCCCGATCATGAGGATGTTCTTCGGCGTGATTTCCTGGCGCAGCGGATCGGCGACCTGCTGGCGGCGCCAGCGGTTGCGCAGCGCGACGGCCACGGCCTTCTTCGCGTTCGCCTGGCCGATGATGTGCTTGTCGAGTTCCGAGACGATCTCGGCGGGGGTCATGGTGCTCATCCTGATTCCTTCTCGTCTGTGCGGTCGGTTGGCGAGTTATTCGATGGTTTCGATCACGCGATTGTGGTTCGTGTAGATACACATGTCGCCCGCGATCTCGAGCGATTTTTCGACGATCTCGCGCGGCGAGAGTTCGGTGTTCTCCAGGAGTGCGCGGGCCGCGGCCTGCGCATACGCGCCGCCCGAACCGATCGCGCAGATGCCTTCTTCGGGATCGAGCACGTCGCCGTTGCCGGTGATCACGAGCGTGGTGGTCGGGTCGGCGGCGATCAGCATGGCTTCGAGGCGGCGCAGCATGCGGTCGGTGCGCCAGTCCTTGGCGAGTTCGACGGCGGCGCGCGTGAGGTTGCCCTGATGCTTTTCGAGCTTGGCTTCGAAGCGGTCGAGCAGCGAGAACGCGTCGGCGGTGCCGCCGGCGAAGCCGACCATGACCTTGCCGCCGTAAATGCGCCGGACCTTCTTCGCGCCACCCTTCATGACGATGTTGCCGAGGGTGACCTGGCCGTCGCCGCCGAGCGCGACCTTGTCGCCGCGCCGCACGGATACGATCGTCGTGCCGTGAAATTGCTCCATGTGCGTTCCTTTTTACCGTTGATGCCGGGTTGGATGCGAAGGTGGTGTGCCTGCCGCTTTTGGGTGGGCGCCGCGGTGCCCGCGCGTCGTGCGCGCTGCGGGCGCCGCCGCCCTGAATCCGGGTGCGCTGCGCGCGCCTCTCGGGCGCCGCGAGCGCATATCACCTGGAGTTTAGGGCGGCGATGGGCATATCAAGGCCCGCGGGCACAGAAAACGGCACGGCGGCCGGGCGTGCAACGGCGCGCGCAAAAGAAAAAAGCGCACGGGGCTCCGTGCGCTTCGACAGGGAAGGCAAGTCGCTAGCCGCGCAAGCAGGGCTGCGCGGCCAGAAAAAAGCTCAATCGCCGAACAGCTTCTGGCGCAGTTCGCGGCGCTCTTGCGCTTCGAGCGAGAGCGTGGCGGTCGGACGCGCGAGCAGACGCGGGATGCCGATCGGCTCGCCCGTTTCTTCGCACCAGCCGTAGTCGCCGGAATCGATGCGAGCGAGCGATTGCTGCACCTTCTTGAGCAGCTTGCGTTCGCGGTCGCGCGTACGCAGCTCGAGCGCATGCTCTTCTTCGATCGTCGCGCGGTCGGCCGGATCGGGAACGATCACGGTTTCGCGCAGATTCTCGGTGGTCTGGCCCGCATTGCGGAGGATTTCCGCCTGCAGCTGTTCGAGCCGGTTCTTGAAGAAGGCGAGCTGATCCTCGTTCATGTAATCCTTGTCGCTCATCTTCAGGATTTCGGCTTCGGTCAAGAGTCGTTTCGTCGTCATCTGGCTTGCTTCTTCAATGAGTGAGGCAAAACTGGCACATCTTGCCTGCACTTTTGTGTTGCCCGCAGTGGCCGCGGTGGCCTTTACCAACCTTTACCACTTTGCCAGGCGCAGTTACCGCGCCGTTATATGCGCGCTGGCGGGCACGGACGATGAACTGTCGTGACGCCCGAAGCGCCGCTGCGGGGCCGAACTCCTCTGGAAACCGGTCATCAGATGCTCCTGAGGCATATATCGTACCGACTGCGCGCTGCGACGCGATGCGCTGCCGGCGGGGCGTCCCTCGGCTGAATTCCGGGGCACCTCTCTTCCAGTGGGGCCGTATTGTAACCGAACCGCAAACTCGCGCCGCAAGCGGGAAATCCCTGCGGTGGCCCGCCTGTCACCAGGCCGTTTGTGAACCGGTCGATATCCAGAAAATATAACGCGCCAATCGTGAAAAAGCGATGGTCGGGTACGTTATTTGACGCACGAAACCGGCAGAATTCTTTGCGCGGGCCGCAAACTCAGTCCCGGGCCGCGTCGCAGTGCACAAACTCCAGACGAAAACGCCCGGCAGCGGGCCGGGCGTATCGGGAAAAGCGGGGAAGTCTGTCAGGCGAGGCAGGCGTCGAGCCCGTCGGTGATGAGGTCCTGCGGCAGTTCGATGCCGATGAACACCATCTTGCTGCCCTTCTTCTCGATCGGCAGCCACTTGGCGGCGAGGTCGCTGCCCATCATCTGATGCACGCCCTGGAACACCACCTTGCGGTCCACGCCCTTCATGTAGAGCACGCCCTTGTAGCGCAAGAGGCGCTCGCCGTAGATCTGCAGGATGCCGCCGAGGAAGTCTTCCAGGCGGTTCGGATCGAACGGACGGTCGCTGCGGTAGACGAACGACTTGATCTTGTCGTCGTGGTGCGCGTGATGGTGGTGGGCGTGATCGTGGCCTTCGTGGTTGCACTGGCCGTGATCGTGGTCGCAATCGGCGTGGTCATGATCATGCGCGTGATCATGGTCATGATCGTGATGCGCGTGAGCGTGATCGTCTTCGGCGAGGAAGTCGGGGTCGATTTCGAGCTTGGCGTTCAGGTTGAAGCCGCGCAGGTCGAACACTTCCTTGATGTCGGCCTCGCCGAAATTCACCTGGCGGATCTGCGCCTTCGGGTTCATGTGCAGCACGCGATGACGCAGGTCGGCGAGTTCGTTTTCGTCGACGAGGTCGGCCTTCGTGATGAAGAGGCGGTCGGCGAAACCCACCTGGCGCTGCACCACTTCGTGCTCGTCGAGCTGATGGTTGCCGTGCTTGGCGTCCACGAGCGTGATGATCGCGTCGAGCAGGAATTCGTCGGCGATCTCGTTGTCCATGAAGAACGTCTGCGCGACCGGGCCCGGATTGGCGAGGCCGGTGGTTTCGATCACCACACGGTCGAAGTCCAGCTTGCCGTCGCGCTTTTGTTGCGCGAGGTCGCCGAGCACGCGCGCGAGGTCGCCGCGAATCGTGCAGCAGATGCAGCCGTTGCTCATCTGGATGATCTGCTCGGTGCTGTCCTGCACGAGGATTTCGTTGTCGATGTTCTCTTCGCCGAACTCGTTCTCGATCACGGCGATCTTCATGCCGTGCTTCTCGTTCAGGATGCGCTTGAGCAGCGTGGTTTTGCCGCTGCCGAGAAAGCCGGTCAGGATGGTGACGGGAATCATGCTGGTTGCCATGCTGTCTGCCTGGTAGGTGTTCGAGGGGTACGTTCAGGCGCGCCGCTTCGTGCTGTCGCTGCCTTCGAGTGTTACAACATAACTTCCTATTGAAACATATCTGCGCTGCGCCCGCATGCGGCGGCCGGGCGCGAGACCCAATCGGGGCGCGAACGCCCGGTTCGAAAGGTGCTCCAGCGCGCCGCCGAAAAAGCTCAAGTAAGGCCGTCTCAGGCGATTTGCAACAGCAGGCCCTTCAGATATTCGCCTTCCGGGAACGCCGTGAGCAGCGGGTGATCCACACCCGCGCCAAGGCGCTTGAGGATACGCGCGTCCACCCTGGCGTCGGCGGCGGCGCCGGCCACGATCTTCTGGAACAGCGCCGAATCGATCGCACCCGAGCACGAGTACGTGAACAGCAGACCGCCCGGGCGCAGCAGCTTGAAACCCGTAAGATTGATGTCCTTGTAGGCGCGCGCGGCGCGGTCCACGTGTTCGCGCGAGGCCGCGAACTTGGGCGGATCGAGCACCACGAGATCGAAGCGCTCGCCCTCGTCGTAGAGGCGGCGCAGCGTCTTGAAGGCGTCGGCGTCGAGCCAGGCCGCGAGCGCTGCGTCGAAGCCGTTCGCCTCGACGTTCTTCTGCGCCGTGGCGAGCGCTTCGCCCGAGGAGTCGATCGACACCACGCGTTTCGCGCCGCCCTTCATGGCCGCGAGCGAGAAGCCGCCGGTGTAGCAGAAGCAGTTGAGCACCTCGCGCTCGCGCGCGTACGTCTGCACGAGCGCGCGGTTGTCGCGCTGATCCACGTAGAAGCCGGTCTTGTGGCCGTTGCGCACGTCCACGTGATAGCGCACGCCGTTCTCGCTCGTGATGATCGTTGCGGGCGGTTCGTCGCCGGCGAGCAGGCCGGTGATCTGTTCGAGCCCTTCCTTCTCGCGGATCGACACGTCCGAGCGCTCGTAGACGTTCGGGCAGCCCGTGGCCGACGTGAGCGCGGCGACGATCGCCTCCTTCCACGCCTCGACGCCCGCCGCCATGAACTGGCACACGAGCTGGCCGCGGCCGTCGCCGCCATCCTCGATGTAGTAGTCGACGATCAGGCCAGGCAGGCCGTCGGCCTCGCCGAAGATCAGGCGCACCGCGCCGGTGCCGCTCACCATCGCGCGGCGGTCGGCCACGGCGCGCTGCACGCGCCGCTTGAAGAACGCGTGGTCGATCGGCTCGTTTTCGTCGAAGCTCCACACGCGCGCGCGGATCTGCGAATGCGGGCTGTAGGCGGCGCGCCCGAGAAAGCGGCCATCGGCCGCGCGCACGATGACGGTGGCGCCTGGCGCGGGCTTGCCTTCCACGCGGTCGATCGCGTTCGCGTAGACCCACGGATGGCGCCGCAGCAGGGATTTTTCTTTGGACGGCTTGAGGGTGACGATATTCATGATGGGTTCGATGCAGGGTAACGGCACTGGTGTCGCGCAGCGTTGCGCGAGCGCCGTGGCGTATCAATCGCGCTTCTTGGCGCGCGGATGCGCGGTGTCGTAGACCTTCGCGAGATGCTGAAAGTCGAGCGACGTATAGACCTGGGTGGCCGAGATGCTCGCGTGGCCGAGCAGTTCCTGCACGGCGCGCAGGTCCCCGCTCGACTGCAGCAGATGAGTGGCGAACGAGTGCCGAAGCACGTGCGGGTGCACGTTCGCCGGGATGCCCGCCGCGATGGCGGCGCGCTTCACGCGCTCGCGCACCACGCCCGGCGCCATGCGGTTGCCGCGCACGGAGAGAAAGAGCGGGGCGTCGTCGTGCTTCACGAAGGCGCTGCGGGCGGCGAGCCAGGCGTCGAGCGCGTCGAGCGCCTTGCGCCCGACCGGCACCATGCGGTGACGGTTGCCCTTGCCCAGTACCTCGACTTCGGCGGCGTCGCGCTTGAGCCAACCCGCCGATTCGTAGCCATCGCGCTTCACGTAACGCACGTCGAGTCCCACGAGTTCGGCGAGACGCAGCCCCGACGAGTAGAACAGCTCGAGCATCGCGCGGTCGCGCAACGCCTCGGGGCCGCCTTCTTGCGCGCCGGCGATGGCGGGCGCTTCCATGAGATGCGCGGCGTCGTCGACGGAAAGTGCCTTCGGCAGTGTTTTGGCGCGCTTGGGCGCACGCACGGCGGCCACGGGATTCGCGTCCATTTCGATGCGGCCCGCGAGCCAGCGATAGAAGGCGCGCCACGCCGATAGCCGGTGCGCGATCGAGCGCGCCGAGAGACCGCCCGCATGCGCGCGCGCCACCGCGCCGCGCACTTGCGCGGGGGTGAGCGTTTCGAGCGGCTTGCCGTTGGCGAGCTTCTTCAGCTCGTCGAGTTCATGCGTGTAGCCGCGCAGCGTGTGCTCCGAGAGTCGCCGCTCGTGTTCGAGCGTCGCGAGGTAGTCGGCGATCGGATCGGTTGGGTTCACGTCGTGCGGCCTGGACGGGTGTCAGTGCGGCAGCAGGCGCGAGAGCGCTGCGCTCGCGAGTGCGCCGATCTGCGTGAGAAAGTCGGTGGCCATGCCTTCGTGGAAGCGGCGCGCGTCGGGCGAGCCCATCACCAGCAGGCCAAAGGCTTCGCCCACTGGCGCGTCGTTCGAGGCCACAGCGGGGGCGCGCAGCGCGATGATCGCGACTGATTCGGCGGCGCCGTCGCTCGAGTCGAGCCATTGCGCGGCCTCGAAGCCGGTGTTCGCGCCGCAATACGGCGTGTCGAGACTGTTCGCGAAGATGCGCACTTCCTCGCCGGTATGGCGCGCGAAATCGGCCTGGCTGTAGGCCTCGGCCACGTCCCACACGCGCAGCGCGGCCTGCGGCATGTCGAACACGTCGCGCAGGTTCTGCGTGATCGAGCGCGGCAGCGCGTACGGATCGCGCTCGGCGATCATGCGCGTGGTCCAGCGGTTGAACTTCGCGGCGATCGAATCGTTCTCGTGACCGTAGCGAAGCAGCTCCGAAAGACGCCGCTCGAGATGCTTGTTCTTCTCGCGCAGCATTTCCATCTGGCGTTCCTGCAGCGAGACGGCAGCCTTGCCGTGCGGATTGCCTAGCTTGATCGTCGCGAGCAGTTCGGCGTGCTCAACGAAAAAATCGGGGTGGGCGAGCAGATAGTCGGCAACTTCGCGATCGTTCATGTTGTGGACGCGTTGTAGTTGTGAGGCGCGCACTGCGGCGCGCAGGCTGTCATGCGGTTGATTGTTTTTGCGTATTCGTGCGGCGCGACGTTCTCTCGTTGCGCACGCCGCACGACGCCGATGGTGCGCGCTAGTCGGCCAGCTCGATCTCGCCTTCGAACACCGTGGCGGCCGGGCCCGCCATGGTGAGCGCGGCGGATTCGTTGCGCGCGCCGTCCCAGGCGATGGTCAGCAGGCCGCCGTGGGTATGCACCTTCACGGGCGTGTCGAGCAGCCCGCGGCGAATACCCGCCGCCACGGCCGCGCACGCGCCCGTGCCGCACGCGAGTGTTTCGCCCGCGCCGCGCTCGAATACGCGCAGCTTCACTTCGTGGCGCGAAACGATCTGCATGAAACCGGCATTCACCTTGTTCGGGAAACGCGCATGCGTTTCGATGACCGCGCCTTCAGCCTTCACCGGGTACGCCTCGACGTCGTCCACGACCTGCACCGCGTGCGGGTTGCCCATCGAGACGACTGACACCCAGCGCCGTGCGCCGTTCACGTCGAGCGGCCAGAGCGTGTCGTTGCCTTCGCGGCGGCCTTCGAGGCCGTTCGCGTTGAACGGCACGAGCGCCGGCTCGAACTCGGGGCGATCCATGTCGACGACGACTTCACCGTTTTCCTGCACGACGAGCGTGATCGTTCCCTTCTGTACCTGCACGCGCACGCGGTTCGAATCGGTGAGCTTGCGGTCGCGCACGAATTTCACGAAGCAGCGCGCGCCGTTGCCGCAGTGCTCGACCTCGCCGCCGTCGCAATTGAAGATGCGATAGCGGAAGTCCACGCCTTCCACGGTCGGCTTCTCGACCAGCAGCAACTGGTCCGCGCCGATGCCGAAGTGGCGATCGGCGAGCGCGCGCACGCGCTCGGGCGTGAGCGCGAGGTCCTGGCTGTAGCCGTCGAGCACGACGAAGTCGTTGCCCGCGCCGTGCATCTTGGTGAATTTGAGTTTCATGCCGTTATTGTAAGCGAGGCCCGGGCGAAAACCCGGGCCTCGATCGTGTGTGCGACGTTCAGCTGTATACGCTCGGCTCGCCTGGCGGCCGCGTCTTGAAGCGCTTGTGGACCCAGTAGTACTGCTCGGGAACGCGCGGAATCTGTTCTTCGAGGAAGGCGTTCATGCGGCGTGCGTCGAGGTCGTCGTCGCCGGTTGGATAATTTTCCCAAGGTTTGAACACTTTGAGCCGATAACCCTTGTAATTGGGCAACACCTCGCCGATGAACGGTACGACCTGCGCATGACCCACCTTCGCCAGACGCCCCACCGCCGTGAGCGTGCACGCCGGCACGCCGAAGAAGGGCACGAACGTGGAATTGCGCATGCCGTAATCCATGTCGGCGCCGAGCATCACGGGCTTCTTGTCGCGCAGCCAGCGCAGCACGGCGCGCGCGCTGTCCGCGCGGCTCACCATTTCCGCGCCGAAACGGCTGCGTCCCGCCTTGGCCGCGGCCTCGAATTCTGGGTTCGAGAACGGCTGGTAGAGCGAGCCGCACGGCCGGTGCAGCGAGTAGTTGAGGAACATGGAGCCCGCCTCGATACCCACGAAATGCAGGCCGAGGAAGAGCGTAGGCGGCAGGTTCGGATCGGTGAGATCGATCTCGCTGTCGAGCTCGACGATTTTTTCGAGCTTCTTCGCCGAGGCGAACCATTGCACGCTGCGCTCCATGTAGCTGCGAATGGCGTGACGGAAGTGCAGCCCCGCCACTTCCTCGCGCTTTTCGTCGCTCCACTCGGGGAAGCACAGGCGCAGATTCGTATGAACGACGCGCTTGCGCCGGCTCGGGATCTTGTAGAGCAGCCAGCCGAGGCCGTCGCCCAGACGCGCGACGAAGCCATAGGGCAGGATCGCGAACAGCTTGAGCAAGCCGATGGCGAAACGGGAGCCGAGTTTGCCTAGCATGCGGCAACTCCGCGGCAGGGCTTGCGAACTGTGGAGAAGGCGACGAACGGCACGCGAGGGTACTCTGCGACAATTTAAGGAAGTCGCTATAATAAGGGCTTCGCCGAGTTAATAGACAACTTGCGGGGCGAAGCCGGTGGGCTGTGAACTACGCGTGATCGATCGCGAATCATGGCAGCCGGGCAGCAATTCCGCTAAAGCGTCGCCGCTTCAAAGCTCCCGAAGCTGGCTACGTGAACTCAACCGTCACCAGCTACAAGGAGCTAGACAAGTGGCAAACGACTATTTCTTCACCTCCGAATCCGTCTCCGAAGGCCATCCGGACAAGGTCGCCGACCAGATCTCGGACGCGATCCTCGACGCCATCCTCACGCAGGACAAGTACTCGCGCGTTGCAGCGGAAACGCTCTGCAACACGGGTCTCGTCGTGCTCGCCGGTGAAATCACCACGACGGCCAACGTCGACTACATCCAGGTCGCGCGCGACACCATCAAGCGCATCGGCTACGACAACACCGACTACGGCATCGACTACCGCGGCTGCGCGGTGCTCGTCGCCTACGACAAGCAGTCGCCGGACATCGCCCAGGGCGTGGACCGCGCGCACGACAACAACCTCGACCAGGGCGCCGGCGACCAGGGCCTGATGTTTGGCTACGCGTGCGACGAAACGCCCGAGCTGATGCCGCTGCCGATCCACCTGTCGCACCGTCTGGTCGAGCGCCAGTCGAACCTGCGCCGCGACGGCCGTCTGCCCTGGCTGCGTCCGGACGCGAAGTCGCAGGTCACGATCCGCTACGTCGACGGCAGGCCGCACGCCATCGACACCGTCGTGCTCTCCACGCAGCATTCGCCGGACATCGACCTCGGCACGCTGCGCGAAGCCGTGATCGAAGAAGTCATCAAGCCGGTGCTGCCGGCCGAGCTGATCAAGGGCGACATCAAGTTCCTCGTGAACCCGACCGGTCGCTTCGTGATCGGCGGCCCGCAGGGCGATTGCGGTCTCACGGGCCGCAAGATCATCGTCGATACCTACGGCGGCGCAGCCCCGCACGGCGGCGGTGCGTTCTCGGGCAAGGATCCGTCGAAGGTGGACCGCTCGGCAGCCTATGCTGGCCGCTACGTTGCGAAGAACATCGTGGCCGCCGGGCTCGCGTCGCGCTGCCTGATCCAGGTGTCGTACGCAATCGGCGTCGCTGAGCCGACCTCGGTCATGGTCAACACGTTCGGCACCGGCAAGGTGTCGGACGCGACCATCACGAAGCTCGTGCGCGAACACTTCGACCTGCGTCCGAAGGGCATCATCCAGATGCTCGACCTGCTGCGTCCGATCTACGAAAAGACCGCCGCTTACGGCCACTTCGGCCGCGAAGAGCCGGAATTCTCGTGGGAAGCGACCGACAAGGCGCTGGCTCTCGCCGAAGCCGCCGGCACGGAGCCGGTCAGCGCAGCCGTCGCGTAAGCGTTCGCAAAAGCCGGCCTCGCGCCGGCTCGAGCTAAGAAAAACCCCGCAGGGCGCAAGCCCATGCGGGGTTTTTGTTTTCTGCGGATCGCGCGGCGTGGGTCTCAGCGCATCGCGAAGCCGAACCAGCCCGCGCTGCTCGCGGCCATCCGGCGCGGCTTGCGCGTGCTGCGCGCCACATGAACCGTGGAAGGCGCGGCGAGCGTGCGCAGCGGCGCATTCGGGCGATAGAGCAGCGTGCGCAGCGAGAAGTGACGCGTGCCCGAGCGCATGCGCAGCACGGCGAAGAACGAGTGGAACCAGCTGCGCATATTGTCGACGGGCTTCACTTCGCGCACTTGTTGCGTGAGCGCGCGGGTGCGGGCGGCGTGGTGTCGCAGTGCGCGCACCAGGTGACGGCGGGCGGGGCGTGCCGCTTTCAGGGCTGTGTGGGCGGCGTGGGTCATGCGTTGAGTATCGAAGAGGGTATGCATGGCGGTTGATCAATCGGGTTCGAGGTGCGCCTTGCGCGACGCTTTGCATCGAGCAGCAAACGTGCCTGTCTTTCAGGGCGTCACGATCTGGGTGGACGGGAGACAGGCCGCATGGCGCGGCGTAAGACGCGACGCGACGGATTCTTCTGTTGGAGCGCCTTGGGTGGCAAGGCGTTCACGGCGATCCGTGCGTGCGATGAGAATTCGGCAAAGTAAAACAACATCACGGCAGGCTACACGCGAATCATGACGGCAGAAAGTCGGTTAATACCCGGCCCTGCGCGTCTTTGATGCACACGATCCCGCCCTTTGTCCTCATCGCGGTGCGTGCGCGCCATTCGCGTGCAGCTCGATTTGCGGCGCGCATGGAGCCACCTCGTGTGAGCGCGTGGTCCTTCCCGCCGTGCCGGCACGCTTTACAATCGATGAGTCGGCGCGCGCCGACGCCTCAGCCCTGGTCGCTTAACGAAGCGACGAACGCAGGCTGCGGCCCTTGCTCGCATCGAGATCGCATAACGGAAGTCCCATGTCAGTCCATTCAAAGAAAGAACAGGTGCAGGCGCTGCGCGAGCGCGGCTTCGTGGTCGTGCCGGGGCTCGTCTCGCCCGAGCGCTGTGAGGCGATCAAGCGGGTTGCGCAGGAGCAGTTGCACGCGGCCGCCGCGCCGCTCGAATTCGAAGCCGATCTGCGCTACCCCGGCGCGCCCGAATCGAAGGACGCCCCTGGTGGCCATACGGTGCGGCGCCTGCTCGACGCGTACTCGCGCCACGCGCTGTATCGCGAATGGGCCACGTCGCCGGAAATTGCGGGGTGGATGGAGTTGTATTTCGGCGAGGAGCCGGTCCTCTCGTGCGCGCATCACAACTGCATGATGACGAAGCACCCGCACTACGGCAGCCTCACGGGCTGGCACCGCGACGCGCGCTACTGGTCGTTCGAGCGTGATGACCTCGTGTCGGTCTGGCTCGCGCTCGGGCCGGAGAAGATGGAAAACGGCGGCTTGTGGTTCGTGCCGGGCTCGCACGACGCGCCGTTCACCTCGGACAAGTTCGACGCCGCGAAATTTTTCCGCGCCGACCTGCCCGAGAACAAGATGTGGATCGATCGCGCCATCGCCCCGACGCTCGCCGCCGGCGATGTGGTCTTCTTCCACTGCAACACGCTGCATTCGGCGGGGCAAAACCAGAGCGATCAGGTGAAGTTTTCGCTCGTGTACACCTATCACGGCGCGAGCAACGTGCCGCTGCCGGGCACGCGCTCGGCGTCGAAGCCCGAGGTGAGGTTCTGAGCCGACGCCGCCGTGCTTGCGCCTAGCGCCGGCGCCCCGACATCGCGAGCCCGGTGATGCCCGCGAGCGTCGCGGCGATGCCGCCCCCAATCAGCAGGATCGTGCGGTTGGTGGGCGCGCCGGTGAAGAGACGCGACATGTCGTTCGCGAACGAATGGAGCGACTGGCCGCCGAAGTACAACAGGACGACGCCACAGGCGATGAGCGCGATCGAAATCGCTTTGGCCATGAACAACCTCTCGCAAAGGATGGACGCCGCAGTGTAGGCGAGTGGCCGCGGCGCGTCCAGGGTGCGGTTTTTCCACCGGCCTGACACGCGCTGTCCATCCCCTTTCCCGCATAGTGGGCATCTGCACGGCTTGGGCGGATTGGCTAACATAGCTGCCTCACGTGAGCGTCGCGCCCCACGGCGCGTCGCACCCATCCCATCGCTCACTTCCCGTTTTCGCCGAGGATTCAGACCATGGCTTACGAAGCAGCCTCAGAACGCTATTCGGACATGCAGTACCGCTTTTGCGGTAAGTCGGGGCTCAAGCTGCCCGCGCTGTCGCTCGGTCTGTGGCACAACTTCGGCGACACCACGCCGATCTCGACCCAGCGCGATATCCTGCGCACCGCGTTCGATCTCGGCATCACGCACTTCGACCTCGCGAACAACTACGGCCCGCCGTATGGCAGCGCCGAAACCAACTTCGGCCGCATTTTCAAGGACGATTTCCGTCCCTACCGCGACGAACTCCTGATCTCGTCGAAGGCCGGCTGGGACATGTGGCCGGGTCCGTACGGCCAGGGCGGCGGCTCGCGCAAGTACGTGCTCGCGAGCCTCGACCAGAGCCTGCAGCGCATGGGCCTCGACTACGTCGACATCTTCTATTCGCACCGCTTCGACGTGGAAACGCCGCTCGAAGAAACCGCGGGCGCGCTGGCCACGGCCGTGCAGCAGGGCAAGGCGCTCTATGTCGGCATCTCGTCGTATTCGCCCGCGAAGACGCGCGAAATGGCGAGGCTGCTCGCCGAATACAAGGTGCCGCTGCTCATTCACCAGCCGTCGTACAACATGCTCAACCGCTGGGTCGAGGAAGAACTGCTCGACACGCTCGAGGACCTGGGCACGGGCAGCATTGCGTTCACGCCGCTCGCGCAGGGCGTGCTCACGAACAAGTATCTGAACGGCGTGCCCGAAGACGCGCGCGTGAACCGCCCGGGCGGCGGCTCGCTCAAGAGCGAGCACCTGAGCGAGCAGAACATCGAGCACGTGCGCAAGCTCAACGACCTCGCGCTGCGCCGCGGCCAGAGCCTTGCGCAGATGGCGATCGCCTGGACGCTGCGCGGCGGCCGCGTGACCTCGGCGCTGATCGGCGCGAGCCGCGCGGACCAGGTGCGCGAGAACGTCGCGGCGTTGAAGAACCTCGAGTTTTCGCAGGAAGAACTCGCGGAAATCGACCGTTATGCGACCGAAGGCGGCGTGAACCTGTGGGAGAAGCCGTCGACCGATCAGCCCGTCTGAGCGGCACGCTTCTGCCCGCTTCCCGGTGCAAAGAACCGTCTCCTCGCGAGACGGTTTTTTTATGCGCGAACGATCGGGCGCAGATCGGCCATGGCCGCACGGCGCGCCGTTCTTCGCTTTGTCATGTGGCCCTGCTAACGTCGCGGCAGCCTTTGCCGCGAGGAATCACCATGGAGTCCTTGAGCGCCGAATCCGAAGCGCTTTCCCCGTCCGCCACCCGCGCTGAACCCGCCAGGCGGCCAACCCACCCACCCCAGCCCGCAACGGCGGCCCGCATGAACGCCGCGCTGATCGCGTTCGCGTTCACGGCGCTTAGCCACGAACTCATCGGATTGCCGCTCTTGCTGGACGCGGCGGGCGGACCGACCCTCGCGCTGCTGGCGACGCTTGCGCCCGTCGTGCTCGCCACGCCGATCCACTGGGGTCTCATTCACGAAGGCATACACGGACAACTGGCGCGCGACCGGCGCGTGAACGAGTGGCTCGCCCGCGCGCTCTCGATTGGTCTGGCGATGCCGTTCGACGCCGTGCGTTTCGGACACCTGATGCATCACCGCTTCACGCGCGAGCCGTTCGACCGGCCCGATGTGCACGACACGCACCACGCGAGCGGCCCGCGCTGGCGGCGGCGCGTGGCGTACTACGGGCGGCTGATGGGCGGCCTGTACCTTGCCGAATTGCTGCTGCCGCTTCTGGCGTTTGTGCCGGTGCGGCTCGCGCGCGCCGTCATTGCGCGCAGCGTGGGCACGCACGGCCGCGAAGGCGTGCAGGTGCAGCGGCTCTTCGCGAACCACGCCGCCGATCCTGTGAGGCGCCGCCGCGCGCGGCGCGACTGGCTTGCGTCGCTCGCCCTCTATGCGGCTTCGTTCGCCCTCTACGGCAAGGCCTGGCCCGTGCTACTCGCGGCGATGTACCTGCGCGGACTGTGGCTCTCGCTTGCCGACAACCTGCCGCACTACGGCGTCGCGCTCGACGAACCGGGACGCGCGCGGGATTTTCGCGTGCCGCGCGCGCTGGGCGTGCTGCTGATGAATCATCATCTGCATCGCCAGCATCATCTGCGTCCGACGCTGCCGTGGACGGCGCTGCCCGCGCTCGTGCACGCCGAAGAGGCCACAGGCGCTGCCGCGCGAACGGGCTATCTGGCCGCTGCGCTGCGTCAGTTCAAGGGCTTGCAGCCGGGCGTCGAGCCCGGCTGAGAGGGAGGGGGGCGTGCGAGTGGGGCGCGTGCGCGCAAGCCGCGGCGCTTCGAGCCGCGAGGCTGCCGCTTCGTCACCTCGCGCGCCGGCGCATCACGAGCCGCCGTGCGTACGAAGCGTACGGCAAACGTCCGCTACATCAGCGCCGGCAGTGTCTCGACGAGCGCAACGGCCGCGAGTACGCCGATCAGCGCGCCGATCACGCGCAGCGTGTTGTGTCTGAATTCCGTCGCGCACGGCACGGCGCCAAGAAAGAGCGCGCCAGCGAGGGCCATCGGGATGATCATCACGAAATCGCCGATCGTGAAATAACCTTCCATGCTCGTCTCCTTATCGTATGGGCGACGAAGGCTCGCAGTGGTTGTCGTTCTCGTCGCCATGCCAGTCGCATGACGCTGCGGCCCCAAGCCTGAAATCGAGTATAGGTGAGGGCCGCGAGCACGGCGGCGCGCGTATGCGCCGCCGTGCTCGCCGTGAATCTCATGCCGCGTCGCAAAAGCCCGCCAGAAGCGGCGTTCCGCTGCGGTGCGATGCGCACGGACCGCAATTCGCGAGTCGTCTGAATATTACGAACATCTTTCGATTGCAATCGCGCGCGCCACACAAAGGTGCGAGTGCGCACGTTGCATGCCGCGCGGGCGGCTTAGCGGGCTCAGGCCGCTCCGGCCCGCTCGCGCGCGCGCAATGTGAGCGCCAGCGCGAGCCCCACGACCAGCAGCACGATCACGAGGCCGGCCACACCGCCCCAGCCCGCGACGGCCCAGAAGTGTCCGCCGATCGAACCCATCACGCTCGACCCGAGGTAATAGGCGAGCAGGTAAAGCGCCGCGGCCTGGCCCTTCGCTTCGCGCGCGAGCCGGCCGACCCAGCCGCTCGCCACCGCATGCCCCGCGAAGAAGCCGATGGTCAGGCAGGCGATGCCCGCCGCAATCGCCGAGAGCGGCGTGAACAGCGTGAGCACGACGCCCGTGAGCATCAGCGCGAGACTGGCGATCAGCACGCGGCCGCGCCCGAACGTGTCAGCCATGCGGCCCGACCACGGCGAGGCGACCACGCCGGTCAGATAGACGAGGAAAATCGCGCCGATGGCCGCCTGGCTCATGTGATAAGGCGCCGCGATCAAGCGATAGCCGATGTAGTTGTAGAGCGTGACGAAGCTGCCCATCAGCACGAAGCCCATGGCGAACAGCATGGGCAGGCCCGGCCGCGCGAAATGGCGCAGCAGCGCCGCGCGATGATGCGCGAAACCGAGGCCGCTCTTCGGCACGAAGTGGCGCGAGGGCGGCAGGAGCGAACGGAACGCGAACATGGAGGCGAGCCCGAGCACGCCGATCACGGCCACGGCCGCGCGCCAGCCGAACAGGTCGGTGGCGATGCCCGTGATTACGCGTCCCGCCATGCCGCCGATCGCCGTGCCGCCCACGTAGAGGCCCATCGAGAGGCCGAGGCCGTCCGGGTGCATTTCCTCGGCGAGCCAGGCCATCGCCACGGCGGGCACACCGCCGAGCGCGATGCCCTGGAGCGTGCGCAGCACGAGCAGCTGGTGCCAGTGCGGCACGAAGGCGGTGGCGAGCGTGAGCAGCGACGAGGCGCACAGCGACGCGGTCATCATGCCGCGCCGGCTCCAGCCTTCGGAGACGAAGCCCGCGACGAAGATCGCGATGGCGAGCGCGGCCGTCGTGAACGAGAGCGAGAGGCTGCTCTGCGCCGGACTCACGCCGAAGGTTTCGGAGAACGCGGGCAGGAGCGGCTGCACGCAGTAGAGAAGCGAAAAGGTGGCGTAGCCGGCGAACAGCAGCGCGAGGCTTGCGCGCCAGAATCCGGGGGTGCCGCGTTCGATGTACGGAACGGCGGAGGGCGCGGAAGTGCGCGGGGCGCCCGGTGATGCAGTCACGACAGGATCTCCAGCAATATTGCAAAGGCGCAACGATACGCCTGTTGGGCAAATGGCGTTGTCGAGCGCCGCAGGCCGGGTGCCTGATGCGACTGCGTGACTGGTTAGCCCGGCGCGCGCGAGGCGGCCGGCTGCGTGCTGCGAGCCGCGCTTGGCGAAGCGCCTTGCGGCCCGCTGGCGGGCTGCGCTTTTTGCGCATCGTCCGGGTGGACCAGCGCCGCGTCGCCCGGCAAATCCGCCGCGCTCCAGCCGCCGCCCAGCGCCTTGACGAGCGCGACGCTCGCCGCCATGCGCCGGCGCGAGATCGCCACGGCCTGGCGTTCGTTGGTGAGCGCCGTGGTTTGCGCGACCACCACGTCGAGATACGTGATCGCTCCGCTCAAATAGCGATTGTTGATGGTGACGAGCGTGCGCTGCGCGGCATCCACCGCGCGGTCCTGGGCCGTCGCCTCCTGCTCGAGCACGCGCAACGCCGCGAGGTTGTCCTCGACCTCGCCGAAGGCGTCGAGCACCGTCTGGCGATACTGCGCGATGTTCTCGTCATACTGGGCGCGCGCTTCGTTGCGTACCGCCTCGCGTCCGCCGAAGTCGATCAGCGTGCCCGCGAGCGTCGGCCCGAGCGACCAGAAGCGCGCGGGGGCGACGAGCCACTGACTGAAGTTGGTCGCCTCCAGGCCGCCCGTGACCGCGAGCATGAGGCTCGGGAAGAACGCCGCCGTCGCCACGCCCACCTGCGCGTTCGCAGCGGCGACGCGGCGCTCGGCCGCCGCGATGTCGGGGCGCCGTTCGAGCAGCGTCGAGGGCACGCCCGGCGGGCTCGCGATCGCGCGCACCGCGTAGGCCTCCTTCGGCGCGGCAGCGAGCGTGAACGTGGAAGGCGACTGTCCGATGAGGATGGCGATGGCATGCTCGAGCTGCGCGCGCTGCACGCCGAGATCGATCGCCTGCGCCTCGGTAGTCTGCAGCTGCGTTTGCGCCTGGCCCACATCGGCGTCGGTGGCGATGCCGCCCGCGTAGCGGTTCTGCGTGAGTTCGAGCGATTCGCGGTAGGCCTTGATCGTGTCGTCGAGCAGTTGGCGTTCGCGGTCGATGCCGCGCAGCTCGAAGTAGTCGGTCGCGACTTCGGCCTGCATCGAAAGCAGCACGGCCTGCATGTCGGCGGCGCTCGCCTGCGCACTCGCTTTCGCGGCCTCGACGTTGCGCGCGACGCGGCCCCAGATGTCGGGCTCCCAGGTGGCGTCGATACCCACGGAGTAGTCGTTGATCGTTTGACCGGCTTTCGACGTGTACAGGAGATTCTGCGAGGTGCGGTAGCGCGAAAAGTCGCCGCTCGCCGTCACGAGCGGGAAAAAGCGCGAACGCTGCTGCGCAACGTTCGCGCGCGCCGCGCGAAAGTGCGCCTGCGCGGCCTGCACGTTCTGGTTCGCGCTTTCGACCTGGACTTCGAGTGCGTCGAGCCTGGCGTCCTCATAGATCGTCCACCACGCGCCGCGCGACGCACTATCAGCGGGCTGCGCAAGCGTCCAGCCTGTGCCTTCGAGTTCCTTGAACGTCGCGGCCACGGGCATCGTCGGGCGCACGTAGTCGGGGCCTACCTTGCAGCCGCCGAGCGCCGCAAGCATGGCCAACGCGAACAGCCGAATCCGCGCGTGCTTCATCATTCGCCCTGCGCCAGCGCGTTGTTGCCCATGTTCCTGCCCGCACCGCTCGCGCCATGCGCCGCACCGGCCTCGTGCTCGCCGTGCTGCTGCACGATGCGCACCGGCGTGCCGTCGACGATCGCGTCCTGCGGATTGACGATCACGCGCTCGTCGCCCGTGAGCCCCGCCGCCACCGCCACTCGCGTGCCGAAGTCGGTGCCGAGCGTGACCTTCACGAGCTTCACGCGGTCTTGCGCATCGACGGTCGCCACCTTCACGCCGTCGGGGCGGAACAGGAAGGCGTTGCCGGGCAGCGTGATCGGCGTGGCCGAGCCGTCGAGCGCGAAGTGGACCTGCGCGTAGGCGCCGGGCAGCAGCTCGCCGCTGCGGTTGTCCACATCGACTTCGACCAGCATGGTGCGCTGCTGCGCGTCGACCGCGCCCGCCGTGCGCGCGACGACGCCAGGGAAGTGCTTGTCCTGCTCCTCGTTGAGCGTGAGGTACGCGTGCTGCTGCACGCGGATCTGCTGCGCGTAAGCCTGCGGCACGTTCGCGTACACGCGCAGACGGTCGGCCTGTGCGAGATGGAACAGCTCCTTTTGCGAGGTGCCGCCGTTGCCGGCGTCGATAAGCGCGCCCACGTCCACGTTGCGCGCCGTGACGATGCCGTCGAAGGGCGCCGTCACGCGTTCGTACGACTGCAGCTGCGAGAGCCGCGAAACGTTGAAGCGCGCGGAGTCGAGCGTGGCCTTTTTCGCGAGCATGTCGCCGACTTTCTCGTCGGCGTCCTGTTTCGCCACCGAGCGCGTTTGCAGCATCTGCGTCCAGCGGTCGGCCGTGGTTTTCGCGAGCGCGTAGTTCGCTTCGGCGTTGGCGAGATCGGCGCGCGCGGCGCGCAACTGGTCGTCCACTTCGGGCGCGTCGATTTCGGCGAGCAGCTGGCCCGCCTTCACGTGCGCGCCGATGTCGAAGTACCACTTGCGCAGGTAACCGCTCGTGCGCGCGTAGATCGGCGTATCGAGAAAGGCCTGCACATTGCCGGGCAGCACGAGGTCGAGCGCGCGCGTCGAGCGCTGCGGCGTGACCACCTGGACGGATAGCGTGCTCGCGGTTTTTGCCTCGCGTTCGAGCGCCGCGTGCGCGCTGTGGCGCGACCAGATGCCCTGCGCCGCGAGGCCGAGCACGATGAGCGCGACGAGCACGATGGGCCAGCGCCGCAGTTTATGAGGCGACGGCTCTTGCGGCGAAGGCGTTTGCGAATGATTCGTCATGACAGGGTATTCATGATTTGGGCACCACGTTTTCACTGGCGCGCTGGCGGCGCTCGCCGAGCTTGCGGTAGATGAGCGAGAACACCACCGGTACGAAGATCAGCGTGGCGAGCGTGCCCACCGCGAGGCCGCCGATCACCGCGCGCCCGAGCGGTGCGTTCTGCTCGCCGCCTTCGCCAAGGCCGATGGCCATCGGCACCATGCCGATCACCATGGCGAGCGCCGTCATGAGCACCGGGCGAAAGCGCGTGTAGCCCGCTTCGATCGCGGCGCGCGCCGCGTCGCCGTGCAGGCGCAACTGCTCGCGCGCAAAGCTGATGACGAGAATGGAGTTCGCCGTGGCGATGCCGATACACATGATCGCGCCCGTGAGCGCCGGAATGGACAGCGTGGTGTGCGTGAGGAACAGCATCCAGACAATGCCCGCGAGCGCGCCCGGCAGCGCCGTGATAATGATGAACGGATCGAGCCACGACTGGAAGTTCACGACGATCAGCAGATACACGAGCACGATCGCGAAGATGAGCCCGCCGAACAGTCCGGAGAACGAATCGTTCATCGTCTGGACCTGGCCGCGCAGCTTGATGCTCGACGTCTTCGGCAGTTCGCTGCGCGTCTGGTCGATGATCTTCGCGATGTCGTCGGAAACGGCGCCCAGATCGCGCCCGTCGGCGGTGCCGTAAATGTCGATGGTGGTCTGCGCGTTGTAGTGCGTGACCACCGCGTCGCCCGATATGCGCTGCATGCTCGCGAGCGAGCCGAGTATGTTGCTGCGCCCGTTCGCGGTGAGCGGAATGTTGGCGAGCGATTGCAGCGAATCGATCGTGTATTGCGGGGCTTCGGTCACGACGTTGTAGCTCACGCCGTTGATCGGATTGAGCCAGAACGTGGGCGTGGTCTGCTGGCTGCCCGAGAGCGTGATGAGCAGGTCGCTTGCCACGTCCTTCTGCGTGAAGCCCGCCTGCTGCGCGCGCGTGCGATCCACGTCGATGAAGATGCGCGGCAGGTCCGCGGGCTGCTGGATGCGCGCGTCGGCGAAACCGGGCACGCCGCGTAGCCGCGCGAGCAGCGTCGCCGCGAACGCGCGGTTGCCGGCCACGTCGCGGCCCACAATCTGCACGTCGATGGGCGAGGGCATGCCGAAGTTCAGCGTCTGGCTCACGATGTCGGCGGGCAGGAAGGCGAACTGCACGCCCGGAAACTCGTCGTTGAGCGTGCGGCGCAAGAGGCGCACGTAGCCGGCGGTGGCATGATGGTCCTCGTTCAACGAGATCAGCACGTCGGCGTCGGACGTGCCGATGGTGCCCGTGTTGCTGTACGAGAGGTTGATGCCCGAGACCGGCAGGCCGATGTTGTCGATGATCGAATGCAGCTCGCCCGGCGGAATCAGCGTGCGCACGCGCTTGTCGATACGGTCGACGAGCACGGCGGTTTCCTCGACACGCATGCCCGTTTTCGCGCGCACGTGCAGTGCGATGGTGCCCGCATCGACCTGCGGAAAGAAGTCGCGCCCGAGGAACGGCATGAGCAGCAGCGACGCGCCACAGCAGGCGAGAAACGCCACGACGAACCACACAGGATGCTTCACCCGCGCCGCGAGAAACACGCGATAGCGCTCGCGCAGCCCCTCGAAGCCGCGCTCGAACGCGAGGTGCACGCGCATGAACGGATTGCGCGTCGTGCCATGCAGGTGATGCAGGTCGGCGGCCTTGTGATGATGGCGCATCAGGTACTTCGCGAGCGTGGGCACGAGCGTACGCGAGAAGAAGTACGACGCCAGCATCGCGAACACCACGGCTTCCGCGAGCGGAATGAAGAGGTAGTGCGCCACGCCCGTGAGCAGGAACATCGGCACGAACACGATGCAGATGGAGAGCGTGGAGACGAGCGTGGGAATCGCGATCTGATGCGCGCCGTCGAGAATCGCCTGTTCCAGCGTCTTGCCTTGTTCCAGTTGCTGGCTGATGTTCTCGATCGCGACCGTTGCGTCGTCAACCAGAATGCCGACCGCGAGCGCGAGCCCGCCGAGCGTCATGATGTTGATGGTCTCGCCGAGCGCCGCGAGCACGATCACCGAGGTGATCATCGAAAGCGGAATTGAGATCGCGATGATGAGCGTGGCGCGCCAGTTGCCGAGGAACAGCAGGATCATGAGCGCCGTGAGGGCCGCCGCGATGAGCGCTTCGCGCAGCACGCCCTGCACGGAGGCGCGCACGAAGACCGACTGGTCGGCGACCGGATCGATATTGAGCGAGCTCGGCACGAGATTGCGCAGCGTCGGCATCATCTCCTTGATGCGGTCCACGATCTCGAGCGTGGACGTATTGCCGCTCTTGTTGATGGTGAGCAGCGAGGCGCGTTGGCCGTCCACGCGCACGATATTGGTTTGCGGCACGTAGCCGTCGCGCACGTGTGCCACGTCGCGGATGTAGATCGTGCCGCTCGCCGTGGTTTTCACGGGAATGTCGTTCAGGCCCGCCAAGCTGTCGGGGCTTGCATTCATCGTCACCGAATATTCGGTCGCGCCTATTTTGGCCGTCCCCGAAGGCAGGATGAGGTTCTGCGCGGTGATCGCGTTCACCACGTCCATGGGCGAGAGATTGTGCTGCTGCAGCGCGCGCTGGTTGATGTCGACCATGATCTGCCGCTGCTTGCCGCCATAGGGCAGCGGCGCGGAGGCGCCCGGCACGGTCGCGAGCTGCGTCTTCAGGAAGTTGTTGCCGTAGTCGAACAACGCCTGCTCGGTCAGCTGCGGCGAGGAAAGCGACAGCCGCAGGATCGGCACCGTCGAGGCGTTGTAGCGCAGGATGAACGGCGGCTGGATGCCGGGCGGCAGCGAGCGCAGCTGCGCCTGTGACAGCGCCGTGACTTCGGCGAGCGCTTCCTGGATATTGGCATGCGGCTGGAAGAAGATCTTCACGACCGCGATGCCGTTCAGCGACGTCGATTCGGTGTGCTCGATATCGTTCACCGCCACGGAAAGGCCGCGCTCGTAGTTGAGCACGATGCGCTTTTCCATCTCGTCGGCGGGCAGACCCGTGTAGGTCCAGATCACCGAGAGCACCGGAATGTCGATGTTCGGGAAGATGTCCGTGGGCGTGCGCAGGATCGTCAGCGGCCCGACGATCAAAAGCAGCAACGCGAGCACGACGAACGTGTACGGGCGCTTGAGCGCGAGTCGAACGATCCACATGGAACGGCGGGTTCCTTCGCTGGTGGCGGAGTCTGGCTCGCGCGGCTGGTCTGGCCGCGGTGGCGAGCGTTCAGGTTATCGGTATCGTGGCCGGCTATCATGGCGCGCGTGAGGTCTTTGCCTGTGCTGCGCCGGGCCTTTGTGGTGCACGGTTGGGACAGGACTATAGCGCCAGTCCCCCTGCATCAGCGTACTTTTTCAGGGACTGCCCTAGCAAGGTTGCGAAGAATGGGGTTTACCATCTGTTACAGTCAGGTTTTCGTAAGATGCGTGAGCGAAGCGGGGCGGGGCTGTGGCGGCACAGGGCGCCGTGAGCCCGCCGCCGTTGATACACCCCCCTATTTTTTCGCTTTGCTCGCGCGCTCAAACAAGCAACAATGGGGATGCCAAGGGTCCGGCCGTGCTTAAGCGCGCGGCGCGAGCGGGTCGCCCGAGGCGAGTTTGGATGCGCGCGCAACCGATGGTGCGCATCGGTTTTTTTGTCAGCATGCCGACCGGTCTTCCTTCGAGGGAACTGGCGAAGGTAGCGAGGTAACGGGGAAACATCATGCAAATCGGTTCTATCGTCCGTACCGTTCATATCGCCGTGCCCCAGGGCGCACGCGGCATCGTGATGCGCATTCTCGGCGACATGGCGATGGTGACGTGGTATGCCGGGGAGCCCGGCACGTCGGCGCAGCTCAACACCGAGCCCTTTTTTCTTGAAGATCTGATCGATACGGGCGAGCACGTCATGCCCGCCGGCGCGCAGATCCACTGAGCCTGGGCCCTGTGACACGTTGACGAGGCGCTGCGTCTCGTCGCAGGGTTGTGCCCCGCGTTTGTATTCATCGTGTCTGCCGTGTGCACCGATTGCTCGCCGGCACTGCCCGCAAGAGGCACAATTGCGGGTATGAATTACGATCCTTCACCTGTCCCGGGCGGCCCTTCCGGTCCCGGCGACCAGCAAGCCGCGCCCTACGCGCGCCTCACGCCCGAATGCGTGCTCGACGCCGTCGATGGCGTGCTGATCCCAGCCGAGCACCGCACGGATGGCCGCATGCTCGCGCTCAACAGCTACGAGAACCGCGTGTACCAGGTGGGCGTGGAAGACGGGCCGCCGCTCATCGCCAAGTTCTATCGCCCCGGGCGCTGGAGCGACGAGGCGATCCTCGAAGAGCACGCATTCGTCGCCGAACTCGCCGCGCGCGAGATTCCAGCCGTGCCTGCGCTCGCCTTCGAAGGGCGCACGCTGCACGAGTTCGACGGGTTTCGCTTCTCGCTGTTCGAGCGGCGCGGCGGCCGCGCGCCTGATCTCGACCGCAGCGACACGCTCGAATGGCTAGGCCGTTTCATCGGCCGCATTCACGCCGTGGGCGCGACCCAGCCGTACCAGGCACGCCCCACGCTCGACATCCAAACCTACGGCTACGAGCCGCGCACGTATCTGCTCGAACACGGTTTCGTGCCCGAGGACCTGCGCGAGGCGTGGCGGACCGCGGTGACGCTCGCGCTCGAAGGCGTGGAGGCGGCATTCGAGCGGGCAGGCGAAACGCGCTCGTTGCGCCTGCACGGCGACTGCCATCCGAGCAACGTGCTCTGGACCGACGCCGGGCCGCATTTCGTGGACTTCGACGACAGCCGTATGGGTCCCGCTATCCAGGATTTGTGGCTGCTTTTGCCCGGCGATCGCGCAGGCGCTTCGCGTGCGATGGCGGATTTGCTCGCCGGTTACGAGGACTTCTGCGATTTCGAGCCGCGCGAGCTGCATCTCGTCGAAGCGCTGCGCACGCTGCGTCTCATCCACTACTCGGCCTGGCTCGCGCGCCGCTGGCACGATCCCGCGTTTCCGGCCGCCTTCCCGTGGTTCAACACGCAGCGCTACTGGGAAGAGCGCATTCTCGAACTGCGCGAGCAGATCGGCGCGATGCAGGAAGGGCCGCTCTGGCCCGTGTGAACGTCGTGCGCCGGCTCACTGCGCGCTTGCCGGACTATCCAGCGCGGCGCCCTGGGCCGACGGCTTGACGATCAACTGCGCGCGCAGGTCGCGTGCCATCGTCTCGAACGCGGGGCGCATCTGCGCGAAATCGTCGGCGCTGCATACATCGCTCGCGAAATGCGTTTGACCGGTGCGCGTGACGCGCAGCACATTCGCCTGCGGGTCGAGCGCGTACTGCGAAGTGAAATCGATGAAACGGTTGTCGGCGTGCTGCGGCATGGGCACGTCGAGCACGCGCATGCCCGGCGGCAGCACGATGCGCGTGCGCTCGGTCATTACCACGTTGCGGCACACGAAGGGCTGCGTGCGCCGCGATTCGCCGAGCCAGTAGCGCAGATTCGCGTCGAGCCCGCCCACGAAGCTCGTGAGCGTGGGCACGGGCGTGGTCATTTCAGGGTCGACGAAGCCGTCGAAGGTGCCCGTGAGCGTGAGCACGAGCGGACCCGCCGTGGCCTCGAGCGGGCTGGAGGCGAGCGTGGCGCTGCCGCGCAGATTGGCGTTGCGCAGCTCCCATTGCAGCGACTCTTCGCGCTGCGCCGGCGTTTGCAGGCGCAGCACGCTGCGCGTCTGTTCGGCGGACCAGCCCTCTGCCTGCAAGCGGTAGATGAAGCGCGCCGAGCCGTCGGGCGCGACCGTGATGTCGAGATCGCTCTCGCGCGTGGTCGTGGCCGTGGCGGGCGTGCGGACCTGCGTGCCGTCGCCGGCGAGCACGGCCTCGCGGTCCATGTCCGTCGACGGCAAATAGCCGAACTCGATGTTGCTCGCCGTGGAATCCGCGAACATCTGCAAATCGGGCAGCCAGGTGATGACGTGATTGATCACGCCGAAGCCGGGTACGCTCGGCAGCGAGTAGACCGTGCCGCTGTTCACGAGCGCCGGCACGCTGCGGATGCCCACGGCGCCGAGCAGCGCACCGTAGAGCGCGACGTGGTCCTTGCAGTCGCCGTAGCGGTTCGCGAGCACGTCGGTTACGCGGTGCGGCACGATCTCGCCGCGTCCGATATTCATCGCCACGTAGCGGATGTTGCGGCGCACCCAGTCGTAGAGCGTTTGCGCCCTGGCGCGCGGGGTGTCGTCGTGCGCCGTGAGTGTCTGCGCAAGGCGCACGATGGCCGGGTCGCGCACGGTTGGATCCGCCGCCGCCTCGCGATAGACCTTTGCGAAGGCCGCGTAGTCGGGGAAGGTGGACACCATCAGCCGGTCGCCGTAGCTCACGTAGGCGACCGAGCCATATTCGAGGCGCTCGAAATTCGCTTTGTCGTAGCGGTACTCGTAGCGTGTGCGGCCGTTCACCGTGGCGGGCGGCAGCACGATGAGGCCGCGCGCGTCGGCGTAGAGCGGGACTTTCGCGGGCAGGTCGTAGATCACGCGGAAGTTGTGCGTGGGCGCGAGGTCGGGCGGCGTGAAGTCGCTGAACCAGCCGGGCACGAGCGGCACGCGCTGGAACTTGCGCCACGTGAGATGCACGCGCGCGCCCGGCTCCACGGCCGGGAACACGATCACCTTGTCCTGGACGTCCTGGAACATCGGGGCGTCGAACGAGCGCACTTCCTGCACGTCGCGGATCTGCTCTGGGCGCACGTCGTGACGCCCGCCCTGGGCGTCCTCGGTCCACGCTTCGAGCACGTCCACGTGGGCCATCTCGCGGTTGAACCACACGTAATACTGGCCCGCGCGCGCAATGCCGGCCTCCGTGTTCACGCGCAGGGTGAGCGAGTCGAGCTTGGTGTACGAGCCGTCCGCATTGACGGTGAAGGTCTGCGTTTCCGCTTCGTTGGTGTAGGGCGCCTGCGCGGCGCTGCCTGCCGGATTCAGCGTGCCCGCTTCGAGGGGCACCGGGGTGAGCTGCGCCACGCCCGGGCGCAGGTCGGCGGCGAAGGTTCCCGTGGCGGGGCCGAGCACGGCTAGGCAAAGAGCGAGAGCGAGGCGCATGGGGGGCTCGGCAGGTGGCGGGTCGCGGATAGGCGCTACTCCTGCCACTTAAAAGTCATGTAACCCGCTTGTCAAGCGGATGGCCCGCACACCGCCCGCAGGGGACCCTGTATCGAGCATTGAGTCTAAATTCTGGGCCGCGCAACGAAATGGCCGCCCGCATGGTTCTCCACGGCGTCATACGGCGTCCCCGCTGATTTGCTGCGCACGCAACAATCGAGGAAACACGGCGTCGCGCGGGCCGTTGTATGGCATATGTATGTTTACCTCATATTGCCAAGGCGACGGTTGGGGACTAAGGTTCGTGCAGCCGTCAAGCGGCAATTAAGTGTTCTATGCGTTTGCGCATAAAAAGAGCACGAAAGACCACGCCTACCAACAGCCATTTTGGATGCGACCAGAGCGAGCGCTCACCCCGCGCGCTCAACCTCTGGTCGACTCGGGAGATCCCATGAGCAGCGTTGCAGATTCGACGCGCGGTGCGCAAAGCGCACCTTTCTTTTCCAAAGAGGCGACCATCGCCCCGCCGGGCTTTTCGCGCTGGATGGTGCCGCCCGCCGCGCTGGCCGTGCATTTGTGCATCGGCCAGGCCTACGCGTTTTCCGTGTTCAACGCGCCGCTCACGAAGGTGATCGGCATTACGCAGTCCGCGTCCGATGACTGGTCGCTCACCACGCTTGGCTGGATTTTCTCGCTGGCCATTGTCTTTCTCGGCCTTTCCGCCGCGTTTGGCGGCAAGTGGCTCGAACGTGTGGGCCCGCGCCGCACGATGTTTACCGCCGCGTGCTGCTTTGGCGGTGGTTTCCTCGTTTCCGCGCTCGGCGTGTATCTGCATCAGATCGCGCTGCTCTATCTCGGCTACGGCGTGATCGGCGGCATCGGCCTCGGGCTCGGCTACGTCTCGCCGGTTTCGACGCTGATCCGCTGGTTCCCCGACCGCCGCGGCATGGCAACCGGCCTCGCGATCATGGGCTTCGGCGGCGGCGCGATGATCGCCGCGCCGCTCTCCGTCATGCTGATGAAGCATTTCGCGAGCGACACGAGCGTGGGCGTCGCCCAGACCTTCGTTGTGCTCGGCGTGGCGTACTTCATCTCGATGACGATCGGCGCCATCACCATCCGCGTGCCCGCGCCGGACTGGAAGCCCGCGGGCTGGACGCCGCCCGTCGTGGCCAAGAAGCTCGTGTCTAACCAGCACGTGCATATCGACCAGGCGCTCAAGACGCCGCAGTTCTACCTGATCTGGCTCGTGCTGTTCCTCAACGTGACGGCCGGCATCGGCATTCTGGGCCAGGCCTCGGTCATGATCCAGGAAAGCTTCAAGGACACCGTGAGCGCCGGCGCGGCGGCGGGCTTCGTCGGCCTGCTCTCGCTCTTCAACATGGGCGGGCGCTTCGTGTGGGCTTCGGCTTCCGACTGGGTGGGCCGCAAGAACACCTATTTCATCTTCTTCGTGTTCGGCGCGGTGCTCTATTACGCGGTGCCGCAATTCGCGCAGAGCGGCAACATCGTGTTCTTCGTGCTCGCGTTCTGCCTGATTCTCTCGATGTACGGCGGGGGCTTCTCGACCGTGCCCGCGTATCTCGCGGACATGTTCGGCACGGCGTTCGTCGGCGGCATTCACGGCCGTCTGCTCACCGCGTGGGCCGCGGCGGGCGTGGCGGGCCCGGTGCTCGTGAACTACGTGCGTGCGTACCAGGTCGCGCACGGCGTGGCGAAGGCCGACGCGTACACGATGACCGTGCACATCATGGCTTCGCTGCTCGTGATCGGCTTCATCTGCAATTTGCTCGTGCGCCGCGTGGAGGCGAAGCATCACATGAGCGAGACGCAACTCGCCGCCGGTAAATAAGGAGGAACGCGCAATGTCTATTCAAGCTGCCCCGAAATCGTCGAACAAGGCGCTGATGGCGGTCTTCTGGCTCTACGTGCTGGTGCCGCTCGTATGGGGCGTGACCAACACGCTCGCGCAGGCGATGAAGCTGTTCGGCTGATGCCGTGACGCTCGAGTGAAGCGAGGCGGCGTGAGCCGCCCATCGAAGCAACCCGTACTGCGGGCCGCCGACGAAAGTCGCGGCCCGCAGTTTTTTTTGGGGCGCGTAGTCAGGCGCTCGAAGCCGCATTGGCCGCGCACGTTCGGGGCGATCCCTCGCCGCACCGCAGTACGATGCGTTTTCATACGCGGCTGCCGGAGACGGGCGATGGTGCGGCTCATGATGATCCTGCTGGGCGTGGAGTATCTGCGCGAGCGCTGGCGCGGCGTGATGGCGGCGCTCGTGGTGAGCGCGATGGCGTGGACGCCGGGACTCACGCTCGACTATGCGCGCGCGTTGAGCATGCTGGCCGATCCGCGGCCTTCGGGATGGACGCGCATGCTCAGATCGCTGCGCGCGTCGATGCTAAGACGTGAACGCCGGAAAGACCGGGAGCAACGGCGCGAGGTCGACCACGACGGGCGCTCGCCTCACGCGTGAAGGCAGCAGCGAAGCGGCCTCACACATCGCACGTCGATCCCGCTCCTGCCGCCTGTTCGCGTGCGGCTTTTGCGCCTTCCACCTGGAGAATGGTCGGGAGCGACACGCCGTTCTTCGCCGCCGTGACTTCCGCGAGGATCGACACCGCGATTTCCGGCGGCGTGCGGCTGCCGATGTAAATGCCCACCGGTCCATGCAGCCGCGCGAGTTCCGCTTCGCTCAGGTCGAACTCCTTGAGCCGCTCGCGCCGCGCCGCGTTGTTGCGCCGCGAGCCCAGCGCGCCCACGTAGAACGCGGGCGTCTTGAGCGCTTCCATTAGCGCGAGGTCGTCGAGCTTCGGGTCGTGCGTGAGCGCGATCACGGCGCAGCGTTCGTCGAGCTTCATGTCGAGCACCGTGTCGTCGGGCATGGTGCGTACGAGCGCCGTGCCGGCCACGTCCCAGGTGTCGGTGTATTCCTCGCGCGGGTCGCACACGGTCACCTGGTAATCGAGCCCCACCGCGATCTGGCAGAGATAGCGCGAGAGCTGCCCCGCGCCGATCACCAGCATGCGGTAGCGCGGCCCGTGGATCGTGAGCAGGCGCGCGTCGTCGAAGTCCACGCCATCGGTCGCTTTCGCGGGGCCGAGCGTGGTGCGCCCGGTCGGCATGTCGAGTGTGCGCGCAACGAGTTCGCCGCGCTCGACGGTTTCGAGCAGTTCGCGAATGCCCGAGGCTTCGGAGAGCGGTTCGAGCACGAGCTGGATCGTGCCGCCGCATGGCAGTCCGAAACGATGCGCCTCTTCTGCCGTGATGCCGTACTTCACGGCTTCGGGCCTGGTGATCGTCACGCCTTCGCGGCGCACGCGGTCGATGAGATCGTCCTCGATGCAGCCGCCCGAAACGGAGCCGACCACGACGCCGTCGTCGCGCACCACCAGCATCGCGCCTTCGGGGCGCGGCGACGAGCCCCACGTTTTCACCACTGTCACCAGCAGCGCGCGGTGTCCTGCGTCGAGCCAGTGCACGCTGGATTTCAGGACTTCGAGATCCACGCTGTCCATGATCGTTTCCTCTTCGGTGTTTCCTCTGCGCCTTCGCCTTGCGGCTGGGCTTGTGCGTCGCTGGCGGCAAGTGCCGCCGCTTCGCCGGTATTTTGCTGCGCCTCGCCGCCCAGCTGTTCCCCGAAACGCTTGAAAAACTCGCCGGCGATCTTGCGCGCCGCGCCGTCCACGAGCCGCGAGCCGATCTGCGCGAGCTTGCCGCCCACCTGGGCATTCGCGGTGTAAGTGAGCGTGGTCGACTCGTCGCCGGCAGATTCGAGTTTCACGTGCGCGTCGCCCTTGCCGAAGCCCGCTGCGCCGCCCTGACCCTCGAAGACGATCGTGTAGCTATTCGGTGCGTCGATATCGGCGAGCTGCATGCGGCCCTTGAAGCGCGCCTTCACCGGGCCTACTGCGGCGGTCAGCGCGACGGCATAGGCGTTCTCGCCGTCGGCTTCGATGCTTTCGCAGCCCGGTATGCACGCCTTGAGGATCGCCGTGTCGTTGAGCGCTTCCCAGGCGCGCTGTTGCGGCACCGGCAGCGTGTGGCTTTCGGTCAGCTCCATCGTGTTTCTCCTTGTGCCGGGCGCTCCTGCGACGTGTGCAATGCGCGTGCCGGTTTTGCCAGATGAGGTGCCGTTCGAGGCGCATGCCCAATCGGCGCGGCTTCGCACAGGCTGCGCGCGAACGCTTCGAGGCTGTCGAGATTGTGGACGGGGTAGTGCGCGTCGACGTGGGGCAGCATCGCCTGCACGCCGCGCGCCTTGGGCGCGAAATCGCGGTAACGCAAGAGCGGATTGAGCCAGACCACGCGATGCGCGAAGCGGTGCAAACGCGCCATCTCCTCGCCGAGCAGGCTGCATGCATCGTGATCGAGCCCATCGGTAACGATGAGCACCGTCGCGCGGCCGCCGAGCATGCGGCGCGCCCAGCGGCGGTTGAACTCCGCGAGCGTGGCGCCGATGCGCGTGCCGCCCGACCAGTCCGCGACCTGGGTGGCGAGCTGGGCGAGCGCGACGTCGGGGTCGCGTTCGCGCAGCGCGCGCGTGGCGTGCGTCAGGCGCGTGCCGAACAGGAACACCTGCAGGCGTTCGCGCGACTGCAGCAGCGCGTGGCAGAAGTAGAGCACCGCGCGCGAGTAGCTGCTCATCGAGCCAGAAATGTCGAGCAGCAGCACGAGCGGCAGCTTGCGCTCCACGGGCGCGCGATATTTCCACACGGTCCAGTCGCCGCCCGCCCGCACCGCGTGGCGCGCGCTCGCGCGCAGATCGGCGTGGGTGCCGCGCGACGATGCCTTCAGGCGCCGCGTGCGAACGGTGGCGAGCGGCAGGCGGCGCGCGCGGATCAGGTGGCGCAGCGCGCGCCATTCGTCGGCGGTGAGCGTGTCGAAGTCGCGCTGGCGCAGGCGCTCTTCGGCGCTGAACGTGGCGTGTGCGCGCAACTCGTGTTCTTCGTGCGAGGGGGGGGGCCTGGCACCGGGGCGATGGGCAGGACGCGCCGCGAGCGCGTCGGCGAGGCGGTTGTTGCGGCGCGGCGGCGGTACGCCGCCTTGCACCTTCGGCAGCAACAGCGCGCGCAGCTTGCCTTCGAAATCCGGATCGCGCCAGAAGAGCGCGAAGGCGGCGTCGAAGATCTCGCGCTCGTCGGGCGCGCTCGTCAGGAGCGCGGCGAGCGCCGCATGCACGTCGTCGCGGCGGCCGAGGTCGATGTGGCGCAGCGCTTCGATCGCATCGACGGCGCGCGAAGGCGACAGCGGCAGGCCTGCGCCGCGCAGCACGCGCACGAAATGCACGACGTTGCGCGCGAACACGGGCGCGAGGGCGGGCATGGCGGCGGGCGATGTCGTGCGGGTTTCGGGCGACAGGGACGATAGGGCGGAGGGCATCGTGCTCACTCCGCGAGCGCGAGCGTTTGCGCGATGCGTTGCGCGTCGAGCTGCGCGAGGTCGTCCTGGTACTTCAGCAGCACGCCTAGCGTGTCCTGCACCGACTGCGGATCGAGTTCCGTCACGGCGAGTGCGCTAAGCGCGCGGCACCAGTCGATCGTTTCCGCAATGCCGGGCGCCTTGAAGAGGTCCATCGTGCGCAACTGGTGCACGAACGCCACGGCGCGCTGCTGCAGTTCCGGCGCGGTTTCCGGCGCGCGCGTGGCCACGATTGCGAGTTCGCGCGCGCGGTCCGGATAGCCGAGCCATTGATAAAGACAGCGCCGCTTGAGCGCGTCGTGCACTTCGCGCGTGCGGTTCGACGTGATCACGACGAGCGGCGGCGTACTCGCGCGCACGGTGCCGTATTCGGGAATCGATACCTGGAAATCCGAAAGGAGTTCGAGCAGGAAGGCTTCGAACGGTTCGTCGGCGCGGTCGATTTCGTCGATCAGCAGCACGCGGCGCGCGCCCGGGCTGTGCGGGTCGGGTTGCAGCGCCTGGAGCAGCGGGCGCTTGAGCAGAAATTCGTCGCGATAGAGCGTGTCGTTGCGGGGCTTTTCGCCGGCGGCTTCGGCAAGTCGCAGCGCCATGATCTGGCGCGGATAGTCCCACTCGTACAGCGCACTCGCCGTATCGAGTCCTTCGTAGCATTGCAGGCGCAAGACCGTCGTGCCGAGCATTGCCGCCGCGGCCTTTGCGAGTTCGGTCTTGCCCACGCCCGGCTCGCCTTCGAGAAACAGCGGCCGTTCCATGCGCAGCGCAAGAAAGAGCGCCGTGGCGAGTTCGCGGCTCGCGAAGTAGCCGCGCGCTTCGAGTTGTGCGAGGGTGTCGTCGATCGAGGCGGATTGCATTCGGGCTTCTGTCAACGCGAATCAAAGGCGGCGAGCGCTCCCACGTCCACATGGGAGCGCTCGCCCTCGGGACAAGCCTAGCCGTTGGCCTTCGCCACCGCGCGCGCCGCCAGCACCGGTATGAGGTGCGCGCGGTATGCCGCGCTCGCGTGCAGGTCGGTGTTGAGGTCGTCGGCGGGGATCTTCACCGCGCGTGCGGCTTCGGGCGCGAAGTTCGTCTTCAGTGCGCTTTCCAGCGCGCTCGCGCGAAATACCGAGGGCCCGGCGCCAGTGACCGCCACACGCGTCTCACCGGCGTACTTCGCGACGAACACGCCCGCGAGCGCGAAGTGCGACGCAGGATTGCGAAACTTCTCGTAGGTCGCGCGTTCGGGCACCTGGAATTCGACGGACACGATCAACTCGTCGGGTTCCAGCGCCGTTTCGTACATGCCGAGGAAGAAGTCGTCCGCTGCGATGCGCCGCCGGTCCGTCACCACCGTCGCGTTCAGCGCGAGCACCGCTGCCGGATAGTCGGCGGCCGGATCGTCGTTGGCGAGCGAGCCGCCCAGCGTGCCGAGCGCGCGCACCTGGCGGTCGCCGATCATGCCCGCCAGGTCCGCGAGCGCCGGCAGCGTGCTGCGGATCTGCGCGTTTTCGGCGACGTCGGCATGGCACACGGCCGCGCCCACCTTCACCACCTTGCCGTCCACCTGCACGGCTTTCAGCTCGGGAATGCGCGTGACGTCCACGAGCGTGGTGGGCTGGGCGAGCCGCAGCTTCATCGCCGCGAGCAGGCTCTGGCCGCCGGCCAGAAATTTGGCGTCGGCGTCGGCCGCGAGGGATTTCACGGCGCCTTGCGCGTCGCTTGCGCGCTGATAGTCGAATGCGTACATGGAGCGCCTCCGCTCAAGGTTGTGAAGGGGCCTGCGCGGCCTGGATCGCTTGCCATACACGATGCGGCGTGGCCGGCATCTGCAGGTCCTTCACGCCCAGGGAGCCAAGTGCGTCCAGAATCGCGTTGATGACGGCGGGCGGCGAGCCGATCGCACCGGCTTCGCCGCAGCCCTTCACGCCAAGCGGATTGTGCGTGCACGGCGTGCCTTTCGCGGTTTCCACCGTGAACGAAGGCACATCCGACGCGTGCGGCATCGCGTAGTCCATATACGAGCCCGAGAGCAACTGACCGCTCTCGTTGTCGTACACGCACTGTTCGAGCATCGCCTGGCCGATGCCCTGGCCGAGCCCCCCATGCACCTGGCCTTCGACGATCATCGGATTGATGACGTTGCCGAAATCGTCCACCGCGGTGAAGCGTTCGATGCGCGTCTCGCCCGTCTCGGGATCGACTTCGACTTCGCAGAGATACGCGCCCGACGGATAGGTGAAGTTGGTCGGATCGTAGAACGCGCTTTCGTCGAGGCCCGGTTCCAGCGTCTCCAGCGGATAGTTGTGCGGCACGTACGCGGCGAGCGAGATTTCAGCGAAGGTCTTCGTGCGGTCGGTGCCCGCCACGCGGAACACGCCGTCGGCGAACTCGATGTCCTCCACGCCCGCTTCGAGCATGTGCGCGGCGATCTTCTTCGCCTTCGCCTCGATCTTGTCGAGCGCCTTCATGATGGCCGAGCCGCCCACCGAGATCGAGCGCGAGCCATAGGTGCCCATGCCGAACGGAATGCGGCCCGTGTCGCCGTGAACGATCTCGACCTGTTCGATCGGCACGCCGAGGCGATCGGCCACGACTTGCGCAAAGGTCGTCTCGTGGCCCTGGCCGTGGCTGTGCGAGCCCGTGAACACGGTGACGGAGCCGGTCGGGTTCACGCGAACTTCACCGGCTTCGAAGAGGCCCGCGCGCGCGCCAAGCGCACCCGCGATGTTCGACGGCGCGAGCCCGCACGCCTCGATGTAGCACGAGTAGCCAAGGCCGCGCAGCAAGCCTCGGGCCTTCGATGCGTCGCGGCGCGCGGCGAAGCCCTTCACGTCGGCGAGTTCCAGCGCGCGCCCGAGGCACGCTTCGTAGTCGCCGGTGTCGTAGGTGAGGCCAACGGGCGTGGCATACGGGAAGCTCGTGATGAAGTTGCGGCGGCGGATTTCGGCCGGGTCGAGGTTCATCTCGCGTGCGGCCGTTTCCACCAGACGCTCGACCACGTAGGTCGCTTCCGGGCGCCCCGCGCCGCGGTACGCGTCCACGGGCACCGTGTTCGTGAACACGGCCTTTACCTCGGCGTAGATCGCGGGCGTGGTGTACTGGCCCGCGAGCAGCGTGGCGTAGAGGATGGTCGGCACGCTCGAGGCGAACGTCGAGAGATACGCGCCCATGTTCGCCGTGGTGTGTACGCGCATGGCGAGGAACTTGCCGTCCTTGTCGAGCGCGAGTTCGGCTTTGGTCACGTGGTCGCGGCCGTGCGCATCGGAAACGAAGGACTCCGATCGTTCGGCGGTCCACTTCACCGGGCGGCGGATTTTCTTCGCGGCCCACGTGAGCGCGACATCTTCGGCATACAGAAAGATCTTCGAGCCGAAGCCGCCGCCCACGTCGGGTGCGACGATGCGCAGCTTCGTTTCCGGCAGCCCGAGCACGAACGCGGCCATGAGCAGGCGCTCGACGTGCGGGTTCTGGTTCGCCACGTACACGGTGTAGCTGTCGTCGTGCTGCGCGTAGCTCGCGTTCACGGCGCGCGGCTCGATGGCGTTCGGTATGAGCCGGTTGTTGACGATATCGAGTGTCGTCACGTGCGCGGCCTGCGCGAAGGCGGCGTCGGTCGCGGCCTTGTCGCCGTGGCCCCACGTGTAGCAGGTGTTGTTCGGCACGCCGTCGTGCACGAGCGGCTGGCCCGCGTCGGCGGCGTGCGCCGTGTCGACGGCGGCAGGCAGCGCTTCGTAATCGACCTCGACCCGTTCGGCGGCATCCTTCGCCGCCTTGACCGAATCGGCGATCACGAGCGCGACCTGGTCGCCCACGTGGCGCGCTTTCTCGTGCGCGATCACCGGATGCGGCGGCTCGTTCATGGGCGTGCCGTCGATGCTGTGGATGAGCCAGCCGCATGGCAGGCCGCCCACGTTTTCCGCCGCGAGGTCCGCGCCGGTGAAGACGGCCACGACGCCGGGCGATGCCTTCGCGGCGTCGATGTCGATGCGCTTGATGCGCGCATGGGCGTGCGGCGAGCGCACGAACACGGCGTAGGTCTGTGCGGGCAGCACGACGTCGTCGGTGTACTGGCCGACGCCGGTAAGGAAGCGGTAGTCTTCCTTGCGCTTGACGGGCGCGCCGATCATGCGATTGGGTTCGGGTGCGTTCATGGTGGCCTCCCGAGTCACGCGGTCGTGGCGGCAGCGGGGGCGCCCGCGCGCATTGCCTGCGCGCCCGCGACCACGGCCTTCACGATGTTGTGATAGCCCGTACAGCGGCAGAAGTTGCCGTCGAGCCCTTCGCGCACGTCCGCTTCGGTGAGGTCGGGCTTGGCCGCGGCGAGCGCAGTCGCGCACATCACCATGCCGGGCGTGCAGAAACCGCATTGCAGGCCGTGGCATTCGCGGAACGCGGCCTGCATGGGATGCAGTTCGCCATTCTTCGCGAGGCCTTCGATCGTCGTCACCTCCATGCCGTCGCACTGCACCGCGAGCTGGTTGCACGACTTGATCGCGCGGCCGTTCAGGTGGACGGTGCAGGCTCCGCATTGTGCGGTGTCGCAGCCGACGTGCGTGCCGGTGAGACGCTGCTGTTCGCGCAGGAACTGGACGAGAAGCGTGTGAGGTTCGACCTCGGCGGTCACGGGCGCGCCGTTGACCGTGAGGCTAATACTGATCGCCATTGATTGTCTCCAATGTCGACCGGAGCACGGCGCTGCGCGTGGCTCCGGTCCCATACCAGATGATGGGATAGAGACCTGCCTGGGCCCGCTTTTTCACACTGAATCGACCGCCATAACCGCCCGCAGTCAAACTCGCCCGTCTAACGCGTTGCGCCTCTTTGCGCGCGCAACGCACGGCGCCACGCAAACCACGCGGGGCGCTTCGGGTGGATCGGACAAATACGGGTGGAGCGGAATCTGGGTCCGGCTGGTGCCTTGCTGTTCAGTGAAGCCTTTGGGGTGACGCCCGGACAGTAGAGCACAATTTGCCGAATTTCGCTGCGCGGGGTTTTACCCTCCAGAAGGCTTGCAGCAAGTGAAAAAAGCGGCCCGCCTCGATGACTCGGGGCGGGCCGTTGCGTTGCAGTGCAGCGTTCAAAAGGGGATCGACGCGGGATCGAAGCGGGATCGAAGCGGGATCGGAGCGCCGCGAAGATCGCGCGCGTATCAGTCGTGATGCACGTGCTCGTGAGGTGCGTGCGCGAGACGCGAATGGCGGCGCGAATAGCCGAAGTAGACGATGAGGCCGAACGCGGTCCAGACCAGGAACGCGATCCACGTGAGCGGCTGGAGGTTGATCATGAGGAACAGACACGAACCCACCGCGAGAATCGGCACCACGGGCACGCCCGGGCAGCGGAACGCGCGCGGCAGGTGCGGGTGCGTGCGGCGCAGCACGAGCACGGCGATCGACACCATCGAGAATGCGGCGAGCGTGCCGATGTTGATCAACTCGGCGAGCACGTTCAGCGGCACGAGCGCGCCGATCAGGCCAAAGAAAACGCCGACGAGCCAGGTCGTGAAGAACGGCGTGGCGAAGCGCGGATGCACCTTCGAGAGTTTGGCGGGCAAGAGGCCGTCGCGCGACATCGCGTAGATGATGCGGGTCTGGCCGTAGCTCATCACGAGGATCACGGTGAGCATGCCGAGCACGGCGCCCAGATCGATGAAGCCCGCGACCCAGTTCTCGCCCACCGCCTGCAGCGCGAACGAAACCGGGTGGCCGACATGGGCGAAGCGCGGCGAGGGCACGATGCCGGTCACGACCGCCGCCACGGCGACGTAGAGCACCGCGCACACGGCGAGCGAGGCGATGATGCCGATGGGCAGGTCGCGCTTGGGATTCTTCACTTCCTCGGCGGCGGAAGACACCGAGTCGAAGCCGATGAATGCGAAGAACATCACGGCCGCGGCGCCGAACACGCCGCGCCAGCCGTTGGGCATGAACGGATGCCAGTTCGCGGGGGTGACGTGGAACACGCCCACGGCGATCACGAGCAGCACCACGGTCACCTTGATCGCCACCATGATGTTGTTGATGCGCGTGGATTCGCGCACGCCCACGGAAAGCAGCCCCGTGATCGCCATCATCACGAGGAAGGCGGGCAGATTGAAGAGCGTGTGCACGCCGGGCACGGCGCCGGGCGCGGCCGAGAGCGCGGCGGGCAGCGTCAGGCCGAAGCCGGAAAGCAGCGACTGCAGGTAGCCCGACCAGCCCACCGAGACCGCGGAGGTGGCGAGCCCGTACTCGAGCATCAGGTCCCAGCCGATCACCCACGCGGCCAGCTCGCCGAGCGTCGCATACGAATAGGTGTAGATCGAGCCGGCCACGGGAATGGTCGAGGCAAACTCGGCATACGCGAGCGCGGCGAAGCAGCAGGCCACGGCCGCGATCAGGAACGAGACCATGAGCGCCGGGCCGGCCTGCACGGCACCCGTGCCGGTCAGCACGAAAATGCCGGTGCCGATGATCGCGCCGATGCCGAGAAAGGTGAGGTCGAGCGCGCCGAGTGCTTTTTTCAGGCCAGCGCCCTGGGCGCTCGCCTGCAACATGTGCTCGACGTTCTTCTTGCGAAAGAGGGACATTTGGCGGGGAACTCCACGTAAAACGCGCGAAGGCGAGGAACTGGAGCCGTGGTTGACCCACGCCCGCCTGCGCTGGCTTCGCGTGCCGGATGTCTTTGGGGGAAACCCTTAATTTTAGCGGAAGTCGTGCGCGAGACCGGTCGAGCAGGGTCGGAAACGCTCGTTTGACGCGGACGATTCCGCCGCAATCCGCGACGCCCGAGCGCGATCCTTGCCGGGACCTGCGCAAACCGCGAAGTTCATTTCCGGATCAACGGGTTGTGGCGAGAGGGCCGCCTTGATGCCGCAGGGGGCGCCGGATTCTCAGGCGCTGACAGTAGGCGAGAGGTCGACCAGCCGGTTGCTCATCACATAGAAGGTCAGCTCGGCGTTGTTGGTGAGCTTCATCTTTTCGAGCAGGCGCGTGCGGTAGACGCTCACCGTCTTCACCGAAAGCGAGAGCGCGTGCGCGATGTCGGTGAGACGCTTGCCCGAGGCTAGCATGCACAGCGTCTGGTATTCGCGGTCGGAGAGCTTCTCGTGCGGCAGCTGTTCGCCATCCACCAGCACGTAGTCGGCAAGCGCTTCGGCCATGGCCGGGCTCACGTACTTGCGGCCCGCGGCGACCTGCTGGATTGCGGCGGTCATCTGCGCGGCGTCCACCGTCTTCGAGAGATAGCCGGCTGCGCCCGCCTTCAGCGCCCGCACCGCGTATTGATCCTCGCGATACATCGAGAACATCAGCACCGGCACGCGCGGCGCCTTTTTCTTGGCGCGCTTGAGCACCTCCACGCCGTTCATGTCCGGCAGCGAGATGTCGAGCAGGACCACGTCGCACACATGCTTCGCGATCGCCGCGAGCGCCTCGGCGCCCGTTTGCGCCTCGATCACCTCGGCGGCAATGCCGCGGTCGAGCAGCAACTGGCGAACGCCCTGGCGCACGACGGCGTGGTCGTCGACGAGCAGGATGCGATGGGTCATGAGCGGGCGCCTTCTTTGTTGAGGAGGGGCGAGGCGGATTGGGAGACGGCGAGCAGCGCGTCCCACGCGAAGCGCGCACGCACGGTCGTGCCGCGCGGAGCGGCTTCCTGCTGGACGTCGTCGTGATGCGTGCGCGCGATGCCGCCCTTGACGGCGCGCAGCGAGCCGCCGAAGGCGGCGCAGCGCTCGCGCATTCCGGCGAGGCCGTAGTGGCCGGAGCGGCTCTCAAGCTTGTCGGCGTTGTCGTCGCCGTGAGCGCTTGGCAGGCTGCGGCGCGTGCGGGGTGCGACGCGCGCGAGGCCGATGCCGTCGTCGGCGATGGTGAGCGTGAGGTGGCGCGCCGTGCTTTCGAGCCGCACCTCGGCGCACGTGGCCTGCGCGTGGCGCGCCACATTGGCGAGCGCCTCCTGGGCGACGCGGAACACTGCGAGCGCGGCCTCGGCGGGCAGGCGGGCGAGGCGCGCGTCGTCGCTGGCGCCGGCCACGCGGGCGGCGAGGCCCGTGCGCGCCGCGAAGCCGCGCACCCAGCACGAGAGCGCGGGCGCCAGGCCCGCGTCGAGGTGCGGCGCATGCAGGCCGTCGAGCACCTGGCGCATCGCGCCGGTGGCGGCTTCGAGCGAGCGGGCGACGAGCGCTAGCGCCTCGGCGCATTGCGGCGGGGCGTTGGCGGGCAGCCAGGTGCGGACGTTGGCGAGCGCGAAGTGCGTGGCGGCGAGTTCCGCGCCCACGCTGTCGTGCAGATCGCGCGCGAGCCGGTGGCGGGCGGCTTCGTCGGCGTGAATGGACTGGGCGGCGCTGCCGTGGGCAAGCGCGCGGCTCCCGCGCCGGCGTGCGCCGCGCGCCGGCGCGGCAATCTGCCGATGCGCGCGGTTGAGGTCTTCGAGCGCGGCCACTGTGGCCGCCTCGTCGGCGGCAGCGGACCATGCGAGGAAGGCGAGGCCGTCGACGCCATGAGCGGCGCGCGGCGCATCGCCGACGGGCGTGCGCGCGTGCGGCGCGGCGTATCTCGACGTATCCATCATTCCCCCGTTCAGGAACCGGTTCCTGCTGTCAGACGTCCGTCGGGATTTGGCCTCCCCGGCGTGACGGTGAACAGCACGGCGCAGCGTAACGAAATTTACAACCAGTAACAACCTGGCTCTGCCCCTGGAAACGTATCAGTGTGTCCAATGTTGCGCTGCGATAATATCTTAAAAAAAGAAAAACTTCAGGCTGGACAAGGGTTAGCGGTCAAACTTCAGATGCAGCATGAGGTCGCGTGTCCTTGTCATGTAGGAAAAATACTGACAGGAAAGGTATCTCATTTGTGTGACAACTGTAACTGCATCAACGACAAAATAAACGGCCAAATAAAAATGCGCAGGCGAAAAAAAACCGGAGCGCCGGGCTCCGGTTCTTCGCGTTGCGAGCGACTTTGCGCGGGCGCTTAACCGACGAACGCCTTTTCCACCACGTAATGCCCCGGCTGATTGTTGCTGCCTTCCGTGAGGCCGGCCTTTTCGAGCAGCTCGACGGTGTCGCGCAGCATGTGCGTGCTGCCGCAGAGCATGATGCGGTCGCGCTCGGGCGAGAACGACGGCAGATCGAGGTCTTCGAACAGCTTTTTCGTGTCGATCAGCTCGGTGATCCGGCCGCGGTTGTCGAACACTTCGCGCGTGACGGTCGGGTAGTACACCAGCTTCTCGCGCACGATCTCGCCGAGGTATTCATGCTCGCGCAGTTCCTCGGTGATGAAGTCCTTGTACGCGAGTTCGTCGACGAAACGGCAGGTGTGCGTGAGCACGATCTTGTCGAAGCGGTCGTAGATGTCCGGGTCCTTGATGATCGACATGAACGGCGCGAGGCCCGTGCCGGTCGAGAGCAGCCACAGCACCTTGCCGGGCAGCAGGTTGTCGGCCACCAGCGTGCCGACGGGCTTCTTGCCGATCAGCACCTTGTCGCCGATTTTCAGGTGCTGCAGGCGCGACGTGAGCGGGCCGTCCGGCACCTTGATGCTGAGAAACTCCAGATGCTCTTCGTAGTTGGCGCTCGCGAGCGAGTACGCGCGCATCAGCGGCTTGCCGTCCACTTCGAGGCCGACCATGGTGAACTGGCCGTTGTCGAAACGCAGGGCCTGGTCGCGCGTGCAGGTGAAGCTGAAAAGCGTGTCGGTCCAGTGATGGACGCTCAGAACGGTTTCTTCGGTGAATTTGCTCATGGTTCCTGAAGTGCGAAACAAGCGCCGCCTGACTGCGGCGATCCTGCCGGCCTGCTGTCCAGTACAGCGTAGCTTTGACGATATGCCCGGGACCCGGCGGCCAGGCTTTACGCCACGGCAGGCAAGTCCCTGTTGTTTTGCCAGTTCGCCCCGCTGCGAACGAGGCGCAATCCGCCATTTTACCGCGCTCGAGCCGCAAGGACCCGGTCGATCCTGCTTGTCGATCTGCCTGGACCGGGTTGGGTCCCCCTGCGCGGCAAGGGAGGGTGGCTCGCTGCGGCGGTGTGCTGGCATCCGCGCGCGGGCGCAACACGCAACGGCGGGGTCTGCTGGCGGCGGCAAAAGGGCGGGTCAAACTTCGCCCGGCCTCGCGGGCCGGAGCGGACCTTGCCAGGACCCGCGAGAGCGGGTTCTCTTGCCGCTGGCGACACGCACCAGATTGCGAAAACGCGATCGGCGTGTGCGAATTTTCGGCTAAATGATACCGGAAGGTCTGACAGCCCGCAGCATTGACCCTGCTGACGGGGCAGTTTCGGCGCGGCTTTTAGGCGCGGCTTTTAGGCGCCGATGCGCGCGCAATGGCGCCATTTTCGACGCTGCAACGGTGGTGCGACGGTGCGCCGCGGCGCGCGAGGCGCATGAGCGCGCCCTTAGCGGTCGGCCGCGAGTTTCACGCCGAGCCCGATCAGCGCGGCGCCACAAAACGCGTCGATCGGGCGGCGCAGGCGCCGGTAGCCGCGCTGGGTGCGGTCGTCGGCGAACAGGAAGGCGAGGCTGCAATGCCAGCCGAACGACATCGTGGCGACCGTGGCGAGCGCGACGCCATAGAACCAGAGCGGCGGATGCGCCGGAAACACAGCCGCGAACACGCTGGTCCAGAATACGCACGACTTCGGGTTCGTGAGGCAAGTGATGAGTCCCGCGCGCCAGGTGCGCAGCCACGCGCGCCGGTCGGCAACAGGCGGCGGTGCGACGGCGGCGTGCGCCGCGGCGGCCAGCTCGCGGCGCACGCCGGAGCGCAGCAGCTTGAGCCCGAACCAGACGAGATAGAGCGCGCCCGCCACGCGTACGCCGTTGTAGAGCCAGTCGATGTGCTGCAGCACGGCCGCGAAGCCGAGCATGGCGAGCGCCGCCCAGAGCGTCGAGCCAACGCCCACGCCCGCCGCCGAAGCGACACCCAGGCCGCGCCGGCCGGCAAGCGAAAGCTGCGTGACCATGAAGAAGTTCGGGCCGGGGCTGATGAGGGCAAACAGATAGACGACAACGATCTGCAGCAACGTGGCGAGGTAATGCATCTGAGGACACCTGACGAAACGCGCGGCGCGCGCGACGCGACATATTAGCGCGGGCTTGCGCGCGCCAGTGGCCGCGATCGGATGAGTGTCGCGCGGATGCTTCGGGTGACCCGCGCGCCGCTGCCCAGCGCGTCAGTCTTCGAGCCGCAGGCGCGCCATGTACGGTAGGTGATCGGAGAGCCAGGCGGTCTCCTGCGCGGGCTGGATCAGCTCGACGGGCTTGAGGCCCCGCACGAACATCTTGTCGAGCGCGAGCGCCGGCGAGAAGGCCGGAAAGGTCCGCGCCGGCTCGCCGAGCAGCGTCGCGACTTCCTGCAGCCCGTGCTCCGCGAAGAGCGGCACGGAGTCGTTGCGCCAGTCGTTGAAGTCGCCCGCCAGCACGAGCGGCCCCTGCGGCGCTTCCTTCACGATCCAGTGCGCGATCCAGTTCATCTGCCGCAGCCGCGCGCTGCGCGTGAGCGCAAGGTGCGCGCACAGCAGCGTGACGGACTGTCCGGCGACGTTTGCGCGCGCAACGAGCAGCCCGCGCCGCTCGAAACGGTGCGCGGAGATGTCCCAGCGTCCGCCCAGATCGAGCGGATGCGGCGAGAGAATCGCGTTGCCGTGCCGCCATGAAGGCTTGAACACGTTGGGTCCGAGGGCGATCTGCAATTCGAGCGCGGTGGCGATTTCAGTGGCCTGGCAGTGCCAGACGTCGTCGAGCGGGTCGCCCAGCTGCGCGCCGAAGGCCGAGGAGAGCACCGGTTGCGGCAAGCGGCGGGCCATCGCTTCCTGCAGAAACCACGCGTCGGCATGGGTGGACTGCACCCAGCGCCGCATGGCCTCCCAGGCCTCGAAGCCCAGCGGCGAGCGGCCCTTGTGCAGATTCCAGCTCACGGCGACGAAGTCTTTGCTCAGTGAGGTGTCGATGAGCGGTTGTTCGGGATTTCGCATGCGTTTTTTCTAACAGATTGGGTCACGCCGGGTCGTGTGTTGGATCGGAGCGGTCACTGTGCGGATGGCGGCGCGAGCGTCGCGCGCACCCGGTACGCAAGCGAGGGGTTCTGGTCGACGATCTGCCAGGTCACCCACTGCCCGTCGGGCACGATCAGGCCCGGATGGTTCGCGTTCACCTGGCGCGGCTGCGGCGGCAGCCGGCAGCCTTCGGGCGTAGTCGGCGCGGCGTCGTTTTCGAGCGTTTCCTGCGCCTCGACCGACAGGACGACCAGGTTCGCGCGCACCTGCAGCGGCGAAACGGTGATCGTGCGCGACAGATCGATGCTGCCTGCAGGCTGATCCTTGCAGCCCACGCTGTGCGAGACGACCTTGTGATGCGTGTCCGTGTGCGCCTGGCCGATCGAGGTCGTGCCATTGAACGCGTCGATTTGCTGGCCGTCGCGCATGACCTGCAGCTCCCACTGGACAGCGCCCTGGGTGACAGGCGCCGTCGCGGGCGCCACAGCGGTCCCGGCGGGTGCAGTGGGCGGCGCCGGGGGCGTCACGGCGCGTGAGGTCGCGGGC
>NZ_JAPMAL010000022.1:0-148209 GCF_026343935.1 Paraburkholderia sp. CNPSo 3076 | reverse complement strand
TTTTTTTGTGCGCCGAGCATGCGCAACAGCTTGGGGGTGCGAGTCCCCTGCCCAGCCAGATGGGGCGAAGGGCTAGTGAAACGCAAGGGCGTCGTCGCGAGGCGGGGTCTGAAGGAAGCGTGTAGCAAAGCCGCGACCTGACGAACAGAAACCAGATATGAGGCCCACCAGGTCGGACGAGCGAGCAAATGATCGCGAAGTCCACAACCATCAAGGACCGGGGAGGTAGATCTGGCAGGTGTGCGGTGAAGGCGGTTGAGCTTACCTCGGGAGGCCTGCGTGGTGTCCAGTAGGACTGAACATCTCGCAAGGGATGTTGATCGCCACGCTGGAGTCAGCAGCGGGCATAGTAGGGTGGCGACGCCTGAAGGCCCAAACGGAAAGGAGTGGCAAGTAAGCCGGAGAACTCGACATGGGAGCGCAGCGGAAAACGCGTCGCGTCCTTGGAATCGAAGATAGGGGTGAAGCCCCAAAGATCGATGTCCGAGGGGCTGAACCTATGGCGGCGAACCCCGGGCCTGAAAGCCCGTCGGCTAGTGGCCGACTGATGGAAGAAGTCTGTGAACGGGAGAACCTGAAACAGGCGCTGAAGCGTGTGCAAGCAAACAAAGGGGCGCCCGGCGTGGACGGCATGACAGTCCAGGCGTTACGGCTGCACCTGCGTGAGCACTGGCCGTCGATACGGTCGTCATTGCTGGGCGGAACCTACCAACCCCAACCTGTGAGACGGGTCGAGATACCCAAGCCGGACGGAGGCGTGCGCAAGCTCGGCATCCCGTGCGCGCTAGATCGCTTCGTTCAGCAGGCGGTGTTGCAGGTGCTGCAAAGGCGGTGGGACCCGACGTTCTCGGAGTCCAGCTACGGATTCCGTCCGGGGCGCTCGGCACATCAGGCCGTGGAACGTGCCCAAAGCTACATTCAGGCGGGACACCGCTGGGTTGTAGATTTGGATCTCGAGAAATTCTTCGATCGCGTGAACCACGACATTCTGATGTCTCGGATAGCCCGGCGGATCAGCGACAAGCGGATGCTCAAGCTGATTCGTTCGTTCCTGACGGCGGGCGTGCTGGAAAACGGGCTGGTTGGTGCGACGGATGAAGGTACGCCGCAGGGCGGTCCGCTGTCGCCGTTGTTATCCAATCTGATACTCGACGATCTTGACCGGGAGCTTGCCCGACGCGACCTAAGTTTCGTGAGATACGCAGACGATTGTAACGTCTACGTGCGCAGCGAACGCGCGGGGCTTCGGGTGATGGCAGGGCTGAAGGTCTTCCTCACTAGCAAGCTGAAATTGCAGGTCAATGAATCGAAGAGTGCCGTTGCGCGGCCACACACGCGGAAGTTTCTAGGATTTACCTTCTCGGATCGGGAACAGACCCGGCGGCTCATAGCGCCCAAGGCCCCGCATTCGTTGCTACTTCTGGAAGCAATGGAAACGTGGCCGGACTCGATTCGAGGAACTCATTGCCCGTGGCGTGAAACGCAATCTTGCCGCCCAAACCGCCGGAGCACCGCACAGCGCGTGGCGGCTCAGTCACAGCCCTGCAGTGAACCTCGCCCTGTCAAACGGGTACTTACGTTCTCTCGGGCTCCCATTGCTTGGTCCCTAGCCGATCAACCGATCCGAACCGCCGTGTACGGACCCGTACGCACGGTGGTGTGGGAGGGGTCGGGCCGCGAGGCCTGCCCCTATCCCGATCGGTTCGTCGCGGATTCTCAGGAAGCGCGATTGTGGAGGCCCGAATTCGGCCATGAACAGCCACGTCCGTTCGACGCGGACATTCGAACGGCGGCACCGGCCCAAGTAACGGACACTTGCTACAGTTTCCTAAAAATTACGTGTTGATCAGCACAGCCATCCCGTGCGGTGGTTGCGCCAGGCGCGCGGCGTCATGCCGAAACGTCCGACGAACCAGTTCGTGAACGTTCCCTGATGTGCATATCCCACCAGTCCCGACACTCGTCCGATCGGAAAGCACGAGTTGCTCATGAAGCGCACGGCGAGTTCATACCGGACTCCCTCCGTCAACCGCGAAAAACTCGTGTTGGCAAACTCGAGTTGTCGCTGCATGGTACGAACGCTCAGGTGTAAATGTGCGGCAACCTGCTCGACAGTCGCCTGCCCTAGCGGCAGCAACAGGTAGATGGCCTTGCGTACTTCAAGCACTATTGAACCGGCATCCGTCACATTCAGCGACTCTGCGAGGTCTTTCGCATAGCGCGCGAGTTCTGGGTCCGCAGCGGGGTTCGGATGGTCGAGATCAGCCGTCGCGCAAACGAGGCCATTGAAGTCGCTACCGAACTCCAGCGGGCAGCCGAAGAAGCGTCGGTGGAACATCAGACTGGGTGGCGCTTGATGAACGAAATGCACAGCGCGAGGTTTCCAGTGCTCTCCGAGCAGCGCGCTTGCTTGACGAGCAAGCACGCCGACCGCGAGTTCGATAGCCTGGTTCGTCGGGATGCCCGAATCGACGACTAGTTCCTCGCGGATAGTGACCGTTGCGCCCGTGTCCTCGACATGCACCGCGAGCGCTTCATTGAGCAGATGGCCGTATTCTGCACCCGAAAGTAAGACTTCCCGCAGTGTGCGCTTGTGCGCGAGCAGCACATTGACCACCCCAGCGCCGAACCTGCGCCGCGTTGCGGCAATTTGAAGCGCGAAGTAAGGGCACGACGCCTTGTGCGCCGAGCGCTCCAACAGCAGACAAGCCGCAGCTGCCGGAATACGCTCGTCCGGGTTCGTGAGCGCTGCGGCGTCGAGACCCGCTTCGCGCGCGAGTTCGACCGCGTTTAGCCCGACCCGCAGCGCCACGTCGAAATAGCCGCTCATTGAAGCCGAGCGCAGCATCGTTTCCATCGTCTGGTTTCCTTCTATGCGTCAGTCAACGGTCTGCCTCTCGCAAACACGGGAGTTTCCGAGTGCCGAAGTCTTGCAGTAGCGCCCTGTCGATCTCACAGGGCCATATAAAGTCATATCGGTGCTGCGGCTAGGGCGCGCATGTTAAGTTCTGCGCGTCTGTGTCCTTCGTGTTTCTGCTATCCCGGAGAAAAAGTCAGCGCGCCTTTTCCTACATTCCTCCCCTCGCACTTTATTTGTTTACATACCGCCCAGGGGTTTCTGGACCATCAGCTTGTTTGTCACCGAGATCACGCCAGGAACTCCCCTGGCGATCTCGGCGACCTTCTCGACCTGCGCGGCATCCGTGACCGTGCCATTCAGCGTGACTGCTCCATTTTTGGCGGTAACACCAATACTGCCGCCTTGGATTTCCTTGTGCTTCGCGATTGCGGTGTATACCGCGCGGCGCAGCCTGGTGTTGTTCGGCGTAGCAGACGCCGCCGTGCCAGACGTCGCGCCAGGCTCGCTGGCTGAGGGTTGGGCGGACGCGTTCAGGGACGCCGCGACGAGCAGTGTGCAGAGCGCCAGACTGAGGGTCCTGGTAGTCGTGTTCATTACATACTCCTGTGATTGCTGCTGCTTCGGGTTGATCGTCAGGCTGTGCCAGGACGAGCCAGTGCGAAACTGTCCCAATCCCAGACCTGAGTTAGAAGGTATGGCGCAGGCCGATGTTGACGGCCGTGGTGTTGCGGCCCGGGGCTACAGGCGTCCCATAAATGAGTTCCTGGTTCATCTGCCCGCGGTTGGCCACGTAGCCGGCCTGGGCATAAACCAGCGTGCGCTTCGAGATGCTGTAGTCGCCGCCGATAGCGTAGGCGGTAGAGTGGTTCGCGCTGTTCTTGTTGTCCTTCAGGTAGTACACACCCGAGGTGAAGTTAAGCGCCGGGGAGAAACGGTAGCCAATGCCGCCCGTCCACATGTCGAAATCACCTGAGACAACAAATGCCTTCGGAACGCCATTCGAGTTGGCCGGATTGCGACCGTTGCTGAACGAACCGGAGACCGAGATATCGTGCCACGTGTATTTCGCGCCGAAGTAGACGAAGCGGTTGTTGTTCTGTCCAGTCGGCGGGATACCGGTCTGGGCAGTCGCAGGGTTACCGGCGGCGGCATATGAGAACGGATTGGCATCGTGCCCGTTGTAGTAGACGGCATCTGCGTTTAGACCAAAGCCTGAATACTTGAGCACCGCGGACTCGCGCGTGCCTCCCTGGGCCTGCCCTGCCACGCCGCCGGGCGCGAACTCGAGCGCTGCGGACACACCGTAGAATGACGGCGAGTTGTAGACGATCGCATTGTCGTCATACAGCGCGCCAATCTGGGCGTTCGAGTTGCTTCCGGTCCAGCCCGACATCGTGTTCATGGTCAGCCAGGCGGTCAGGACGCTGCCGAAGTATTGCGCACCACGTACGTCCGTTTCGGCCATCGCGTAGGCCATCGGCGCGAACTGGCGGCCGAAGTCGATCTTGCCGAACGGGCCCGACACACCGACGGTTGTGACCTGGGTGAAAATCGAGCTTGCAGTCGGCGTACCGGACTTGCCCGGCTGGCCGTTGGAGCTGTTGAACGCTCCCTGAAGCTTGAAGTTGGCTGCGTATCCGCCGCCCAGGTCTTCCGAGCCCTTCATCCCGAAGATGCTCGAGTAAATGCCACCGTCCTTGAGCTGAACCACATGGCCCGCGTTGCCGTTCAGTTTGGTGTTCGGCAAAAACGGTGCCGCCGAGTATGACGCCGACGTGCTCTGGTAGAGCAGACCAGAGTCGAGCGCGCCATAGAGCGTGACGGTCGATTGTGCGTATGCCGTACCGGCGAGCATTGCCAATCCCGCGGCAGCGGTGAGTTTGACTTTCATGTTGTCTCCGTTTGGTTTAGTTATGCGTAGCGATCCGATGTCGCCCAGCGTTGTGTGAAATCCGGTGTTCAGGCGATCCATTCGCGGATGCGCTTTTTGTCGATCTTGCCGACGCTCGTCTTGGGGATTTCCTCGACAAAGGCAATGCGCTCCGCTTCAGGCACCGCATAACGGCTGATCCGGTTCGCCTGTGCGTGGGTCATCAAATGGTCCCGAACACTCTGGGAGGTGACGCCGGCGTCAGGTCGGCGTACGACGAGCGCCACGGGGCGTTCTCCCCACTTCTCGTCCGCCACGCCCACCACCGCGCACTCCTGCACCCCCACTACCTCAGCAATCAGTCGCTCCAGCTCGATCGACGAGACCCATTCGCCGCCGGTCTTGATGACGTCCTTCATCCGGTCGACGATCTGCACGAAGCCGTCCGGACCCGTCACCGCAATGTCCTGTGTATGGAGGTAACCGCCGGCCCACAGCTGCTCCGACGCCTCGGGTTTGTTGGCATAACTCATCGTCAGAAACGGCGCACGCAGTACGATCTCGCCGTGGGACTTCCCGTCGCGCGCCACGTCCTTCATGCTCCCGTCGACCACACGGAAATCGACCATCGCCACCGGGCGCCCGGTGGAGCAGCGCAGCCGCACCTCTTCCTCATGGCTCGTGGACTTGTATCCGGGCGGCAACTGCGCCAGCGCCACGATCGGGCCGGTCTCCGACATGCCGTATCCGGAGAACACATCGGCGCCCAGTTCCAAGGCTGCGTCGCAAAGCGCAGGCGAGAACGCCGACCCGCCGATGATGAGCGTCCACCCCGACAAACTCTTGCCCGCGCTGCGTGAGGCCTGCAGCAGCATCTGCAATACCGTCGGCACGCAGTGGGAGAACGTGACCTGCTCCTTCTCGCGCAGTTCCAGCAGCCGCTCAGGGATGTAGCGCCCAGGCAGAACCGTCTTGAGACCGAGCATCACGGCGATGTATGGCATGCCCCAGGCCATCACATGGAACATGGGCGTGATCGGCATATAGACGTCTTCGCGGTGCAGCCGCTGACCCTCACGCGGCGCGCACAGGCTCATGGCGGTCGCCATAGCGTGCATGACGATGTTGCGATGGCTGTACGTCACGCCCTTGGGGTCGCCGGTGGTCCCGGTTGTATAGAACATGGCGGCCCGGGTGTTTTCATCGAAATCGCGAAACTCGAACCCGGGCTGCGCGTCTGCCAGCAGCGCCTCGTATTCCCCCGCCACGGCCATGCCCGTTTGCGGCATTGGCTCACCGTCCGCGAGGACGACCATGTGACGAACCGACGGCAGTTCCGCCCGGATCTGCTCGAGCATCGGCACAAAATCGGCATGAACCAGCACGACTTCGGCCCGGGAATCGTTCAGCGTGTAAAGGATTTGCTGTTGCGACAGGCGGACGTTCACCGTGAACAGCGTCGCTCCCATCATCGGGATGCCAAAGTAGCTCTCCAGGTAGCGATGGCTGTCCCAGTCCATGACCGCGACTGTCGTGCCGTGGCGAACGCCGAGTGCGCTCAGGGCGTTGGCGAGCCGGCCGAGCCGTAGGCTGAAATCGCGGAAGGAGTACCGCAGTTCGCCTCGATAGACGATTTCCTGATCCCCATACTGGCTCAGCGAGTTGAGCAGCAGTTGCTTGACCAGAAGCGGGTATGAATAGGCCGCGGGCGTCGGCGAGATGAGGTTTTCGGTTACGTACATGCGTGTCTCCTCCTCTGGAGGCAGATATTTCTGTTCAAGTCGGGATAAGTTTGGGAGGCGGCGTCGACTGCCGTCCACGTCGCTCGTCCTGCTTCCGCTACCGGCAGAACCGGTCTGGTCTTATTTCGGCTCGCGCTGATCTTCGATTAGCAGTTCGAAGTTTCCATTGCGTTTCAGTACCTGCAGGCGCATGGGACATAAGCCTGGGGCGTCCGGTTCGGCGCAGGCGCGCAGGTCGAAACGCATTCCATGCGCCGGGCAACGCAGAACATGTCCGTCGAGTTGGCCGTTGGCGAGTGACGCCCCGTTATGCGGGCACGAGTTCTCGATGGCGATGACGCTCCCCTCGATGTTGAAGAGGACAACGCTGCGGCCGTCGACAAAGGCAAGCTTTCGCCGACCAGGGGTGAGTTCGTCGACTGATGCGACCGGTATCTGACGTGACATGACTAAAGCGTTTTAACGAGAATTTGGTTGGGCGCCGGGGTGTTGGCGCCCGCTTGCTATCTGCAAGCGATGCCTGCAATCAATAAGGCTTGCTGCCAATGATCCCGGCTCGCTCCATCTTGCGGTGGCTCGGAGGGTAGTCCATCACCGCATAGTGTTGGGTCGAAGTGTTGTCCCAGATCGCCACGCTATTGGGCTTCCAGCGCCAGCGCACCTGGTACTCGGGGATATAAGCCTGGCTGATCAGGTAACGCAGCAGATCCGCGGCTCCGGGGTTAGCGTCCTGGCCGAAGCGCACCCGCTCCGGCGTGTGGAAGTTGGTGAAGTGCGTCGTAAAGACGTTGACGTAGAGAATCTTTTCGCCAGTTTCCGGGTGCGTGCGCACCACCGGGTGCTCCGCATCCGGGTACTGCGCCTTGAGCGCGAGCCGCTTCTCGATGGGCATATTCGCGCCGAACGTGGCTTCGATGCTGTGGCGGGCGAGCAGGTCGGCGATTTCGGTCTTTACATGCGCCGGGAGCTTTTCGTAGGCCAGCACCATGTTTGCCCACATGGTGTCGCCGCCCACCGGCGGACACTCCACGCATCGAAGCACGGCGCCGAACTGCGGAGCTTCGCGCCAGGTGGCGTCGGAGTGCCACGCATTCTCGTAGCGGTCGTTCGGCTGTTCCGGCGTGCGGTAGATTCTCACGAGACCCGGGTGGTCCGGATCACTCCCGGCGACGGGATGGTCTTCGAGTTCGCCAAAGCGCTGCGCGAACGCGACGTGCTCCGCCTGGCTGATTTCCTGGTCGCGCAGAAACAGCACGCGATGCTGCAAGAGTGCGGCGCGAATCTCGGCAAACAATCCGTCGTCGTGGGCAGCGTCGGCCAAATTGATGCCTGTCAGCTCCGCGCCGAGAGCGTGAGTCAGTTGTTCGATGCGCATGATATGGGCATTCCTGATAACGTCAGATCACGAAGACCGAGGAACCGGTCGTCTTGCGGGATTCAAGATCGCGGTGTGCCTGGACGGCGTCTTCGAGCGCATAGCGCTGGTTGATTCCGATCTTGATGCGACCGGACGCAACATGGCCAAACAGTTCGCCGGCCAGTTCTGCGCGCTCTGCGGGATCGGCGATGTAATCGGCCAACGCGGGGCGCGTCACGAAGAGCGACCCCTTGAGCGCCAGGATGTGCGGGTTGAACGGCGGAATCGGACCCGAAGCCGTCCCCACGCAGACCAGGAGGCCACGGCGCTTGAGCGAGTCGAGCGAGGCCTCGAAGGTATCCTTGCCTACGCTGTCGAAAACCACGTTCACCCCAACTCCACCCGTCAACTCGCGCACGCGCTTCGCCACGTCTTCCTGGCTGTAGTTGATCGTGTAGTCGCAGCCATGCGCACGCGCTACCTCGGCCTTGGCCTCACTCGACACCGTGCCGATCACCGTCAGGCCGAGCAGCTTTGCCCATTGCGACACGATGAGCCCCACGCCGCCTGCCGCCGCGTGCAGCAGGACGGTGTCGCCGCTCTTGAACGCGTAGATTCGGCGCATCAGATACGAGGCGGTGAATCCACGCATGGTCATGCCAGCGGCGGTTTCGCAACTGATCGCATCAGGCAGCTTGATGAGCGGAGCGGCGTCGATAATCCGCTCCGTCGTATAGGCGCCGAGCGTGTTGTAGGCGCCCGTATAGGTCACGCGGTCGCCCACGGCCACGCTCGTCACCCCCGGGCCAACCGCTTCGACCACGCCTGCGGCCTCGGTGCCGATGCCCGACGGCAGCGCCGCTGGATACAACCCGGTGCGAAAGTAGATGTCCGCGAAATTCAGCCCGACTGCCTCGTGACGCAGACGTACCTGCCCGGGCCCAGGCTCACCGACCTGGATATCCTCATGATGCAAAACCTCGGGGCTCCCGGTTTCATAAAAGCGGATTGCCTTTGCCATGTAGTGCTCCTGTATTCCGTGATGTCAAAAATTAGCCGATGCGGGTCGCGCAGCGGATTGCCGCGCCCGCGCCGGATGCTTCTTGCCGCATGCGCAGGACTACTGCTGCCGCTGCGCTGCGAATGCCTCATACCAGGCGAGGCTTTCGGGATTGGCCATCGTGTCCGGATTCGCCACCTTCCCGATCGGCTGCCCCAACAGCAGCTTTTTGATAGGCAGCTCCATCTTCTTGCCCGACAAGGTGCGTGGAATTGCCGGCACCTGATAGATGTCATTCGGCACGTGCCGCGCCGACAGCGCGACCTTGATGCGCTCACGGATGGTGGCGATCAGTTCCGGCGTCAACGTGGTCTTCGCGCGTAGCACGACAAAGAGCGACATATACGACTCGCGGCCCAGATACTCGAGATCGACGACCATGCTGTCGAGAACCTCCGGCAGATCCTCCACCGCACGGTAAAGCTCGCTGGTGCCCATGCGGATGCCGTGACGGTTGATCGTGGCGTCCGAGCGGCCATAGATGATCGCGCCACCGCGCGGCGTAATGCGCACCCAGTCGCCGTGCCGCCAGATACCGGGATACGCGTCGAAATAGCTGTCGCGATAACGCACGTTGTCCGGGTCGTTCCAGAAGTACAGCGGCATCGAAGGCATCGGCGCCGTGCAGACCAGCTCGCCGACTTCATCAGTGAGCGCTTTGCCGGCCTCGTCGAATGCCTCCACGCGCGCGCCGAGGCACCGGCACTGCATTTCACCCAGATAGACGGGCAGCGTGGGCACTCCGGCCACGAAACAGCCCGCGAAGTCGGTGCCGCCGGACAAGGCGTTGATCCACACGTCGCCCACGTGATCGAGGATCCACCGATACCCTTCCGGCGGCAGCGGCGAGCCGGTCGATCCGATTGCCCTGAGACTCGACAGGTCGGCCACTTCACGGGGCTCAACACCGGCCTTCAGGCACGACTGAAAGTAGGCGGCCCCGGCCCCGAAAAAGTCGACCTTCGTCTCGCCCACGAAGCGCCAGAGCGCGTTCATGTCGGGGTATCCTGGATTGCCTTCGAATAGGCATACCGTAGCGCCGGACAGCAACCCGCCCACCTGCAGGTTCCACATGATCCAGCCGGTGCTCGCGTACCAGTGGAAGCGGTCGCCCGGACGCAGATCGAGGTGCAGCGCCGTGAGCTTGACGTGCTCGAGCACGACTCCGCCGTGCGAATGCACGATCGGCTTGGGCAGGCCCGTCGTGCCGGAGGAGTAGACAACCCAGAGCGGATGATCGAACAGCACATGCTCGACCTGAAGCGGCGCATCCCCGGCAATGGCCTGCGCCCAGTCGATTCCATGGTCGAAGCCGGCTGCGCTTGCGAGCGGGTCCAGATGTGGCACGAGCACGACGTGCTTCACACTGGGCAGTTCGTCCAGCAACGCGTGAAGCAGCGCCCGACGATCCCAGGCCTTGCCGCCGTACTGGTAGCCATCGACCGCAATCATGACCCTCGGCTCGATCTGGCGAAACCGGTCGAGCACGGCGAGCTTGCCCATGTCGGGAGCGCATGCCGACCAGATGGCGCCCAGACTTGCCACCGCGAGAAAGCTGACGATGGCCTGCGGCGTATTGGGGATGAACGCGGCGACACGGTCCCCGCGCGTCACGCCGAGGCGCCGCAGCGAGCCGGCAAGTGCTGCGACCTGACGCTCGAGCTCACGCCAGCTCATTTCGCTTTGTTCGCCAGCCTCGTTGCGATAGACGATTGCCGGGCCGGTCTGATTCGCGTGGCGAAAGACCTGTTCGACGTAGTTCATCCGCACGCCGGGAAACCAGCGGGCGCCCGGCATCGCCGCATTCGCCAGTGCCCGTCCGCGTGGCTCCATCGAGGGGATGGCAGCCCAGTCCCAGAGCGATGACCAGAAGGCGTCGACATGATCCACCGACCATTGCCAAAGCGCTCTGTAATCGTGGAAAGAGAGGCCTCGCTCTTTGGAGAGCCACTGCACGAATTCGCTCACGCGCGCCGATCCGATCACTTCGGGCGAGGGCGTCCACGCAGGGGCCTCCGTCGCGGGTGCGTTCAGTTCGGGGGCGAGGCTGCTGGTGCTAACAAGGTTCATGGTACGGCCCGGATGCAGGAGAAAAACACGACAGATCGGTATTGAGCTTAGGTCGAGAGCGCGGCATTCGCGCCGGCCGGTGCGGTCGCGGCGTCCAGACGAACCACCGCCGTCACAGCCGCCACCTCTGCTTCATAGGTCCGCCTTGCAAACAGGAAGCACACCATGGCGAGCAACCCGAACGCCGGCATGATGGCGAGCGCGCTCTTGAGTCCCCAGCTGTCGGACAGCACACCGGTCACGAACGGACCCACCGCGAGGCCAAAGAGGTTCTGGAACAGCGAGAGGAGCGCAGCCCCGGTGGAACGCAAACCAGGATGAATCACGCTGAGCACGACACTCGCCGACGGTGCCAACGTGCACGTCATCAGGAACCCTCCGAGCGCGATTACCGCGTATTCCCTGCTGGCCGGAACCACGCCGCCGAAAGCGGCGGCAAGGACCAGCGTGGTGAGAACGGGCAGCACTACCATCAGATTCAGGTTGTTGCGGGGCCTGCGTGAAGCAAGGCGATCGGCAACGAATCCCCACACCAGCGATCCCGCCGCGCCGCACAGCACGATTACCGCTGCCTGGATGGCGGCCTGATCTGGCCGGGCGTCATGGTAGCGAACGAAATAGCTCGGCAGCCAAGCCCAGATCGTGGAGACCACGATGAGCTGGAAGGCGGCGCCGAGGCACGTCCACCACATCGCCGGGGAGCTTCGCAGCGCTTTCACGATCTGCGTCGAGAACTTCTGCGCGGTCTGCGGAGCATTCCCCGTGCTGGGTGCAAGCGCGACCGTCTTGTAATCCGGAACCAGCAGGTACAGGAAGGCCAGCACGAGTCCCGGCACGCCAACGACACCAAAGGCCGACCTCCACCCCCAGCGTGCCGCAATGACACCGCCCAGCACGACACCCAGCACGGAGCCGATCGAGGCAGCCGCGAAGAAAGCGCCCAGCAAGGTCGCGCGCAGCCGCTGCGGAAAGAGGCTCGCGATCAATGCGCCGCCAACTGAACCGTAGCCAGTCTCGCCTACGCCAACCAGTGCGCGCGCGGCAAACATCTGGCCGTAGTTACGCGTGAACATGCACGAGATCGACGCGAGACTCCAGAGCGCGGCCATCACGAAGACGCTCTTGACGCGGCTGAAGCGGTCCGCCCACAGCGCCACCGGAATGCCGCCTGCCGCGACCACAATGGAGATGACCGAGACCAGCGCGCCCAACTGCTTGTCCGAGAGATTCCAGGCAACCTTCAGGTGCGGAAACAGCGACACGATGACCTGACGGTCGATGTAGTCGAACAGCATCAGGGCGAAAGTCATAGCGAACGCGAACCATGCGTGTGTACGACTCACAAGGTAGTCGTCGCTGGCACCGTCCGGCTGCGTGCCGGGGAGCAAGTTCATGGGGATCTCCGAAGAGGAAGCTTTGAAAACCCAAGCTTCCGTATGTCTCTTTATCTTCCGACCCGCTGCCGTGTGCGGGCCGTTATCTCGTTGTCACGCCGCGCGCAGCGGCACGTTCCGTACACCGGGCTTGCGGTTGGGGGCCATGCCGTTGGCTGCAAGCGTCTCATCCACACTGTCGTACCACGTGCCGATGCGGTAGATCTCGCGTGCCTCCTTGCCCGTCGCAACTTCACGGCGCAGCTCGCGTGCGAGGCGCACATACTGCTCGACCTGCTGGACCGAGGTCATGCGCTCGCCGCGCTGGTCGGTCAGCGTGTCCTCAGTGCCGCAACGCACGTGGAATCCCATCGCCAGCGACATCATGTTCAACGGGAGTACGGTGCGCAGGAGCGCCTCCGAGGTCACGCAAACGCCTTCGCCAGCACGCTGCACCAGGTTCATGAAGTTGAACGGGTTGGGACTGTCCGCACCTCCACCGATCCCGATCCAGGTCAGGTTGACCGGGCCCATGTAGACACCGCGGCGAATCATGCGCTCGATCGTGTCGTACGAGTGAATGCCGGCCAGCTGGAAATGCGGCTGAATGCCCGATGCACGCAGGCGGCGCAGGTGCTCCTCGACCCAGCCCGGGCCCGCCGGCACGGTCATCTCGCGATAGGCAGCCTGCAGTACCGGGTCTGCCAGCGAGGTGCCCTCCACAGCGTGCGGCGTCATCAACTCCGTGAGGTTCATCTGCGTGGTGTTGATGGCAATCGTGACCTGGTCTGGCTTGGGCTCCAGATTGGCGAGCATGTGGCGCGTGTCGTCCGAGAGCCACTTTGCGGCCTGGGCTTCGCTTTCCGGTGCGAACGAAATCGAGCCGCCCACCTGGATGATCATATCCGGCACAGCAGCACGCACGCCTGCGATCAGCTCGTTGAATTTCGACAGGCGCTTGGACCCCTTGCCGTCGAGTTCACGCACGTGAAGATGCAGCACGGTGGCGCCTGCGTTGTAGCAGTCAACCGCCTTCTGGATCTGCTCCTCCATCGTGACCGGGATGTCTTCCGGGAAATCGTCGGGCATCCACTCGGGCGCATATGGTGCGACGGTAATAACAAGCTTGTCCTGATTTTCGGGGTGCAACGAGTCGTCCAGAAATTGCATGTCTGCTCCTGACTGTAGTAGCGCGGGACTACTCACCTGAGGTCCCTGCGGTGGGTGGCATGGGCGTAGTATCGAAGATCGACTAGAATGGTTTTTGCTTTTTTGTGACATTTCTTTTGGATTTTGTGACACCCCGGGAAAGCACCATGTCGTACATGCTTCGGAGCACCGCTCTGACCAACTACATCGAGACGGCGCGCTCAGTAGGGTTGGATCCATATAAGGAACTGGCCGAAGCGGGCATCAGCCGGTATGCGCTGCTGGACCCGGAGATGAAGATCCCCGTGGATAGCGTCGTGCGCCTGCTGGAGGCGTCGGCCCAGGCGGCCGACGTCGATGATCTGGGCCTGCGCATGGCGGAAACGCGCCAGCTTTCAAACATGGGTCCGCTCGCGTTCGCAGTGCGCGAGGAGCCGACGCTGCGCAAGGCGCTCGAATCGATGGTGCGCTATCTGCATCTGCAGAACGAGGCGCTCATGATCCGCATCGAGGAAGCCGAGGGCCTCGTGATCATCAGTGAGGATATTCAGGCGGTCGGTGCCCGACGCCAGGCCATCGAACTGGCAGTGGGCGTGCTCTACCGGACGATTTCACTCTTTCTGGGCGCGGCGTGGCGCCCGCGCAGCATCTGCTTCAAGCATGCGGCGCCACGCGACCTCGCAATCTGCACACGGGTATTTGGCATGCCGGCGCAGTTCAATCAGGACTTCGACGGCATCGTCTGTCGCGCGTCCGACCTTGAGCAGTCCCTGCCGACGTACGACCCTGCGATGGCGCATCAGGTGCGGCAATACCTCGATACCTTGCTCGTCCAGTCGGGCACGACCATGCCTGACCGGGTAACAAAACTGGTCTTCGCGCTGCTGCCGGCAGGCGTGTGCTCGCTCGAGCGGATTGCAATGCACCTTGGCATCGACCGGCGAACCGTTCACCGCCGGCTGGCCGATTACGGCGAGAGTTATTCGTCGATCCTCAATGCGGTGCGCACAGACATGGTGACGCGCTATATCGAAAATCGCGAACGTCCGCTCTCGGAAGTCGCTGTGCTGCTGGGTTTTTCATCGTCTAGCACCTTTTCGCACTGGTTTGGCCGCGAGTTCGGCTGCAGTGTTTCGAAATGGCGAGCGCGCGGATCAAAGGCAGCCGAGGATTCGTCGTCGTTGTGAAGCCCAAGTCGCGCCGACTCGCCGTTTGCCGCGACGACAAACCGGGTGACTGAAATGGCCTTGAACCTGCCGTTCGCCATTCGTTAGCTTGAGTGGCCGAGAAGGGTCGGCTACGGCCAACCGCGTCGGGCCGTAGTCGGCCAGGAACGGGCGTTGGACTGGTTGCCTGAGATTGGCGACAATCGGGCAGATATCGAGAGCCCGGGAGCAAGAACTTGATGAGCATGACTATTCATCTTCTGGCCGGACTGTTGGTAGTTTTCGTTTGCCGCTCAGTCGGCGCAACCGCGTCCGCGGAAGGCGCACCAGTTGTCTATAGCGAAAGCTACGTGTGGTATCTGGCCGACCGGCTAGCAAACACAGCGATGAACCGACTCTTCACGCAACCTCTTGCACCGGATGCCACACATCAATACCAATTCGAACTGAGTTTGCTGTATTACCACGGCCTCATTGCCTGTAACGGGCCGCTCGACCAAATTGCAGATGCCGTAAAGTTCTCGCCTTTGGCAATGTTTAAAAGTAATGCCAGTGTGCATCTAGACGAAACCCTGAACGCCCTGGGAAAGACGGACAGTTTGGTACAACCAATTCTGGAAAAATGGAATCGTGCTGTGTTTCCGCAAATTTCCCAGGAATTTCGCGCCGGCAAGGCCTCCACTGCATTCCCGAAATGCGTGAATCCACACTACGCCCTCCCGCTCCCGCAATAGGACCACGGTGGAAGAGTTGAGCGTTCGACAAGCATCCGCTCGTCCGCAGCTTCGATTGTTTTGCATCGACGGGTCGAATCCGCAGGCGCCTTATGCCTTTTACACGAATAGGCGCGGCAGAGGCTATCGTCGTGCTCGCTCGTGGGACGCAGTTCGGGCCAGTTGCCGACGCTGGCCACCGTTCTCACGCTGACATTCGTACGTCGGCTCTCCAGGCAACGGACGTTCCGAAACCGTCAAGGCTTTGAAGGGCCTGACTACGGCGCGGGTGCCTGGTGAGGGTGATCCGTGGAGCGCCTCCGGGAAGCGTCTTCTGGTCTGGCATCAGCGGATCACTTCGGATCGACACTACTCCTTCACCTCGGCATTCTTTGTTTCATCTCCGGCCATGCCGTCATGGTTCATCGCATCTTCTTTCATCCCGTCTTTGGCCGCGCTGTCGGCGCTCATCGCGTCTGATGCTGTTGCGCTCTTTGCGGTTATCTCCTGACTTGGCGCGTCGTTGGCAGTCGCGTCGGTTGGCACACTATCATCAGCGAAGGCGCCCGCGGTCGCGAACGAGAAGCAGCTGGCGAGAATGGTGGCAGTGAGCTTGTTCATGATGTGATCCCTCAGCGAACCGACAGTGAGTCGGAATATCGATAGGACAGTAGCCCGATGGTGGGGGCGTGGTCTTGCCGCGAATCAGTGACAGGCATGGCACTTCCCGGTACCCCCATCGGCGACGGTCATGTCATTCTTGCGCGGATGGATATGACAGGAAGTCGGCAGCCACTCCAAAGGGCATGGGTAAAGACCCGACATGCGTTAACCGAATGCATCTCTGCAAGCGGCTGGCCTGGCGAATGAACCGCGTCATTCTCAGCCTGCGATATCCTGGAGACGCTACTGCCGTGACTCATGGCGCCATTGCATCCACCTGATTCTCACGCAACCGTCGTCAGTCGACGCCGTACCCCGAGCCACCAAGGCGAACTTGCCATCGCGCGTGGCTCTCCAACTGCCGTCGAAAATCGATTCGCGCAGCCCCCCCGACCAGAGTGCACCAAGGCGCTCCTCAGCGAGGGCGACACGCTATTCCTGCCTTCCGGGAACTACTATCCGCTGCGCGTGCATCGCGCGTTCGTCACGCAGACGGATGCTGCGGGACTGGTGTCGTCGATGGTGATCCGGGTGGTCGGCTGAATGAAAGGAACTGTCGAGGATATATCAGGGAGAACGGCGAAGCCGCACCCTCGCGCAAACGAAAGGGCGGCCTCGCCAAAGGCCAGCCTTACTGACCCACTTCCTTGATGGTCAATGCGTTCTTGACCGAGGTCACGCCGGCAACGCCCTGAGCGACTTGAGTGGCCTTGTCGACCTGGGAGGAATCCGGAACGGTGCCTTCCAGCGTCACCGCGCCACCGCGAGCGCGAATCACAATATTTTCCGGCTTGATGTCCTTCGCGTGATCCAGCGCGGCGCGCACTTTCTTTTCCAATGCGTGGTTGGCCTGCTTCGACGATTGCGAAGTGGCAGGCGCCGTGCCCGTATCGTTCCCCTGCGCCCATGCGCTGACCGAAACGGCGACGATCAGAGCGCCACCGGCCAGCTTGATTGCCTGAATAGCCTTCATTCACTTTCTCCTTTTTCAGCGTTGCGACGAATCCGAACGGTGATCTCACAATTACATAACCGGAACGTTGGGCGAACTGTGACTACCTGTACGCAGTGCGACAATGCTAAAGACATTGTGGTGTGGGACCGATTTCGCGAAGCCTAAGTTGCAACACAACTGCCCCGGCTGCCTGCGGGCAGGCAATGCGTTTCCAATTCTGGTTGGTCACCGCCCAAATTGCTGCACTTCTGGATCAAAGTTTTTACCGCCTATTGTGAAGGGATATATGGCGACACCCACGCGGCGATACAACGTGCCACATACTCTGCATCTTTACCGCCGCTGAGAAGATGGTCAGCCTGATCCAGCGATATGAAACTCTTTGGATGTTTCGCCGCAAGGAAAATCTTTTGCGCCTGTTCAATGCTAACGGTATCGTCCAGAGGAGAATGGAAGACGAGCAATGCCCTCTTCAGCCTCGCGACTTTCTCTTCCAGTCGGTGTTCGTTAACGTCCTCGAGGAATTGACGCTTGATTGTGAAGTCCCTACCGGCAAGCTGGACCGTCAAGGTGCCGAGCCTTTCGATTGATTCGATGCTGTCCTTGAACAAATGCTTAATATGCCGCACGTCGCCAGGAGCCCCGATCGTAACGACCGCTTTTGATTCCGGTATGTCAGAAGCCGAGGCTAAAACTGCGGCCCCACCCAGACTATGACCGATCAGTAAGGTTGGTGCCTGATGTGCCCTCCTGAGGAAATCCGCTGCCGCCAACAGGTCGCTAATGTTGGAGGAAAAGTTACTGTTGGAGAAATCGCCGTCACTGTTACCAAGCCCTGTAAAGTCGAAGCGAAGTACGGCAATCGACTGCTCAGTCAGCGCCCGTGCGATCTTCGACGCGGACTTCAAGTCCTTACCGCAAGTAAAGCAATGTGCGAACAGCGCATATGCGACAGGTTTGTCAGGAAGCTCAAGGAGTCCGGCCAGCGATTCACCCTGACCGTTCTCGAAAGAAATCTTCTGCTTTATCATCGCCGTCCTCTCCTGGTCGACGCATGCCGGATGGCCGAGACGACGCCTGTGGCTGGGGAATAAGCTGCCGCGCATCGCATCGGCGGCCACCGTACGAATTGTACGAGGAAGCTCAACTCTTCGCCGCGCCGGCGGCCGGCACGGCCGCGTTATCGTCGCCCGCCTGCCCCAACGAAGGCAGTGCGGCTTACGATCGCCACGTTTGGGGCGCCTACCCAGCCCGATTGCCCAAATCCCCCCGTGCAATGCAAAACAGAGGGCCTGACTTGACGCGCGGTGTTAGATCACACGGAAACGGCGACGACAATAAAGCGGTTCACCTGACTGTCCTTCATGTTTTAAAGGATGACCGCTGCTAACCTGGAAGCCGCCGATTTCGACACTGTGTCTTGGCGGGCCGCTTCACGCCCTGAGTCGGCCCGTCAAGCTTTTAGAGGGGGAGGCGCAAGGTTTCCAAGAAGCGGGGAGCCTCGCTTCCTCAATGCGTTTAGATAATTGGTTGTATGGCAACGGCGTGTCTGGAATTTTGGTCCGATATCGCTGAAATCCACCGCCCGGGCGAGAATAGCCGAGTGGCGTTTCATGCGCCGATCGCAAATAAGGCACACCGGAGCCGCATTGGCATCTACCTGCTCTGACTGGCGCGATCCCATGGAGGCACTCCGCTGAACGCTTCGACCAGGAAGTCGATCATTACGCGCACTCTGGCGCTCAGATGTCGACGGCTCGGGTACATAGCGAGTATGTCGATCTCAGGCAGGCGATACTCCGGTAACACGTGAACGAGTTTGCCGGCACGTAGATCGTCGCCGATCAGGAACGTCGGTTGCCAGATCACGCCTTGCCCTGCGAGCGCGGCTGCGCGTGCCGTGTCGCCGTTATTGGTATGCATGTGGCAGTCGACCCTCACAGCGTGGGTCTTGCCGCTACGGTCGATGAGTTGCCACTCGTCGCCGGTCGCCGCATAGGTGTACCCGACGCAGCGATGCTGCATCAGGTCCGCCGGCAAGGTCGGATGTCCGAAGTGGGCCAGATACGCCGGCGACGCGCACAGGATGTTTTGCGATGTCGCCAGCTTGCGGGCTGCGTGGCTAGTGGAGCCGGCGCGAGAGATACGAATCGCGAGATCGTAGCCTTCATCGACGATATCAACGACGCGGTCGATCAGCGCGACGTCGAGCTCGATGCCGGGATATTTGCGCATGAACCCGGGCCACAGCGGTGCCAGATACCGAATCCCAAAGCTCACGGGCGCATTGATGCGCAGTCTTCCACGCGGTTCGACCGACCCGGATGCCACAAGCCCTTCTGTCTCCGCGACATCGTCGAGAATGGCCTTGCAGCGGGCGTAAAGCGTCTCGCCGCCCTCGGTCAGAGACAGCGTACGTGACGTGCGATTGAGCAGGCGCGTGCCCAGATGTGCTTCCAGTTCATTCACATAGCGGGTGACGTTGGCGGGCGACGTGCCGAGCGCATCGGCTGCGCGCGCGAAGCCGCCGCGGCTCACCACCGTTACGAAAACTTCAAAGGCGCGCAGGCGGTCCATACCCTCTCCGAACATTCATAAAAGCTGAATGATAGGACCATGTTTTATGCCTTTCTGCAAGCAGAACTGAAGCCTATATTTCGCTCACAGACCGGGGCACAGGGCACTGGCCAACGCAGGACTTCAGGAGATTGAAAATGCAACGCTTGACAGGAAAAGTCGCCATCGTGACCGGCGCCAGTTCAGGGATTGGCCGTGCAACGGCCAAGCTGTTTGCGAAGGAAGGCGCCAAGGTGGTTCTTGCTGCGCGGCGCGCGGCGGAACTTGAAACGCTCGCCGCGGAGATCGTCAGCGAAGGCGGCGAAGCCGTGTATCTAGCCGGCGACGTTCAGTCGGAGGACTTCGCGAAGGCGCTGGTCGCGCTCGCAGTCGACCGCTTCGGCCGGTTGGACATTGCCTACAACAACGCCGGCACGCTGGGCGAAATGGGCCCGAGCACCGGCATTTCGGAGGCTGGCTGGAACGCTGCGCTGGCGACCAATCTGACCAGCGCCTTCCTCGGTGCGAAGCACCAGATTCCCGAAATGCTGAAGCGCGGCGGCGGATCGATCATCTTCACGTCGACGTTCGTCGGTTATTCGTTCGCGTTTCCGGGCACTGCGGCCTACGCGGCGAGCAAGGCCGGGCTGATCGGCTTGACCCAGGCGCTCGCCGCAGAGTATGGCGCGCAGGGCGTGCGCGTCAACGCGGTGTTGCCGGGCGCGGTGGACACGGACATGTATCGCGGCATGAACGACACCGACGAGTCGCAGGCGTTCGTGACCGGACTGCATGCGCTCAAGCGCGTCGCGAAGCCGGAGGAACTCGCACGTTCAGTCCTCTACCTCGCATCGGACGATTCGTCGTTCGTAACCGGCACCGCATCGCTCGTCGATGGCGGCGCCTCGATTACGCGTACCTGAACCTCCAGGCGGCATCCTGTGATCGAGACCCGATGCCGCCCTTTTCTACCTTTTCTTTTGAAAGGAAGTCAGTCATGGACCTGAAACTGAAAGGCAAACTCGCACTGGTGAGCGGCAGCACAGCCGGCATCGGCCTCGCCATCGCCAGGACGCTGGCCCAGGAGGGCGCTCGTGTGATCGTGAACGGACGCTCCCAGTCATCTGTCGATGACGTGGTCGCGCAGCTGAAAGCGAACACGGGCAACGACGTTTACGGATTTGCGGGCGATCTGAGCACGGCCGCCGCAGCCGACGAACTCGCGCAACGTTATCCGGATGTGGAAATTCTCGCAGCGCAGCGCCCGTCGTGGCCGACGAAAGCGGACTGGCGATAGAGCCGATGGAGGTGTCATCAGGAGCGCGTTCTAGGCGTGACGCTTACCATCGTGTGGAATAACTCGTGGATCAAGGGCGTTCTGAAAAAGTCGCTCCGCGATACTCACATCAGAGGACCCACGCCATGACCCATGAAGTCGACCGTATGCTTGATGAAATCCGCAAACTGGCGCCGAGCATTCGATCGCGCGCAGCCGAAATCGAGGCGGCACGCCGAATGCCTTCAGACCTGGTGGAGACGCTTAAAGCGATTGGCATTTATCGCATGTTCGTACCCAGGAGTCACGGCGGAATGGAGCTGGATCTTCCGAAGGGGCTCAGGGTGATCGTCGAACTCGCAAAGATCGATGGGTCGTTGGGCTGGACCGCGATGATTGCCAGTGGAAGCGCGCTGATTGCCTCCCTGCTGAACATTCGGACCTATGATCAGGTGTACGAATCGGGTCCGGACGTCATACTCGCCGGGTCATCCCAACCTGCGGGCACCGCACAGCCGGCGCCGGGCGGCTGGCGCGTGAGCGGGCGCTGGCCGTTCGCTAGCGGTTGTCAGCAGGCCGAATGGATGGTGGGGTTCTGCGTGATGACGAAAGACGGAAAGCCGCTTCCCGGTCACGCCGGCGAAGACGGGCCGCCACTGTTACGCGGCTTCATTCTCCCAGCGTCCGAATGGCAGATCGAGGATACGTGGCACGTGGCAGGGCTCAAGGGCTCCGGTAGTCATCACATCGCGATCGCCGACAAGATCGTGCCGGAAAGCAACTTCTTCGATATCGAGGGCGGCGTGCCTTGTCTTCCAGGGGCGCTCTATCAGAGCGTGCTGGAACTCATTCCTGTGATGCACAGTGCCTTCTCCGTAGGTGTGGCCAAAGGAGCGCTGGAGGAACTCGTCGCATTTGCGAATACCGGCCGCACGCAGCTTCGCGCGGTGACTGCCATGCGTGATTCGGAGCTGTTCCAGGCGGAACTCGGCCGAGTCGGAGCCGACCTGAGAGCGGCGCAGGCGTTCATGGAGGTACAGGCCACGAGCCATTGGGGCCATGCGCTGGCGGGAACGATCAACGACACAGCGCTGCGCATGCAAAGCACGCAAAATTCCGTGTGGATCGCTTCGACCTGTGTGCGTATTGCCGACGCGTGCTTCGCGCTGGGTGGCGGGGGCGCCCTCTACGACGCCTCGCCGTTGCAGCGGCGATTGCGTGACCTTCACGCCGGGGCCCAGCACGTCGTAGCCCAGCAACGAAATTATGCGGCAGTTGGCAAGCTGCTTCTGGAAAATCGGGTCTCGAAGACCGCCGGCTAGTCGAGCCGCGCGGTCCGAACGCCGGCAGCGTAGGCGAGTAATCTCCCCGAATGCCACATGAGAGCCCCCGAGGCGATCTGGCCCGATTCGTGAATATCGCGATCGCAGGCACGCAATGATGCGTGGTCAGGCAAGCACTACCCCTGCAAGGAACGTTGCAAAGTAGTCGTCGTCCAGCCATCCCGAAACGTGCTTTGACGCCTCGATGCGCCGGATTTCGCTCTGTCCTTTATCCGTCAGGACGGCAATCTGTAATGTGGGGAGAAACTTCGTGCTGGGGGGAGGTGCCTGGTCTACGGTCTGGATCAAACCGTGCGAGCGAAGCAACGTGAAGATTGGCGGTCGCTTGTGCCACGGTATTTGTCGATGCAAAGCAAGTCGAAGAGCTTCTAGTACAGCGCCATTGTTGAATTCCATGAGGATCCTTCTGGTGTTCGACTGAAACGTCCTGCTGGCTCTGGGTACCTACAGTAGCACATGAAGTGGTTCTGTACGATGACACACAAAAACGAAACCTTTCATGTCCAGCGATGATGCCGGTGCGGCGCGTGGCACCGCTACGCTATTCAGCGGCGTTCAAATCGATCTTCTTGACCGTCGGTTCTGCGCGGCGAAGTCAGCGCGGTAACCGCTAGAATTACGGTTTTAGCCCGGAATACGCCAATGTCTTTTGCCTCGCTTGGCCTGATCGATCCCTTGCTGCGTAATGTGCAAGACCTCAATTACCAGACACCTACGCCGGTGCAGGCCAAGGCGATTCCCGCCGTGCTCAGTGGCAAGGACGTCATGGCCGGGGCACAGACCGGCACTGGCAAAACGGCGGGTTTTGCGCTGCCGCTGTTGCAACGGCTGGTGCAACACGGCCCGACGGTGTCCAGCAACCGCGCGCGCGTGCTGGTGCTGGTGCCCACGCGTGAACTGGCTGAGCAAGTGCTGCAAAGCTTTATCGCTTACGGCAAGGGCCTCGACCTGCGATTGCTGGCTGCCTACGGCGGCGTGAGTATCAACCCGCAGATGATGAAGTTGCGCAAAGGCGTGGATGTGCTCGTTGCCACGCCGGGCCGTTTGCTGGATCTCAATCGCCAGAACGCAGTGCAGTTTGATCAAGTCCAAACGCTGGTGCTGGATGAAGCCGATCGCATGCTGGATCTGGGCTTTGCGCGCGAACTCAACGCCGTCTTTGCTGCCTTGCCCGCTCAGCGTCAGACCCTGCTGTTCTCCGCCACGTTTACCGATGATATCCGCGCCATGGCGGCGGGCATTCTGCGCAGCCCGGTCAATATCAGCGTCAGCCGGCCCAATGCGACGGCCAGCAAGATCAAGCAGTGGGTGGTGCCGGTGGATAAGAGGAACAAGCCTGACCTCTTCATGCACCTTGTGGCCGAGAACAACTGGGAGCACGCGCTGGTGTTCGTCAAAACCCGCAGTGGCGTGGATTATCTGGCGGCGATGCTGGATGAAGCGGGCTATGCGGTCGACACCATCCACGGCGACAAACCGCAACCCGCGCGACTGCGTGCGCTGGAGCGCTTCAAGATGCGCGAAGTCAATATGCTGGTAGCCACCGATGTGGCTGCGCGTGGGCTGGATATCGACGATCTGCCGCTGGTGATCAACGTTGATCTGCCGATCGTGGCGCAAGACTATGTGCACCGTATTGGCCGTACCGGCCGCGCGGGTGCCAGCGGCGTGGCGGTGTCGCTCGTGTGTGCCGATGAAGCGCCGCAACTGGCCGCGATTGAAGCGCTGATCCGGCAAACGCTGCCCCGTGAGGAAGAGCCGGGTTTTGAAGCCGAACACCGCGTACCGCAAACCAGCGAGACTGGCCAGATCATCAAGAAACCCAAAAAGCCCAAGAAGCCCAAAGTGCCGCAAGCTGCGTCGGGCGCCATGCAGGCGCCCAGCAAAAAACCGCTCCCGCAAAGTGGCGAAAACAGGCGCAAACCTGCGGCGCCGCGCGCTGTGGCCGGGGATAAGGGCACAAGTTTCACGAGCGGTAGCCCATTCAGCGTGCAAAAGCCGCGCAGCAAACCCGCCACCAAGCCAGTTGCGGGTTCGCGTACGCCAACTGGCAAACCTGCTGGTGCCCGCGGCAAACGCCAACCCTGATCCTTGGGATGAGCAACGCCAGCCCTGGAACAGGCTGGCCAACGGCGCGCTTTGGCGGCGGCGGCAGCACGACCGCGCTCAACGCGGCCAGTGCCTGCGAGAGACGACAGCGAAGCTTACGGCGATCGCACCTGTCGCCGCGCGATGATGGGCCTCGTGCGTCAAGTCGCCGAAGCGAGAACGGCGACTGCGCCCTTTACGCGCATCGGAGTCGCTGACCAGGGTCGTGTCGGATTCGCTGTCGACCGCCGTTTTACCGATGGCGTCAGATTCAAGGGCCGTCTGGGGGGCGTTAGTCGGCAAGGTTCGAATTGGCATTGCGAATGATTCTTGAGAGGGGCATGCACGTATTGAACTCCTCGCCAATCGATCAGTAAAATGAATGTTCTTACCAGTATGATTACTTTTCCGAATGGAACTGAAATTACTGAGGACGTTTCTCACAGTTACCGAGCTGCGCCATTTCAGCCGCGCGGCGGATGCGCTGCACATGAGTCAGCCGGCACTCAGCAAGCAGATCGGCGCGTTGGAGGCGAGCCTCGGTGGCAGGCTGTTCGAACGCGGTCGGCACGGTGCGCAGCTCACGCCATTTGGCGAGACGTTCCTGTCCGATGCGCAGGCGCTCGTACGCGACGCGGATGAAATCCTCTTGCGTGCGCGAGAAGCAAGCAGCGGCCAGCAAGGCCATCTGCGCCTAGGGATCTGCCTGTCCGTACTGACAATTGTGCCGAAGCTCATCGCTGATTTTCGAGAGCAGCATCCTGCTGTCACCGTCACCCTGAGCGACCTCTCTTCCGCAGAGCAAACGCGCCGTCTTCTGGCGGGCAAGCTGGATGCCGGTTTCCTCCGCTTGCCCAACGCGGATGGTCTTTCATCGTTCAAAGTCGTAGACGAGGGACTTGCGCTCGCATTGCCGCCGCACCTTCGGTACACACGCCTTCCGGCGGATCTCGACGTGCTCAATGAAATCGGCTTCATCTCGCTAGTGCGTGCACGCGGGCCGGGGCTCGCTGCACAGATCGACCGATGGTGCATCGAGCACCGCTTCGTGCCGAAGGTGACGCAGCAGGCCGAAGACATCCAGTCGGTCCTGACTTCGGTCGCCGCGGGAGTGGGCATTGCGTTCATTCCTTCTCGCGCACGACACCTGCTGCGGGATGCTACAGTACTGCCGCTTCATGGCAAAAACGCGAAGTGGCGCGTGGGACTCGCATGGCCTTCCATGCGGGAAGATCCGGTTACGGCGCGCTTTGTTGCGTACTTGCGCGCCGCAATGAAAGGCGGGTAATGGGTGTGCCGCCGTTCTCAGAACTTGTGTACCGGCGGCCCGTCGAGATGCTGTCTGCCGAATCGAAGGCCGGTGACGGCGGGGCAAGCTAATGGCCATACGTGGTTTCGCTGCTCAATCTGATCTCCGTTGATTGCATGTTTCTTTGCGTGATCGATGTGGATTCCGGCGATAGACGCATCGAATAACCTTCGACAAGGTTAATTGCGCGCAAGGCGGTGGGTCCATGTATAAAACGTAGATTGAATGGTATTTTTTTACTTTCAACCGGACCGGGTAAACCAGTATCGATCCGGCGAATCGCGCACGGGCGGCGCAGTTCACGGGACGGCGTAGGCATGAAAAAAATTTGCGAATGGTTGTGCGAAAAATGACTCGCTTATCTGACCGAGGGCAGTGTCGTCGCCATCTCATAGATCATTCGCACGGCCTATAGTCGATTCGCAGCAACCACCGTTTCAAATTCCATCCGATACCGCCGTGCGAGTGCGGATGCGGTTTCGCGCAGTGATTCGCGATCGGTCGCCAGTGCGTTGGCGACCGCATCGGCAAGATTGTCCAGATTCACAACGCCGGTGAGGCCCGCCGCTTCCCATGTCCGCATATATGCCGCATGCTTGCTTCCCGCGAAAGAATGATCAGGATGACTGATATTGACGCGAGGAAGCGCGTACGCCATCGCGACGATGCGACCGTGCAGGCTGCTGCCGCAATAGATGCGGCTTCCAGCGATCAGCGCACAGATGTCCCAGACGTTCAGCGAAGCAAACACGCGAACATGAGCCGCGCACAGTCGCGCCGCGAGCCGCTGGTACACCGCCAGGTCGTCATGCCAGGGAGCGGCGCCCGCGCGAAACAGCACAATACCCAGGCCGTGCCCGCACGCCGTGAGTTCGAGCTGGGCGGCTAGCGTATCGAGCGTTGCATCGTCGCCGAAGTCAGCGCTGAATTGCACGGCTGCATAACCGTGCGGGAACGCCTGCCGCACGTCGCGCAGCGCGAGGGTGGCGGCGTGCCGGCGTATTGCCGTGCCGAACAGGGCTGCCGTCAGCGTGGCGGGGTCCGGTATCAGGCGGGCTTCGATGCCCCGTTGCGCGAGCAGCGTCTGGGTTTGACGGTCGCGCACGCTCACCGCATCCGCGGATTGCAGTGCGGCGAGCACGTCGGCGCCCAACTGCGCATTGCGTGCATCGAGATCGACGCCCCCCACCGCGTTGAACGAGAGATGCTTCACGCGCACGCCCGGCAACGCGGATTTCGAAAGCACATACGGCGCGAGCGACGCCACGCCAACATGCTGGTGCGCCCACGCGCGCCCGTCGCGCAGCCATGTATCCTCGTCGGCAATGAGCGCCGGCACGCGCCGCGGCGGTGCGAGCATCACGGCAGCCTCCCACGCATTGCAGGTCAGTAGCTCGCCGCCTGCGTGGATCACGTTCACCGAGCGGCCGCGTGCGAACGTGGCGATGCGCGCGAGTGCGACGGTGGCTGGCCCGCCATCGCCATGCGGATCGCGCGCGGCGAGCCCGGCGAACAGCAATTCGCGGCGTCGCAGCATGCGCGCCATCACCCGCGCGATCAGCAGGTCGCCAAAGTTGTGCCGGTCGAACGCGCCGAAGATCACCGTGGGCTTGGAAGCCATGCGGGCCTCAGGTCGTGCTTCTGTTCAGTATCCGCCAGTCCAATACTTTCTCGATCCATACGGCGCCGCAGCATAAAGTTGGGCCGCCTGACACTCAACACTGACATAAGGAAACCTTAAGCATTCTCGGGGAAACTGTCGGCCTTGCCGACGTGTTTTTCCCTGCGTATGAGAACGGTCTACTCCGAACTGAAGAGCGCGCGCCTGCGCCCTACATCCAGCCGCGTGGCCGTGCTGAAGGTATTTCATGATGCGCCACACGAGCATCTGACTGCCGACCAGGTCTTTCGCCGCATTGCGAAAGATGTGGAGCAATGCAGCCTGGCGAGCGTGTATCGCGCGCTTGCGCAACTGATGGAATCGTCCCTGCTCGATAGCACATGGGTTGGCGAAACGCGCGTGGTGTACGAGCTTGGGCGTGGCGCGCCGCACGCGCATCTCGTGTGCGAGAGCTGCAAGACCGTGGTGGACATCGACGAGCCGATGCTGCAGGAACAGCACGCCGCCATCGCTGCGGCGAAGCGCTTTCGCTATACGCATTCGAGTCTCGTCGTTTTCGGGCTTTGCGCCCAGTGTGCCGCGGCTTCGTCGTGAACTGGCGCAGTGTCGGCGCGAGGTTCAGAGCGTGACGACCACCTTTCCGAACTGCTCGTTCGACTCCAGGTAACGGTGCGCCTCGACGATCTGCTCAAAAGAGAACGTCCTGGCTATGACGGGCCGTAGTGCGCCCACTTCCAGGCCGTCCAGAATGAAGGCTTTCGCGCACTCCAGCCAGTCAGGATTGCCAATTACCTCATGAACGAGGTAGCCGCGCAACGTCAGCGTTTTGCCCAGAACTGCGGGCAAGGGAAACGGCGTGGGCTCGCGGCTCAGGCCGCCATATTCGATCAGTATCCCGCCGCGCGACATCGAAGCCGTGAGCGGCTCGGACAGCGAACCGCCGATGGCGTCGAGCACGATGCGCGCCCCTTCGTTTCCCGTGATGTCAGCGAGCCGTGCGGCCACGTCTTCTTCGCTAGCGGCGATCACGTGAGCGGCGCCGGCGTCGAGCAAGGCGCGCCGCTTGGCAGAAGTCCGCGTGATGGCGGCCGGCGTCGCGCCGATGCGGTTCGCGCCGTTTTCGTCTGGACGATCTTGCCGCGATCGCCGACGCCGTCGCCGCGGGAGAATGGCTCGGATGGCCGCCGTTCTGGCTCGTGCGCGAGCGGGTCCGCGAAGGCGCGCTAGTGGAATTGTTGCCTGCGCAACGGGGTTTTCTCTACGACGCGTACGCGCTATGGCTGCGCACGCCGCACGTGCCGATGCGAGTGCCGCTGGCCGTGGAGGAACTGGCGCAGGCGTTGCCGGCGATGATGGTGTGAGAAAGCGCGAGTCACCCTAGCTTTTATCCGCGGGCGCCGTCGCCGCCTCGACGATGCCGCGCGCCGCCTGCTCGATCATCATCACGTCGAACGCGAGCAGCAACATGCGATAGCCGGCGGCGCGCTTCCTCTGCGCCGTTTGCGCGTCAAGCGCCACGCCGCCCAGCGGCGTGCCCGCGCGCAGCACCTTCTCCTCGGCCTTGCGCACGAGCGCCTGCAACTCCGGGTGATCGAACTGGCCCGGCACGCCAAGACTCATCGAAAGATCGAACGAGGCGATCGCCGCCACGTCGATGCCTGGCACCGCGAGAATCTCATCGAGTTGCTCGATGGATTGTGCGTCCTCGATCGTGATGATGTTGAGCAGTTCCGAATCCGCGACACGAATGTAATCGGGCCCGCTCACGCCCCAGCGCGCGGCGGCGAGCGAAGGCGCGAAGCCGCGCGAGCCATTGGGCGGATAGCGCAGCGATTCGCTCGCCTTGCGCGCGAGTTCGGGCGTGGAAATCATCGGGAAGTTGATGCCCATGGCGCCCGTTTCCAGCGCGGTCTTGACGAGCCAGGGCTCGGTCCACGCAATCCGCACGATGGGCGTGACCGGCGTGCCGCGGGTGGCGGTCACCATCGCGTGGAGGCTTTGCATGTCGATCGGGCCGTGCTCCATGTCGAAGATCAGCACGTCCACGCCGCTCGCCGCGAGTACCTGCGCGAGCCCCACGCTCGGCAGCTCGACCATGAATGCCGTCAGGTTCTCGCCGGCCGCGAGTTTGGCCTTGGCGCGATTGTGGCGGGCGGGCAGGGCGGACATGTCGTTCTCCAGGAGCCATATAAAGGCGACGCGCGCGTTCGCTTATATTGCACGGACTCGCGCGAGCGCGTCAGCTTTTTGCGGGTGGCGTGATGTCCGTGCCGAACTCCGTACGTTTTCCATACTAATCGAGGATGCGCGCGTTGCTCGATTTTCTCAGCAGTGATTTGCAGAAGCCTTCCGAAGGCTGGGCGGCGCATTGACGCCAGGGCTTGCCCATCCGCTGCGTGATTGCTCGCGTAAGCAGTTTGAGCGCAGCGCCGCCCCATACCGGCTAACATGACATCCCGCCTGCAGTCTCGCGCTGACGCGCAACGATCTGCGCGGCGAATTAACCGGAATACAGGAGCGAAAGAAAATGCATTTCCGCAAGACGATGTTGGCCGTAGCCGCATTCAGCGCCGTGCTGGCCAGTGCCACCGCGAATGCCCAGATCGCGGGCGCGCAGCCCTTGAGCGTTTCGGTCGAGCAGTCGCAGGCGCTGCTCGAGGGCTGGAGCGTGAAGAAGAGCGTACTCGGCAAGCCCGTTTATAACGACGACAACGCGAAGATCGGCACTGTGCGCGACCTGATCGTGGCGCCGGACGGCTCGGTTTCCGCGGCCATCGTTTCGGCGGGCGGTTTCCTCGGCGTCGGCTCGCACGATGTGGCCGTGCCCATCGCCTCGCTCGACGTGCGCCAGGGCAATCTCTATCTGCCCGGCGCCACCAAGGAAGCACTGAAGGCCACGCCCGCGTTCCAGTACGCGAAGGTCGAATCGCCGCCGAAGCCGAAGAAGGTCGAAAAGCAGCAGTAAGCTAGAGCCGCAGCGATTCAGCAGCCGCACTTCCAGTCCGGCTGCTGCAACGCCATGCCGTGCAGGCCGCGATATTCGGCGACAGGCGGCGAAGACCAGCCTTCCAGCAGCGCGGGCGCGAGCCGGTAGATCTCGATGCCGAGCGGCCGGCAGACTTCCAGCGGGTCGCGTGCATCGGGTCCCCACATCGGCAGCGAAAGATCGCCGCCGGGGCAGGTCGAAAGCGCGCACAACAGGTCGATCTCGGCGAAAAACTCGAGATAATCGCCCTTCTTCGCCGGGCAGGCCTTCATAAAGTACTTGTCCTCCAGATTCAGGCCGGTGCACTGGAACACGTTGAGCACGTCGTGCACGTCGTATTCGGTGAGCCCATACGGCGCGATGGCGCGCGTGAGGTTCGAGTGACAGTGGAAATGAAAGTCCTCGCCGGTCAGCATGCGGTTCACGTAGGGGTCGCAGCGCGTGCCGAGCAGGTCGTGAACGCGCCCGCCATGCTCGTCGACGCCGTAGTCGGCCAGGCTATCGTCGGTGATGGTGACGAGCGGGCGCAGGAAGGGCAGCGTCGACCACAGGCGGTCGAAGGTGCTCACGTGCGCCTGCTGGAGCTGGCGCGTGCGCGAAGCCCACATGCGTTCGCGCGGATCGTGCCGGTTCCACAAGTTGAGGTCGGCCACCTGCGGGCCTTCGATCGTCACGATGCGGAACACGTGTCCCGCGGGCACGCTCCAGGCTTGCCCCGAGCGTATCGGCACGACGATCGATTCGATTAGCTCGCGCTGGTCCTGCTCTTCGGCGATGCGGCGGTAAAAGGGCTTGTTCACGTCGAGCGCGGAGCCCTTGGTCGACTGGTAGGCGGCGGGATAATTCAGCATTGCCTCGTACTCCTGTATGAACGACGTGTGCCCGCATTCGCGATGCCGATGGCGCACGGCACCGCCTTCGCGGGATGTCTGCTGGGGAGTATAGGAATCGCGCGACGGTAAGCCAAAGTTTGTTCAACAACCGGAAGGCTGGAGATTCGCGGGCTTCTTTTGCCTGTTCGGGCCTGCCCGCGCACGCGGTGCCTTCGTGTACAGTTCGCTTGTTCCATGCCCGCGGCGCCGGCTTCCGAGGCGCGCGCAGCCCAACGAGACGCGACGGTACATGATCAGACTGGAAGACCTCGTCATCTTTATCAATGCAGCGGACAACGGGAGCCTCTCCGCCGCCGCGCGCCAGCTCGATCTCACGCCCGCGGTGGCGAGCGCGGGACTCAAGCGCCTCGAATCCGAACTCGGCACGCGCCTGCTCGCACGCTCCACGCGCAGCCTGCGCCTCACGCCGGACGGCGAGCGCTACCTCGAATACGCGCGCGGCGTCATGGAGCAGGTGGAGGCCGGCCAGAACGCCGTGGCGCATGGGCGCAAGATGATCGGCGGCACGGTGTCGCTGTCGATTCCCTCCGACCTCGGGCGCAACGTGCTCGCGCCCTGGCTCGACGACTTTCAGGCGCAGCATCCCGCGGTGTCGTTCCAGGTGCACATTGGCGACCACGTGACCGACATGTTCCGATCGCCGGTTGCCGTAGCGGTCCGCTACGGCGTGCCCGAAGATTCCTCGCTCGTGGCGCTGCCGCTCGCGCCTGACAACCGCCGCGTGCTGTGCGCCGCGCCCGCCTATTTCGGGCGTCACGGCAAACCCGCGACGCCTGCCGATCTCTCGCGCCACAACTGCCTGCGCTTCGCGCTGAGCGACACGCTGCACGACCGCTGGACCTTCTACCGCGGCGACGAAGCGAGCGTCGTGAACGTGCACGGCAACCGCAGCAGCGATGACGGCGAACTCGTGCGCCGCTGGGCCGTGGCGGGGCATGGCATTGCGTACAAGTCGCGTCTGGACGTGCTCGCCGATATCCAGGCGGGCCGCCTCGAAACCGCGCTCGACGCGTTTCAGGGCGAAGGCGCGCCGCTGCATCTCGTCTGCGCGCACCGCACGATGCTCTCGCCGACCGTCAACGCGCTGCGCGATTTGCTGCGCGATCGCATTGCCGCGTTTCTTGCCTGAGGTGTAATCGCGCAGTGAGTCCGCTCGCTGGTCCGATATCAGGGCCGGCCTGCATTCGTCTTTCTCAAGCCCCCGCCGCTCGATCGCCCTCTCGATCTTCAAAGCAGCTTTGAAGCTGAATTCGCCGTTTGCCGCTATGCGCGCCGAGCGCACTGGCCGATTATTCATACCAACACGAACGGCACGGAGGCTTGCATGATCGTCGCGATAGGCCGCTTTTATCTGCGGGCCGACAAGATTTCGCATTTCGAGGCGGCCTGGCTGCGCGTATGCCCGCTGCTCACGAACAAGCCGGGTTATCGCGGGCACCGCCTCGGTCCGCAGTGCGAAGACGAAGGCTGCTACGTGCTGGAAGTGGAATGGGACTCCCTCGACGCACAGAGCGCGTTCATGATGCACGGCGATTTCCAGGCCTTCCTGCACACGCTGTGGCCGTACTTCTCGGCCGACCCCGACCTCTATCACTTCGAGCCGCTTGTTCAACCAAGCCGGGTTCCCGCAATTTGACTGTCTGGAGGTATTCACGATGAAAGCGATTGGTTACTACCGCAATCTCCCCATCAGCGACCCCGAATCGCTGATCGATCTCGAACTCCCCGACCCGCAGCCGGGCCCGCGCGATCTGCTCGCTGAAGTGCACGCGGTGTCGGTCAACCCGGTCGACGTGAAGGTGCGCGCGCGCACGGCGCCCGAGAACGGCGAGCCGAAAGTGATCGGCTGGGACGCGAGCGGCGTGGTGCGCGCCGTGGGCCGGGACGTGACGCTTTTCAAGCCGGGCGACCGGGTGTGGTATGCGGGCTCGCTGCTGCGCCCGGGCACCAACAGCGAACTCCACGTGGTGGACGAGCGCATCGTGGGCCGCATGCCGCAAAGCCTGAACTTCGCCGAGGCGGCCGCGTTGCCGCTCACCTCCATTACGGCGTGGGAGTTGCTGTTCGACCGCCTCGGCGTGCCCGAGGGCACGGTGCCGTCCGGCGACTCGCTGCTCGTGATCGGCGCGGCCGGCGGCGTGGGCTCGATTCTCGTGCAGTTGGCGCGCAGGCTCACGGGCCTCACGGTGATCGGCACGGCTTCGCGGCCCGAAACGTCGAAGTGGGTGAGCGAACTGGGCGCGCATCACGTCATCGATCATACGAAGCCGCTTTCGCAGGAGCTCAAGCGTATCGGCATGGAAGGCGTGGACTATATCGCGAGCCTGAATCAGACCGACCGTCACTTCGACGAGATCGTCGCCTCGATCAACCCGCAGGGGCATCTCGCGCTGATCGACGACCCGGAGCTGGTCGACTTCCGCAAGCTCAAGACGAAGAGCGTGGCCCTGCATTGGGAGTTCATGTTTACGCGTTCGATGTTCGGGACGAAAGACCAGATTCGCCAGCACGATCTGCTCGAGCGCATGGCTTCGCTGATCGACGAAGGCGTGTTGCGCACGACGCTCAACGAGAGCTTTGGGACCATCAATGCGGCGAACTTGCGCCGGGCGCACGAGCTCGTGGAAACCAACCGCTCGCGCGGCAAGCTCGTGCTCGAAGGTTTTTAAATAGCGCCGTGCGTCACTCGAATGTCGTGAGCGGACTGCCCGGCTCGATGGGCGAGCCTGGCGGGCCGACGTGGCGCGCGGCGAAGACCGGCGCGCGAGCCTTGCGCGCCTCGGCAATTAGCTGCTTGATATTGGCGAGCACGCGCTGACCCTCAAACGGCGAATTGGGGCCGTTGAACAAGCCTTCCTGCATATCGATGATGAGAAGGGCGCGGCGTTCGCGAGCGAGGCTGGGCATGGTGGTTCTCCGGTAGTTGCGCCCGCAACGCACGGAGAAACGACAAGGCCCCGTCCATTGCTGGCGGGGGCCGTGTGATCGATACGAAATCTAACGTGCGCGCACCGAACTCACGACCCGCCGGAAGCGGTCGTGGTAGTCGTCGTGGTGAGGATGTGCGCGTTCATGAGGACGATCATGCAGAAGGCGGCCAGAGGCGTCAACGATGTTGTGCTCGTTGCCCGGACAGCTCGACGGCAAACCATGCCGTCGAGCGTGAGCGCGTCAGCGCGCAGTGTCGGGGCGCTTCCAGTGCGCGTTGGCGTGCTTGTCCGTAATGCGGACCTTGGCCAGCAGCGGCTTATAGCCTCGCAGGACGATCTCGCTGATCGCAAGAAGCTCGGAGCGAAAGATGTTCTCGGCGAATTTGCTACCGTCCTCGAACTCCAGGGCGTAACCATCGATTGGCCCCCATTGGCCTCTCGGTAACGGTTCGATATACACGTCCATCATTAGTCTCCATTGAATAACAAGCGAATAAGAAGCGTCATTGGTTTCAGTCTATCGCAGTGAAAGACGCCTTCCCCGCAGTTTTTGGTGCCGCAATTTCCTTGCTGTTCAATGGCTTACGTGATGTCTTTCACGATAAGAGAAGGTGTCCTTCCATGTGCAATTGCTCGCCCCCATCCGGAAATGCGGAATTTGCACACACCGGGCGCGCGTTGCACGATATGAAAGCGCGAGCGTGCATTTACTCCTGCTCGCGTTGCGCCGGTTCGCCTAGATCGATCTCATCCATGCCCTTGTTCAGCTGATTCAGGAAGTGCACGAGCGAAACCTTGTCGTCGAAGCGAAAGCTCGCGAGCGCCTGGCGATAGAACTCGTAGATCTTCGGCTGCAGGCTCTCCCAGAACACCTTGCCCTGGTCCGTGAGGACGACTTTTTTCGCGCGCCGGTCCACGGTGTCGGCCACGCGCAGCACATGCTCGTCGCGCTCCAGGCGCTTGAGCACGCCGTCGAGACTCTGGCGGCTAACCACGAGATAGTCGGCCAGTTCGGAAAACGACATGCCCTCTGCCACCTGCGGGCGCGACAGTGCGCCGAGCACCGACCACTGCACGGTCGTGATGCCGAGCGCCTTGGTCGTCTGCCGGTCGAGCGTGTTGCCCGCCTGGAACAGCCGGAAGAACAAGCGGTTGTGAATCGACGAGACGGATTGATCGTACGAAGGGTCGTTCTGGGTCATGGGCACCTTTCGGTCGCCGCGCGAGTGCGGCGGGCAATGAGACAAATACCTGATACGAAAATAGTGAAGGGAAGTGGGCGCGCCGTCCATCTGGGCAATACCCCTCCTTGTGCCCTCAATATATATCATGATGTTGACGTAATTAGGGGGTTCGCCTAGAGTGGAAACGACGCGCGAGAATATCAAGAGACATCCCATGGCGACCTACGACCGGCTTTTGACCCCGCTTCGCGTTGGCGCGACGCTGCTCCCCAACCGCATGGTGATGGGCGCGATGCACACGCGGCTCGAAACGCTCGACCGTCCGCATGAGCGCCTCGCCGCGTTCTACGCGGCGCGCGCGGCCGGCGAGATCGGCCTGATTCTGAGTGGCGGGTTCTCGCCGAACGCGGAAGGCGTGATGGAGGCGGGCGGCCCGCTCTTCAATCGCGCGGAGCAGGTCGACGAGCATCGCGCCGTGACGCGCGCGGTTCACGAGGCGGGCGGCAAGATCGTGCTGCAGATCCTGCACGCGGGCCGCTATGCGAAGGTGCCGGAATGCGTGGGGCCCACGGCCGCCAAGGCGAGAATCAATGCGTACGCGCCGCGCGCCCTCAGCACGGAGGAAGTGCGCGCCACCATCGACGATTTCGCCCGCACGGCGGCGCTGGCGGTCAAGGCCGGCTACGACGGCGTGGAGATCATGGGCTCGGAAGGCTATCTCATCAACGAGTTCACGGCCGCCGTCACCAACGCGCGCGACGACGAATTCGGCGGCAGCTTCGCAGGCCGCATCCGCTTTGCGCTCGACATCGTGCGTGCCGTGCGCGCCGAAATGGGCCGCGAGCCCATGCTGATCTACCGCATCTCTTCCATCGACCTCGTGGAAGGCGGAATGAACGGCGCCGAGATCGCGGCGTTCGCGAAGGAGGTGGAAGCGGCTGGCGCGGACCTCATCAACACGGGCGTGGGCTGGCACGAATCGGCGGTGCCGACCATCGCGGCGTGCGTGCCGCGCGCGGCCTGGCGCGACGCGATTCGCCACGTCAAAGAGGCGGTGTCGATTCCGGTGATGGCGTCGAACCGCTTCAACACGCCCGAGGTCGCCGAGGAACTGATCGCCTCGGGTGTGGCCGATCTCGTTTCGATGGCTCGCCCGCTGCTCGCCGACCCGGACTTCGCGAAGAAGACGCGGCTTGGCATGGCCGACGAAATCAACACATGCATCGGCTGCAATCAGGCTTGCCTCGACCGCATCTTCACGGAACGCACTGCGACATGCCTCGTCAATCCGCGCGCCGGGCGCGAGATCGAATTCGCGGCGGGCAAGGCCTTGCAGCCCAAACGTATCGCGGTGGTGGGCGGCGGCCCGGCCGGCATGGCGTTCGCGATCAACGCCGCCGAACGTGGCCATACGCTCACGCTGTTCGAAGCGCATGCGCAACTGGGCGGCCAGCTGAATCTGGCGAAGGTCGTGCCCGGCAAAGCCGAGTTTCACGAGATGCTGCGCTATTTCGAGGTGCGGCTAAAGCGGCTTGGCGTGACGTTGCGGCTCGGGCGAGCGGCAACGGCCGATGAACTGGCCAGCGAGGCGTTCGACGAGATCGTCATCGCCACCGGCGTCACGCCGCGCGTGCCCGATATCGTGGGTGTCGACCATCCGAAGGCGGTGTCATACATCGACGTGCTTGCGGGCAAGGTCGACATGGGCGCGCGCGTGGCGATCGTCGGCGCGGGCGGCATCGGCTTCGACGTGGCCGAGTATCTGCTGGGCGATGCGCAGGAATCGCTGGACCGTGGCGCGTTTTTCCGAGCGTGGGGCGTCGATGCCGCGAATGTGGATGCGGGCGGCTTAACGCGTAGCGACGCTCATGGCGCGCCGCGCCGTAGCGTGCACATGTTTCAACGCAAGGAGGAACCGCTCGGCAAGGGCCTCGGCAAATCGACGGGCTGGATCTTGAAGGCCCGCTTGCGCAAGGCGCGCGTCATGATGACGTCGGGCGTGACCTACGATGCGATCGACGACGAAGGCTTGCACTATCGCGTCGATGGCAAGCCGCATGTGCTCGCCGTCGATCATGTCGTGCTGTGCGCGGGGCAGAATTCGAACCGTACGCTTTACGATGAACTCGTTGCGCGCGCAGCGAAACCGAAGGTGATAGGCGGTGCCGACGTCGCCGCCGAACTCGATGCGTTGCGCGCTATCGATCAGGCCACGCGGCTCGCGATGTCGATGTGACGTCGCCGTCGGCGCACGCGCCGGCTCACACGCTGGTTACGAATACGCCTTGTCCGTGAGCGGCGCGCTCTTGCGGGCGTCGCGAATGAAAATTGCCGAGAGCGCCGCGCCAGTGACCGCAACCACACCGGCCAGCGCGAACGCCGTGGCGAACGACCCGCTGCGCTCCACCAGAAAGCCTGTCACTGCCGGCCCGATCACGCCCGAAAGGCTGCCCACGCAGTGCATGCAGCCGCTCACGCTGCCCACCCTGGCGGGATGCACGACGTCCTGCACGATCGCCCAGTAGAGCGCGCCCGTCACATAGAGCAGGAAGAGCGCAATGGACATCAGCGCGATGGCCGCGACAGCCGTATGCACCAGGCCGGCAACGCCCACGCACACGCCCGTCGCCGCGAGGCAAGTGGAAAGGACAATCTTGCGTGAGAGCATGAGCTTGCCGGTCCAGCGGAAGATCGCGTCGGAGATCGCGCCGCCCGCCGCGAGGCCAACGGTGCCCACGAGCCAGGGCACGACGGTGGCGAGACTCATTTCGCGGATGTTGAGGTGATGCGCCTGCACGAGGTAGCTGGGGAACCAGCTCAGAAAGAAGAACAACACGTAGTTGTAGGCGAAGAACGCCACGGCCGTCGCGATCACGAGCGGCTGGCGCAGCCATGCCGAGAGCGGCAAAGAAGCAGCGCTGTCGGGCACCGCGTGGGTCGTGTGCGCGACGCTCGGTCCCCGCCGCGCGGGCTCGGCTTCGTCGAGCGTGCTGACAAAGCGGCTTTCCGAAGGACGGTTGGCGGTGAGCAGCATCCACGCGACGCACCATATGAGGCCGATCGCGCAGATGATCCAGAACGCAGGGCGCCAGCCGAAGCTGATCGCGAGCAGCCCGATCACCGGGCCGGCAATCGCGCCGCCGAGGGGCGAGCCGGCGCTCAGGAGTCCCATGGAAGTCGCGGCGATGTCGCGCGGCATCCAGTTGTTGACCATCTTGTTCGCGCCTGCGCAGAGCGGCCCTTCGGCCATGCCGAACAGCACGCGCAGCACGAGCAGGCTCGCGAAGCCCACGGCCACGGCCGTGAGCCCGCAGAAGATCGACCACAGCCCGACCGCGAGGACATACACGATCTTCGGCCCGAGCTTGTCGCTCGCGAGGCCGCCCACGAAATTAAACAGCGCATAGCCGACGAAGAAGCTGCTGAACACGATGCCCATCTGCGCCGCATCGATGCCGAGGTCCTTTTGAACGAGCGGTGCGGTGATCGAGAGCGCCACCCGGTCGAGGTAGTTGATGCCGTAGACGAGGAATAACAGGAATACGGTTATCCATCCCATCGTGCGTTGCTTCATGTTCTGTCTCCAGTCTTTATCTAGTTGGGCGCGCGTGCGGCTTCAGGCCGGCGCGGGGCAGGCCAGCAGCGCAGTCGTGCCGTGCCGGCGCAGCGATTGCAGATGCGCGGCGAGACGCTCGGAGAACGCCTGCGGCCAGGGCGTTGCGCCGAAGACGCTCGTGTGCGAGATTGCGGCTTGCGCGGCGTCGAGCGCCGTGCTCGCGCCGCGCAGCTTCGCGGCGAGCGCGGGGGCGCCAGGATCGCTCACCACGAGCGACATGCCCGCGTCGCTGCGTTCGGTCGCGAGGTAGTGCAGCCAGGCGGCGAGCGCGCGTTCGAGATGAGGACGCTCGATACCGCGCGCCAGGCTCTCGCGCAGCGCGGGTAGCCAGCGCACCGGTATTTTCTGCGTGCCGTCCGTCGCGATCTGGCTGGTACGGTGCGCGAGCGTCGGGTTGGCAAAGCGCGCCAGCAGATCCTGGCAGTACGAATGAATGTCGAAGCCGGGCGGGACCGTCACGGTGGCGAGCAGGTCCTCGGTCATCAGCGCGCGCACGAAGGCGGCCAAGGCAGGATCGACCATCGCGTCGGAAACGGTTTCGCGCCCGCGCAACTGGCCCACGTACGCAATCGCCGAATGCGAGCCGTTCAGGAGGCGCAGTTTCATGGCCTCGTACGGATGCACATCGCGTGTGAGCAGCGCGCCCGCCTCTTCCCACGCGGGGCGCGGGCCGCTGAAGCGGTCTTCGATGACCCACTGGGTGAACGGCTCGCATACGATCGCGGCTTCGTCGCGCAGGCCGAGTTGCGCGGCAGCGGCGTCGAGCGACGCCGGCGTGGCGGCCGGCACGATGCGATCGACCATCGTGTTGGGAAACGCGATCGTCTCGCCGATGCGGCGCGCGAGGGCCGGGTCGAACTGCTCCGCATACTGGATCAGCAGCCTGCGCAGCGTGTCGCCGTTGGCCTGCATGTTGTCGCAACAGACCACGGTGAGCGGCGCGCCGGCCGGGCGGCTGCGGATGCCCGCGGCGAGCACGCCAAGCGTGGTGCGCGGCGCATCGGGTGTCATGAGGTCGTGGCAGGTGCCCGGGTCGCCGGCGTCCAGTTCGGCGCCGGCGGGCGCGATGCTGTAACCCTTCTCGGTCACGGTCAGGCTCACGATGGCCACGCCGGGGTCCGCAATCGTGCCGAGCACCCGGTCCATCGCCTCGGGCGCGTAAAGCGCGCCGCGCAGCGCGCCGACCACGCGACTCGCCGCCGTCTCGCCGCTGCGCTCGGTGACCGAATAGAGGTGGTCCTGGGCGGCCAGCGCCTGAGGCACGCGCCGCTCGCGCAGGCTCACGCCGACGATGCCCCAACGCGTGTCGCCGCGCTCGAGCAGCGTTTCCGTATAGAGCGCCTGGTGCGCGCGATGAAACGCACCCAGCCCGAGATGGACGATGCCGGGCCGCACGCGCTGGCGGTCGTACCCCGGTTGGCGCACGGCTGTCGCGGCGTTAGTTAGTGAGCGCTCACACAGGAGAGGTGCTGTCATTGCGTTGTACCATGGTACGTATGCGAATGACCGAAGCTTAGTCCGATGTTTTATCTCGTTTTATCGGGGTTAACGCTATGCAATGACCGTAAAGCGTATTTGCTACCATGGTACAAACAGTCACCCGTTACCCGCCATGAGCCAGACCGTCATCGAACCGCAAGAGGACACCGTCCTCGCCGCACTGAGCGGATTCGTCGCCAACCCCGACGCTTCTTATCGCCCGCAGGTGCACGCCTTTCTGCGCGACACCATCGTGCGCGGCGCGCTGCCGCCGCACGCCAGCCTTTCCGAAGCCGCGATTGCCGAAGCGCTGCAGGTGAGCCGCACGCCGGTGCGCGAAGCGCTCGCGCAACTCGCCGACGAACATCTCGTGAACATCTACCGCAAGGTCGGCACGATCGTCGCGCCGATCTCCATTTCGCAGCTCGAAGAGGGACGCTTCGCGCGCAGCACGCTCGAATGCGCGAACCACGTGCAGCTGGCTCAGACCATCACGCTCGACCAGCTCACGGAGTTCGGCCGGATCGTCGACGACCAGCGCGACGCCGTCGCGCGCGGCGACGTGGACCGCTTTTTCGATCTCGACGAGCTGATGCACCGGCGCCTGTTCGAATTCGCGGGCCGCTCGCATGTGTGGGAAATGCTGCAGCCAATGAAGCGCCAGTTCGACCGCGTGCGCTGGCTGCTGCTCGACCGTGTGGCGGACCATGCGCAGCGCGCGCTGCGCGAGCACGAGTTGATCCTCGCGCATATGGCCTCGCGCAACTTCGCGCAACTGGGCGCGACGGTGGCGAGCCATATCGACCGCGTGGGCTCGCATTTGCCGGAAGTGCAGGCGCGCGTGCCCGACTATTTCGTCGAATGAAAGAGAGTGGAGACAGCAATTGAAGATTGAACGGCTGCAGACGATCGTCACCTGCCCTGGCCGCAATTTCGTGACCGTGAAGATCGTGACCGACGAAGGCGTGTACGGTCTCGGCGACGCTACGCTCAACGGCCGCGAACTGGCCGTGCGCGCGTACCTCGAAGATCACGTGTTTCCGTGCCTCGTGGGCCGCGACCCACGCAATATCGAGGACATCTGGCAATACCTCTATCGCGGCGCGTACTGGCGGCGCGGCCCGGTCACGATGACGGCGATCGCCGCGATCGACATGGCACTCTGGGATATCAAGGGCAAGCTCGCGAACATGCCCGTGTATCAACTGCTGGGCGGCAAGAGCCGCGAAGGGCTGATGGTCTACGGCCACGCAAACGGGCGCGACCACGAAGAGGCCATCGACGCGGTGCGTCAGCATGTGGAGGAGGGCTACCAGGCGATTCGCGTGCAGTCGGGCGTGCCCGGTCTCGACAAGGTGTATGGCGTGGGCAAGGTCAAGGGCGAGTACGAGCCCGCCCAGAAGGGGCTGCCGCCCGAGGAGCCGTGGGACACGGCGCTCTATCTGCGCCATACGCCCGAACTCTTTCGCAAGGTGCGCGAGGCCGTGGGCTTCGGCCCGCATTTGCTGCACGACGCGCACCACCGCCTTACGCCGATCGAGGCCGCGCGCCTCGGCCGCGACCTGGAGCCGTATCGCCTCTTCTGGCTGGAGGACGCGACATCGGCCGAGAACCAGGAGAGTTTCCGCCTGATCCGCAGTCACACCAGCACGCCGCTCGCGGTGGGCGAGGTGTTCAACTCGATCTGGGACTGCAAGGACCTGATACGCGAACAGCTCATCGACTATATCCGCGCGACCATCGTGCACGCGGGCGGCATTACGCATATGCGCCGCATTGCCGATTACGCGGCCATGTACCAGGTGCGCACGGGCTTTCATGGCGCCACCGATCTTTCGCCGGTCTGCATGGCCGCCGCCGTGAACTTCGGCCTGTGGGCGCCGAACTTCGGCATTCAGGAACTGATGCCGCACAACGCGCTCACGAATGCCGTGTTCCCGCATCAGTACCGCTTCGAGAACGGCTTCCTCTTGATGGACGACGCACCGGGGCTTGGCGTGGACATCGACGAGACGCTGGCTGCGAAATGTCCCTATGAACGCGCCTATCTGCCGGTCGCCCGTCTGCGCGACGGATCGATGTGGAACTGGTAGGCATACCTGATCAAATATCCATGGAAGCGTCTACTATGTTGAGCGTCGTAGTCGATCGACCGAACAGCCTCGCCGTGCGCGAGATGCCCACGCCCACACCCGCAGCGGGAGAAGTGCGTGTACGGGTGCGTTATGCGGGCATCTGCGGCTCGGACCTGCACATCTATCGCGGGCACAATCCGTTCGTGTCGTATCCACGAATCATCGGCCACGAGTTCGTAGGCCGCATCGAGTCCGTGGGCGAGGGTGGCGATGCTGCGCGCGTGGGCGAACTCGTGGCCGTCGATCCCGTCATCAGCTGTGGGCGTTGCCACGCATGCCAGATCGGGCGGCAGAACGTGTGCCGTAATCTCGTCGTGCTGGGCGTGCATCGCGACGGCGGTTTCAGCGAGTATGTGTGCGCGCCCGCGCGCAACGCGTACCGCATTCCCGAGCGCATTGCGCAATCGTGCGCGGCGATCGTGGAGCCGTTTGCCGTGGCGGCGAACGTCACGGCGCGCACCGGCGTGCTGGACAGCGACGTTGCGCTGATTTACGGCGCGGGCACCGTAGGGCTCACGATCCTGCAGGTGCTCAAGCGCGTGTACGGCGTGCGTGCATTCATTACGGATCAGCTCGACGAGCGGCTCGAACTCGCACGCAGTTGCGGGGCGCAAGCCGACGAAACGATCAACACACGCAACGAGCCGCTTGCCGACGCGCTGCGCGCGCGCGACGTGGAAGACGGCCCAACGCTGATTTTCGATGCGGTGGGCCATCCGTCGATCCTCGAAGAAGCGGTGCGGCTCGCGGCTCCCGCGGGGCGTATCGGGCTGCTCGGCTTTTCGTCGACGCCTTCGGCCATCGCGCAGCAGGAGCTGACGAAAAAGGAGCTCACGTTGTGCGCCTCGCGCCTGAACTGCGCGATGTTCCCGACCGTGATCGACTGGCTCGAGCGCGGGCTCGTCACGCCGGAATCGATCATCACGCATAAGGTGGATTTTCGCGAGGTGAGCAGCGCGTTTGAGCTGGCGGAGCACAATCCTCGCGAAACCTGCAAAGTGTTGCTCGACTTCGGCGCGTAAAATACGGGGCATTCGTGCAACAGACTCTCATCGCGCATGCTCCCCCGAATACTCGTTAGCGCTTGCCTGCTTGGCCGCCCGGTTCGATACGACGGCTCGGCGAAAACCGTTGCGCATGCACTGATCGAGCAGTGGCAGCGCGAGGGGCGGCTCGTGCCCGTTTGCCCGGAGGTCACAGGCGGGTTCGGCGTGCCGAGGCTGCCTGCGGAAATCGCAAACGCCGCTTCGGGCGCCGCTGTGCTGGCAGGGATCGCACACGTGATCGACGCGCGTGGCGAGGACGTCTCCGCGCATTTCGTCGAAGGCGCCCGCGTCGCGCTAGAACTGGCGCTCGCGCACGACTGCCGCTACGCGTTGCTGACCGATGGCAGCCCCTCGTGCGGCAGCCGGGCCATTTACGATGGCAGCTTCGCGGGCCGCAAGCACGCGGGCGCAGGGGTGACGACTGCGTTGCTGCGCCAGCACGGCATCGAGGTTTTTGCCGAAACAGAAATCGAAGCGCTTCACGCGCGCCTCACGCAGGCAAGCGCGTAACACTACGACCGCGCAATCACGCATCCTCGCCGCTGCCGGATTCTTTCACGATCCATTGTTTGAACGCGCGCATGGCGGGCGTCGCCGTTTTCCCCTTTTGCGACGTGAGCCAGTAGCTGCCGGCCTGCACCTCGATATCGAAGGGCCGCACGAGCCTGCCCGCCGCGAGATCGCGCTCGAACATCGAAACCGGGGCGAGCGCGATGCCCGCACCCTGCATCGCCGCTTCCACCATGAGGCGCGACGAATCGAACACGGGCCCGCGCACGGGGCGCGGCGCGAGCCCGGCGGCTTCGAACCAGAGCGTCCAGTCGTCGGCGCGATACGAGCGCAGCAGTTTTTCGTTGGCGAGATCGGCGGGGCGCTGCAGACGGTGTGCGATATCGGGCGTGCAGAGCGCGGCGAGCGGCGCGTCGAACAGCTTCGCGGCGCGCGAACCGGGCCAGGTGCCGTCGCCGAACCGAATGGCGAAGTCGAGGCCTTCGCCCGCGAGATCGACGAGATTGTTGTTCGTCATGATGCGCAGCTCGACGAACGGATGCGCGTCGTGAAACGACTTCAGGCGCGGCATCAACCAGCCCACCGCGAAGGTCCCCACGGCCCCCACGGTCAGTACCTCGTGAAAGTGGCCGCCTTCGAACTGCCGCAACACGGCTTCGATGCGGTCGAACGCATCCGTGAGCACGGGGCGCAGCGCGAGACCTTCGTCGGTGATCGCAAGGCCGCGCGGCAGACGCTTGAAGAGGGTCGCGCCAAGCCGTTCCTCGAGCGTGCGGACTTGCTGGCTCACGGCCGCCTGGGTGACGTTCAACTCGCTCGCCGCGCGTGTGAAGCTCAGGTGCCGCGCCGACGTTTCGAAGGCGCGCAAGGCATTAAGGGGCAGATACGTGCGCATGATCGGTCTATAAGTTTTTCTGGGGCAGCGCGCAATTTATCATCGTTTGTCACCTCGTGGAGAACACGCGATAGTGGCGGCTCTTCAAGGAGAGGCCATGATCACGCGACGTAGATTCACGATGACGGTGTTGGGCGGTGCGATAGCTGGCATTGCATCTCAGGCATTCGGCGCGACGGTGGGAACGGCGCCGGAAGCGGACGCGACGCCCGCTGGCGCAGCGGACAAGCAGTTCGCCGCCATCGAGGCGCAGGCAGGCGGGCGTCTTGGCGTGGCGATGCTCGATACGGCGAGCGGAGACGCGCGCGGGTGGCGCATGCACGAGCGCTTTCCGATGTGCAGCACGTTCAAGGTGTTGCTCGTATCGGCCGTGTTGACGCGCAAGGATCACGGCAAGGAAGACCTCGCGCGCAAGGTCGTGTATTCGCCTGCGCAAGTCGTGTCGTATTCGCCGGTGAGCGGACCGCGCGCGGGCGGCGAGGGCATGACGGTCGCCGAACTGTGCGAAGCCGCGCTCACGCGCAGCGACAACACGGCGGCCAACCTGCTGCTGGAGAGCATTGGCGGCCCTTCGGCGATCACCGCTTTCGCGCGCAGCATTGGCGACCCGGTAACGCGCCTCGACCGCAACGAGACCACGCTCAACGAAGCGATCCCAGGCGATCCGCGCGATACAACCACGCCCGCCGCCATGGTCGCGAACCTGCGCGAATTGCTGCTGGGCGAGCGTCTTTCCGCGGCATCTCGCGAGCAACTCATTGCATGGCTCGTCGCCAACAAGACTGGCGACGCGCGTTTGCGCGCGGGCTTGCCGAAGGACTGGCGCGTGGGCGACAAGACCGGCACCGGCGACCGGGGCACGGCGAACGATGTGGCCATTGTCTGGCCCACCGGGCGCGCGCCCATTCTCGTCACGACGTATCTGACGGGCGCGACGCACGCGAGTTCGGCGCAGCGCGATGCGGCGATCGCGCGAGTCGGAGTATGGGTGGCGGGTCTCTGACTTGATACGGGCTCCTTATCGTATGAAAAGAGACCGATCGTTCGCTCGGCGCGCGTTCCTTACGCGTTGTTATATTTGCAACATTGACTTAATTTTTTGGCGTCGATGTCGTCAATACGGGTGACCTCTCACTACGGCGTCCCCATGTCATTCCTTACCAGAATCAAGATCGGCCCGCGTCTCGGCGCGGGCTTTGCCATTGTGTTGCTCCTGCTCGGCGCGGTGGGCGGGATCGCGCTGCTTCAGGCGTCGCGCATATTCGACGGCACGCAGGAAATCGCGACGGACTGGCTGCCGAGCGTCGAGACGCTCGGCAACATGCGCAACCAGGCGCAGGACGTGCGTCGCACGTCGCTGCGGATGCTGATCGCCAGCGACGCCAGCGAGAAGGCCACGCTGCACGACCAGCACGCCCAGATGATCAGCCAGTTCGGCACGCTGCTCGACAGTTATTCGAAGTTGCTCTCCTCGGCCGAAGAGCGCCGCTTGTTCGATTCGATCGGCGCCGCATGGACGCAATATCTGGACGACGACAAGAAGATCGAGGCCCTGGTCATGTCCGCCGATGGCGGATCGCCGGACGCCCGCGCTGCGGTTTCGAGCGCATCGGCGAAATCGTTCGTGGCGGTCATGGATCTCATCAACCAGGACGTGACCCTCAATCACAATGGCTCGACCGCCGAAGTCGCCACGGCGAAGGCGGCGTACCACAGCGCAGTCACCTGGACCATCGCGCTGATCGTGATTGCCATTGGCTTCGGCGCGACGATTGCGCTCTTCATTACGCGTTCGATCACGGGCCCGATCGCGCGGGCCGTGGACGTGGCCGAAACGGTGGCGCGCGGCGATCTGACCGCACGCATCGACGTGGACGGCACCGACGAGGCGGCCCAGTTGCTCGGCGCGCTTCGCCACATGAACGAGCGGCTCGTCGACCTGGTGGGCCGCGTGCGCACGGGCAGTGAAGGCATTGCCACGGCCTCTGCGCAGATCGCGGCGGGCAACACCGACCTGAGCCAGCGCACCGAAGAGCAGGCCGCTTCGCTCGAAGAAACGGCGGCGAGCATGGAAGAGCTGACGGCGACCGTCAAACAGAACGCCGACAACGCTACCCAGGGCAACACGCTGGCGGGCCAGGCTTCGCAAACGGCCACGCGCGGTGGCGAAGTGGTGGGCCGCGTGGTCAATACGATGCGCGACATCGCGAACAGCTCCGAGCAGGTCGCGCAGATCATCTCGGTGATCGAGGGCATTGCATTCCAGACCAACATCCTGGCGCTCAACGCAGCCGTGGAAGCAGCGCGTGCAGGCGAACAGGGCCGCGGCTTCGCGGTGGTGGCCGGCGAAGTGCGCACACTCGCGCAGCGCAGCGCGACGGCGGCGCGCGAAATCAAGGAACTCATCGGCGTATCGGTCGAGCGCGTGAACAACGGCACGGCGCTCGTGGACGACGCGGGCCGCACGATGGGTGAGATCGTGCAATCGGTCAAGCGCGTTGCCGACCTGATGAACGAGATTTCGGCGGCCTCGGGCGAGCAGCGCACCGGCATCGAGCAGGTCAACCAGGCCGTCACGCAGATGGACGAGGTCACGCAGCAGAACGCGGCGCTCGTCGAGGAAGCGTCGGCGGCGGCGCAGTCGATGTCCTCGCAGGCAGCGGCGTTGCGCGAGCTGGTATCGGCGTTCAATATCGGTTCTGGGGGCGGTGCGGCAACGACGAGCATCGCGCCGATTGCGAAGGTCGTCGCGGGCGCAACGGTCAAGCGTCCCGCAACTTCGAGGCCCGCGCCCGTGCGTGCCGCCGCCGCGCCCGCTCCGAAGGCGGAACGCCGTGAACCGGCAACGGCTACGTCCGATGACGACTGGCAGACCTTCTGATGGTCTTCTGATGTAGCGCGCTAAAGCGCAGTTCAAACGCACCGGTCAGCAGCACAACCGGGGCGTTTGTATTTTGATGCGCTTAGCGACGCATCAAAGCACGCCGAGCGTGGACTTCGGTTCCAGGAACGCTTCGATTCCGAACGCGCCGTATTCGCGCCCGATCCCCGATTGCTTGAAGCCGCCGAACGGCGCAGCCGGCTCATGTGCGAGCGTGTTGACGAGCACGCGGCCTGCTTCGATCTGCGTGGCCACGCCTCGCGCGCGCGCGATATCGGGTGAGAGCACGTAGGCTTGCAGGCCGTAGGGCGTGTCGTTGGCGATCTCGATGGCGTGTTCGGTGTCGCGATACGCGATGATCGAAAGCACCGGCCCGAAAATCTCCTCGCGCGCGATGGTCATATCGTTCGTCACGCCGCTGAACACGGTGGGGCGCACGAACCATCCCGACTCGATACCCTCGGGCCGCCCCGCGCCGCCCGCAATCAGGCGTGCGCCTTCGTCGATGCCGATGCCGATATAGCGCTGCACGCGCTCCCATTGCTTCTGGCTCACCATCGGGCCGACGCTCGTGTGCGTGTCGCGCGGATTGCCCGCCTGAATCTGCGCCACGGCTTGCCCGACGCGCGCTTCGAATTCGACGAGCCGCGACTGCGGCACCAGAATGCGCGTGCCTGCAATGCACGCCTGCCCGCTGTTCATGAAGCCTGCCTGCAGCGCGAGCGGCACGGCTTCGTCGAAATTCGCGTCGTCTAGCACGATGACCGGCGACTTGCCGCCCAGTTCGAGCGTCACGCGCTTGAGCGTTTCCGCGGCCGTGCGCAGGATCGTCTTGCCCACTGCGGTCGAGCCCGTGAACGAGATCTTGGCGACGTCGGGGTGTTCGGCGATGCGTGCGCCCACGACGTCGCCGCGGCCCGTGACGATGTTGAAGAGGCCCGCAGGCAAGCCCGCCGAATGCAGCGCCTCGGTCACGATGCGCGTCTGGATCGCGCTCATCTCGCTCGGCTTGATGACGGCCGTGCAACCCGCTGCGAGCGCGGCCGCGAGCTTGCCGCAGATGAAGCCCGCGTCGCTGTTCCAGGGCGTGATTAGCCCCGCCACGCCGAGCGGCTGCATGGTGACCTCGGCCGTGCCTGCGCGCCGCGTGAACGCGTAGCCTTCCAGCGTCTTCGCGGCGTCGCGCAGCACGTTGGAGGCGTGCTGCGCCATCCAGCGGCCGCGCGAGACCGGCGCGCCGTACTCGTGCACGATCGCTTCGAAGAGTGCGTCCTCGCTCGCGACGACCGCCTCGTGCAGCGCCATGAGCATCTCGATGCGCTGCGCTTTCGTGGTGCGCGAAAACGCCGGGAACGCGCGCTTCGCAGTGGCGATGGCCGCGTCCGCGTCCGCCGCGTCGGCGAGGCGGACGCGGCCGACCACGGCCTCGGTCGCGGGGTTGAAGAGGTCGAAGGACTCCTCGCCGTGCGGCATGACGAACGCGCCGTCGATATAGATCTTGTCGATGATCTGCATGGTTGCTCCAGAAAGCGTGAGTCGAAGAGGGCAAGATAGACGCCTGGCATTGCGTTGGCTAGCCGTACAATGCTGCATGACCTGTTGAGCGATTTGGGACAATGAAAACATCGGGCCTGGTGGAACTCGAAGCCGTGCTGGCCGTGGCGCGTCATCGCAGCTTTCGTGCGGCAGCGGATGAACTGAGCGTGTCGACCTCGGCGCTCAGCCACGCGGTGGCGGCGCTCGAAGCGCGCATCGGCGTGCGGCTCTTCAACCGCACCACGCGCAGCGTGGCGTTGACGGAGGCCGGCGCGCAGTTCGTGGGCAGCGTCGCGCCGGCGTTGTCCACCATCCGCGAGGCGCTAGACCAGGCGGGGAGCTTTCGCGACACGCCCTCCGGCACGTTGCGCATCAACGCTTCGGTGGGCGCGGCGAAACAGGTCATGCCCGTTTTTATCGCTTATCTGCAGCGCTATCCCGAGATGAAGCTCGATCTCGTCACGGAAGGGCGGCTCATCGACATCGTGGTCGAAGGCTACGACGCCGGCATTCGTCTGGCCGAAACGGTGCCGCAGGACATGATCGCCGTGCCTTTCGGCGACCGTCAGCGCTTCGCCGTGGTTGGCAGTCCAGACTACTTTACGAAGCATAAGCCGCCGCGCACGCCCGCCGACCTCAAGTCGCACCGCTGCATACGCAGCCGCATGCCGAGCGGGCAAATCTACCAGTGGGAGTTCGAGCGGCGCGGGCAGGCCGTGCGCGTGGACGTGGAGGGCGCGTTGACGCTCGACGACCCCGGTCTCATGCTCGCGGCCGCGCGCGACGGACTCGGCCTTGCGTATTTGACCGAATGGAACGTGAACGCGGACCTGGCGGCGGGCACGCTCGTGCGCGTGCTGGAGGACTGGACGCCGCCGCTCGACGGGCTCTGCCTCTATTACCCCGGGCGGCGGCACGCGCCGGCGGGATTGCGCGCGCTGATCGAGACGATCCGCGGGCACGCGGACGCCGTGCGCGAGCGCGCGCCCGCGCCCGCGAAAAAGAGCCGGCGCGGGGCTGCCGCCAAAGGCTGATCGTGGCGTGCGGGTTCATCGCCGGTTCCGATCGCCGTGACCCAGGCCATGACGCGCTTACGCGAGCCATACATCGCTGTTGCCTTTCCCCGACAGTCAGTGGGTCCATCTTTTGAAATAAGAATAATTCGCATTATCATCTCGCTCTTTCGCTGATCGGGGCTGGATGGCAGCGCGGCCCGGACAGCGCTCGTTGAACGCAAAGAAGAAGGGAAAGCATGGTTTCGGGGAAGCGCGCGTCGCGCACGCGCATGTCGCAAACGCGCATGTCGCAAACGCGCATATCGCATACGCGCATGTCGCAAACGCGCATGTCGCATACGCGCACGCAACAATGGCGCAGGATCTACGCACACGCGATCATCAACTCCGCGCTGGCAGCGGGCATTGCCGGCATCGCACACGCGGCGCACGCAGTCGACGCCGACGCGGCGAGCGCAGTCGCAAACCCAACCGCACCGGCCGACGAAGCCACCCAGCTCGCGCCCGTCAAGATAACGGGCAGCAAGACCAAGGGCTACGCGCCGCAAACCGTCGAGACGGGTCAATACCGTGGCATGGATGCGCTCGACGTGCCGGCCACGGTGAACGTCGTCACGCGCTCGGTCATGGACGCCCAGGGCGACACCGGCCTTTACGACGCGCTGCGCAACGTCGCGGGCGTGACGCGCCAGCAGGTCAACGGACTCGCGTACGACAACCTCTCGGTGCGCGGCATCCCGCTCGACAATCGCTCGAGCTTCTATCTCGACGGCCTGCTTCCCATCGACAACAACATCTGGATGCCGATGGAGAACAAGGAGCGCGTGGAAGTGCTCAAGGGGGCGTCCGCGCTGTACTACGGCTTCGGCGCGCCGGCGGGCATCGTCAACATGGTGATGAAGCGCGCGGGCAGCGCGCCCGTCACGAGCATTACGGTGCTCGGCGACTCGAACGGATCGATCGGCGCCGCCGCCGACATAGCACGCCGCTTCGGCCCGAGCGCCCAGTTCGGCATCCGCGTGAACGCGATGGACGAGCACGTCGAAACGCCGATCGAAGGCGATCGCGGCTACCGCAAGTTCGTGAGCGCCGCGCTCGACTGGCGCGTCAATGACAAGCTCAAGCTGCAATACGATTTCGAGCACATCGAAACGCGCATTGTCGAGCAGGCCGGCATCGCGCCGCTGGCCGCCGTGAACGGCAAGATCACGCTGCCTGCCATGCCGGACCCCTCGAAGCTGCTCGTGCCGAACGACAGGCCGACAACGGCGAGCGCCACGTCGCAGCTCGTGCGCGCCGACTATGCGTTCAACGACCAATGGAGCGCGATGCTCTCGCTCGGCCAGTCGATCACGCGGCGCGACCGCTGGGCCTGGGTGTTCCAGAAGTACAACGTCGCAACCGGCGCGGGCACGCTGCAAGGCAGCCAGCAATACGGGCAGATGTACGAGAACAAGAACGTGCGCCTCGAAGTGAACGGCGACTTCAAGACCGGACCGTTCACGCATACGGTCACGACGGGTGTCGTGCAGAACTGGCTGTTTCAGCCGGACTTCACGACGTACACCTATACGGCGGCGCAAAACCTCTACGATCCGATCGACATCACGACGCTCAAGCAAAGCGGCAGCGCGCGGCAGTTCTACGCGCAGCACGTGCGCAACAGCGGCGTTTATTTGTTCGACCAGATCGACATCACGCCGCGCCTGCAGGTCGTGGCCGGCGTGCGCCGCTCGGAGTACATGACCTCGCAGGCCGGTACGCCGAACTCCGATATCAACCACACGTCGCCCTCGGGCAGTATCACCTACCGCATCACGCCGCAGACGAGCGTCTACGCGAGCTACGTTGAAGCGCTCGAATCGGCGGGCAGCGCGCCGGCTACGGCCGTCAACGCGAACCAGATCCTGCCCGCGGCAGTGAGCCGGCAGCAGGAAGTGGGCGTGCGCACGCGCCTCGCCGGCAATGCGCTCGTATCGCTTGCGCTCTTCAACCTCAAACAGGCCAGCGCCGAAACGAATGCCGACAACGTCTATGTGATGGACGGCAACGCGCGCTATCGCGGCGTGGAGTTTTCGGTGCAGGGCGATGTGACGAAGGACGTTTCGCTCACTGCATCGGCGGTTTATCTCGACGCGAAGCAGATCGATTCTTCCGACCCGACGCTCGTCGGCAAGACGCCGGAGAATACGCCCCACGTCACGGCGAGCCTGTTTGCCGAATATCGCGTGCCGGTGCTCGCGGGTCTTTCGGTGAATGGCGGCATCTATTACGTGGGGCCGCGCCAGGTGAACAACGCGAACCAGGCGCAGATTGGCGGCTATACGCTGTTGACCGCAGGCGTGCGTTACGCAGCGCGCGTGTACGGCAAACGCGTTTCGGTGCAGGCGAATCTGGAGAACGCGGCCAACCGGCGCTACTGGAGTGCGGCGGGGTCGAATCAACTAGGCGTAGGACTCGGACGTACGCTGGAATTGACCTCAACGCTGGAGTTTTAAGTGTTGGCGCGGGGCCTTAAAAAATCTTCGCGCAGGGCCTTCAAAAATGCGCGGCGAGTCGATACAATGGCGACCCTTCGAGCCCACGAGGCGAGAATGGACGGGATCTAACGAGTCCCGGGTTGTATTGGATTGCCGACGTGGTGAAATTGGTAGACACGCTATCTTGAGGGGGTAGTGGCGAAAGCTGTGCGAGTTCGAGTCTCGCCGTCGGCACCAAAATTGAATCGAGTCTCGTGCGCAGGAACTGCGCGGTGATACTGGAATGAACTGCATACGCGCGCTTCTGCTGCAAATGGCGCAAGAGAGCCGGCTCATAAGCCGGCTTTTTGTTTTTGCGGGAAATCGTAAGGACTCCAGTATAGTTGCTGACGAGCACGCGAGACTGCTTGCGAGGTTGCGTGCGCGACGTATATAATCGCCGCTCTTCGAGCAGGTCCTTTAGCTGACATTGCTCGATTCTGCGTCATCCCACTGGCGCGGAAGCCGTTCTGCATGGGGGTATAGCTCAGCTGGGAGAGCGCTTGCATGGCATGCAAGAGGTCAGCGGTTCGATCCCGCTTACCTCCACCAACAGAACGCGTGGCCTTCGGGCACGTTGCTTCATCATCCTGATTCATTTCCCCGCGCCGCATCGAAATTCACGCATCCAATTCAATGGATCGCATTCGCGCGCGCATCGTCACAGCGGCAACGCGTGCGTCGACAGAATCTCCTTGAGCACCATGAAGCTGCGGACCTGCCGCACGCCCGGCAAGTACAACAACTGCTCTGCATGCAGCTGGTTGAAGCTTTCGTTGTCGCGCGTGCGCACCAGCATGAAGTAATCGAATTCGCCGGTGACGACGTGGCATTCCACGCAGCCTGAAACCTTCTGTGCCGCTTTTTCGAAAGCGGCGAACGCCTCGGGCGTCGAGCGGTCGAGCACGAAGCCGATCACGACCAGCATGCCTGCGCCGAGCGCCTTCGGATCGAGCAACGCGACGATCCGGCGTATCAGCCCCGACTCCTTGAGCCGTTCGACACGCCGCAGGCACGCGGGCGCGCTGAGCTTCACTTTGGCCGCGAGGCTGACGTTGGAAATCGATGCGTCCTGCTGCAAATGCCTGAGGATCGCGCGATCGATGCGATCCAATGCGAGCGGCTCATTCGGCGTAGCGGGAGAGCGTCTGGTTAATTTCATTGCGTCCTTTAGTCGCTTCGAAAATTAAAACTGCTCTGGAGTCAAAGCGAATGCTTTAAACGTAGGCTGTCGATATTTTTTTAGCAAGCTCATTTCGCGGCAACGCGCCTAACATTTCTCCATCGGGTTGCGCGTTCCAGGCGCGCACCGACCGTTGACCACGCCCCGCATGTGCCGACCTTCCGGAGATATTCGATGAACCTCCAGCGTTTCCCCCGTTATCCACTCACGTTCGGACCCACGCCCATCCAGCCGCTCAAGCGCCTGAGCCAGCATCTCGGCGGCAAGGTCGAGCTCTACGCGAAGCGCGAGGACTGCAACAGCGGACTTGCGTTCGGCGGCAACAAGACGCGCAAGCTCGAATACCTGATTCCCGACGCGCTCGCTCGAGGTTGCGACACGTTGGTCTCGATTGGCGGCATCCAGTCGAACCAGACGCGGCAGGTCGCAGCCGTCGCCGCACATCTCGGCATGAAGTGCGTGCTGGTCCAGGAGAACTGGGTCAACTATTCCGATGCCGTCTACGACCGGGTCGGCAACATCCAGATGTCGCGCATGATGGGCGCGGACGTGCGGCTCGTACCCGACGGCTTCGACATCGGCATTCGACCGAGTTGGGAGGAGGCGCTCGAAAGCGTGCGTGCGGCGGACGGCAAACCGTATGCGATACCGGCGGGCTGCTCGGAGCACCCGCTCGGCGGCCTCGGTTTCGTGGGCTTTGCCGAGGAGGTGCGGGCCCAGGAGGCGCAACTGGGCTTCAAGTTCGACTACATCGTCGTGTGCTCGGTGACGGGCAGCACGCAGGCGGGCATGGTGGTCGGCTTTGCAGCGGATGGCCGTGCGGACCGCGTAATCGGCATCGACGCTTCGGCTACGCCGGAGAAGACCCACGCGCAGATCACGCGCATTGCGCGTCATACCGCCGGGCTCGTCGATCTCAACCGCGATATCAGCGAAAAGGACGTGATTCTCGACACGCGTTACGCTGGCCCGGAGTACGGATTGCCGAACGAAGGCACGCTGGAGGCGATTCGCCTCTGCGCGCGCTTGGAGGGCGTGCTGACCGATCCCGTGTACGAGGGCAAGTCGATGCACGGCATGATCGACAAAGTGCGCCGCGGCGAATTCGAGCCGGGGTCGAAGGTGCTGTACGCGCATCTGGGCGGCGTGCCGGCTTTGAACGCGTATAGCTTTATCTTCCGCGACGGCTGAGTTCAAGCGTGGGTTCGCTGGCGTGCGAGGCGGCGCGCGGCGGACGCCACGGTCTTCGAGTTTGATCACGGTGTGCCGGGAGAATGGCATCGACAATGGCGCCCGACACGTCGTGGGAGTGCCGGGCCCTGTTGCCTCTACTGCGAACTCCGCGCCGGGCTTTTTAGCCCGGCGCTTTTTTTGGGGATCCAGATCGATCTGACAAGCGCCGTTCAGGTGACCCCATTCGCGCAACGTTGACGCGACGGCGAAGCCAGGCTCGAGTGACGGTCGTCATGCCCGCACCAACTTTGTGCGTGAATTACTTCACGTTACGGCTGCACTCCGATGACAGTCGCCAACGCCGCAACCGTCGAATCGCTTACGTCCTCATGTCGAAGCGCCTTTCAACAACGTCAGGTTCTCCGCTCGTTGGTTGCATTGGCGTATTTCGCAGGTGCAAAGCTAGGCCTTTCCTATGCGGTAGTGGGCGGCGCAATCTCTCTTGTATGGCCCTCAAGCGGCATCGCTCTCGTTGCGCTACTCGCTCTGGGCGTCGGAGTCGCCCCGGGTATTGTCGTTGGTTCCTTTCTCGCCAACGTGTCGGGAGGCGTGCCTGCAGCCGTCGCCGCGGCGATAGGCATCGGCTCGATGGCTGGACCGTTGACGGCAGCGCTATTGCTGAACCGCGCGACACGATTCCAGATCACCCTCGAGCGCATCAACGATGTGTTGGCCTTCATCGCCCTCGCTGCGGTGATGAGTACTGCAGTCAGTGCGCTCGTCGGCACGACCGCTCTGCTGGGAGGGGGACTCGTGCCGGTCGCCGGGTATGCCGCAGCCTTTCTGAAATGGTGGCTCGGCGACATGATGGGGGTCCTCGTCGTGGCGCCGGCCCTGTTCAGCTTCCTCACGTATTCGAACCCTCTCCGATCCGCACAGCGGATCATGGAAGCGTGCGGACTCATTGCGGCGACCTTTTGGGTCAGCTACCTCATTTTCGGTGCCCCGCAACTTGCCGGGCACGGCTACTATCCTGCCGCTCTGGCGGTCTTTCCATTCATTATCTGGGCGGCGCTGCGCTTCGATCGCCTGGGCGCCAGCAACGTGACGCTGATGGTCTCAGTCGTGGCCATCTGGGGCACTACCCACGGCACGGGGCCCTTTGCTGCCGATTCTCCTGTGGACAGCCTCGTGAGGTGGTGTGCCTTCGCGAACGTCGCGGCGGTAACGGGACTGTTGCTGGCGGCGGCACGCGCTCAGGAACGGGGCGCCCATGACCTGCTGCAGGCGGCCCGCATCGAACTGGAGCGACGCGTCGAGGAGCGCACCGAAGACCTGGAGAAGGCGAACAACGAGCTAAAAGAGGAGATGGGGCGACGCCGTCTGCTGGAAGGGGAACTGATCCAGATCGGCGATCAGCAACAGAAACTCATCGGCCAGGAACTGCACGACGGGCTCGGGCAACACCTGACCAGTCTGGGCCTGTACTGCGCCGCCTTGAATCAGAAACTGCAGACGCAGGGTCACCCGGCCGCCGCCGACGCCGCTATCGTCGTGGGCCTGGTGAAGCAGGCGTCCTTGATGACCCGCAGGATTGCCCATGGCCTGGATCCGGTCGCGATGGAATATGGCGGACTTGCGGACGCATTGCATGCGCTGGCGGAGACGGCTGGCGCGCTCAACGGCGTAGATTGCAAGCTGCGGATCGCGCCGGATGTGGATTTGCTGGACCCGCTGCTGCAGATCAACCTGTACCGGGCAGCACAGGAAGCCGTCAACAACGCGCTGAAATATTGTCATGGCCACCGCATCTGGATCGACCTCGAGCGGGCGGGCGGTCTCCAGACGCTTTCGATCAGTGACGACGGGGTAGGCATCGGCCCGGAAGAAATGGAGCGTGCCGCGGGCCTTGGACTGCACAACCTGCGTCACCGGGCAAGCCTTCTGGGCGGCTCCTGCACCGTGACCCGCAACGGCTTGGGCGGCACCACCGTCGCCATTAGCTATCCGCTACCGGAGGGTACTGGCCATGCAGAGGAAATGCGCTAGCCCAGGCCGTGCGACTCAAATCCTTATCGTGGATGACCACCCCATCATCCGGGACGGGATGACGCTCTTGCTCAATCTGCAAGAGGATCTGCACGTCTGCGGTGCGGCGGGCAGCGCCGAAGAAGCGCTCGCGGCGATGGAATGCCTGCCCGACATGGCCATTGTGGACATTAGTTTGCAGACGGACTCCGGCCTCGAGCTGGTCAAGACGCTGCGGCACCGTTATCCGGATCTCGCGATCCTTGTCCTCAGCATGCATGACGAAAGCTTGTTTGCCGAACGCGCACTGCGGTCCGGGGCTAACGGGTATCTGATGAAACTCGAGGCCACGGAGCATGTCGTGAGTGCCATCCGCGAAGTGCTGGCAGGCAACATCTACATGAGCGCCGCCATGCACGAAAAGCTCGCGCGGGCGCTTGCCGTCCCACACAAAAAGCCCGAGGGCCAAATTGCGAACCTTTCGGAAAGGGAATTCGAAGTTCTGCACCTGATCGGGCTCGGCTTCAGCAGCCGCGATATCGCAGAGAAGCTGAACCGGAGCGTGAAGACCATCGAAGCTCACCAGGCCAATATCAAGGAAAAGCTGAACATCCGTAGCGGCAAGGAGCTGACGCGGTTCGCAATTCAGTGGATCGAGAGCCAATAGGGCTGAGTCTGCCCACTGAATAAGGCAATCCCCTAGCCTCTTTTAGGACGGGCGCCTGGTTCATGCACATGGGGTCGGCGCATACAGTCGTAACTGGCCACCACCGAGCGCTTTGCCGCCGGTGCCTCTGCCGGAACCGTGCGACGGGCAAGCGCATGGCGATGCGAGCCTGCTCGATGCTCGCTGTAGCTGCCCTCAAGCGCGGAATCGTTTGCATATGTTCAACACAGTCGTGCTCGACGCAAAGAGGTTCGCTTTGAGCAGGATTTCGTTCGTCACAGGAGGAAATCAGCGAAGTGAAACGGCTAGTTATGGCGCCGCTCGCGCTCGCGTGACTGGGCGGCTCCCCTGGCGCCGAGGGCAGTCGGATGTGCGGCCAGCTCGCTTGAACGCACCCTGCTTCACTGCATCGATGGGTCGTTGACGCCGGTTGCATACAAGAAGACTTGTCGAACTGTACGTGGCAATCGTTGGAGGTAACTCATCATGAAATACCTTGCTCAAACTGTCGTTCTCCTGACTATCGCGGCTGCTCCGGTTCTCTCGTTCGCGCAGACGAACGGCGCCGTGACGACTGAACAAGTTCGCGCCGAGCTCGTCCAGCTCGAACAGGCTGGCTATCATGTCGGGGACGGCGACAATGCAAGCTATCCCGCCGATATCCAGGCTGCCGAAGCGCGCGTGACCGCGCAGAACGGCGGGAGCAGTTACGGCGGGATGGTCAGCGGATCGTCAGCATCTGGCGCACCCACGGCTATTACCGGTTTGAAGCCGGTTTACTTCGGCCAGTAAGGCATTGCGTTGACGGACTGTCTTGCGTGGTCTCGCAGCACGTCGCACTAACGCATCACACGTTACGCGAAAGCCCCTCTTCCGAATGGAGAGGGGCTTTTTGATTGCTTTGCGGAGTTTGGGGGAGAAGGTGGGGATCGGCGGAGGGCGGCTGCGGATTCAACCGATCGATGCAACGGTTTGATGAAATCGCTCAGCCGGTGTATCGAAGTTTAGTGTTTTTCGGCGGCGCTCATTGAGCCGCCTTGCCACGGCATTAGGCCTGCCCTGTGAGTAGACGGAGAGATCGGTACCTTTCGGGAAGTACTGCCTCAGCAATCCATTCGTGTTTTCGTTCGTGCCCGCTCCGCCAAGCTTACCTTCCTGTTCAGCGTTGACCCAGTCGGGGCTACGGTTCTTGCAGTATCGGGATAGTCCGTGCACGAATTGGATAGTTCACCAAGTGGGGTTGGCATAGTCTGCGAGCAACGATCTTCAGCGCGATCAAAGCATTCAAGAGAGCAGTCAAAAATAGACGGAGACGGTGCGAATGCATATGTATGAAGATGGTTTGCAACGTTGCAATGCCAATTACACCCCGCTGACCCCGGCGAGGCACAGCCGGTTCCGAAGTGGGGTGGGGTTCCTTGTGCGTTTATTGCACTCCGACCCCGCATGGAATGCGCGCCCGAGGAAATCATCGCTGACCGTTGTTCGTTCCTCGCGTCGTTCAAGGTTTCGAAGGCGGTCCGCTTCCGTGAACTGCCCAAAATATTTGAATTTTGCCTGTCGAGGGCATTGCGTAAGCAGCTGAATTCGACCTCCGCGATTGATCAGGGCCAGTTCGCGTTGTAGGGGAGACACGGATGGGTGAGTTGTTTTAAGGAATGTATAATTATTTAAAATCCGATCCCGATCCCAAATAGCTGAATATCTTCCGAGTTATTAATCAATGAAACAGAAAGAGGAGTTTCATTCTGAGGCTGACGATGACTCCAGTCCCTCAAATGAGGCCGAGCTATTTCGGACCCGGGATATAGAGCAGGCCAGAGATTGGGGGACGCGTACATTCTGCGAGAACGAACTTCGAAATATTGATGTGCGCGGTAAACTCGATGCGCGTCTAATGTATCGAAAGTACGGATCAATCGGCATTGGACGAATGAGCTACGGCGGCGAACTCAGGATTCGACCGACTACATTTGATGATTTCTATTTAGTACAGGTGCCACTCAGTGGCGGTGAGCACATCACCAATGGCAACCAGTCCGTCAGTTCATCGCCTACGGTAGGTTCGATTCTTAATGCCGGACAACAACATGAAATCGTTCATGCGACGGGCACCGAAAAGCTGATTCTCCGTATTGATCGCGGTTTGGTGGAGCGCCTGTGTGGACAGCATCTCGGCAAGGAAGCGCATACCCGGGTGGAATTCGAAACTGCGATGCCGCTCGATTCCGCAGCCGGCAGACGGTGGGCTTCCACCATGCAGTGGCTCTTCGACTACCTGGGCGGTACGCCTTCGTCATCGCCGCTGTTGGCAGCGCAAATCGAACAGATGATTGGCTCACTGCTGCTCATCAGTCAAGCAAGCAATCATAGTCTGGCACTCAACGAAGATCGGTCACGTTCCGTGACTCCGGCGTTTATCAGGAAAGCCGAGCTTTTCATCGAAGAGCGGGCGCACGAGCCTATTACGGTGGGGACCATTGCGGAGCACGTTGGGGTCAGCACCAGTTCGCTATACACAGGATTCAGAAAGTACCGGAATACATCACCCATGCACCTGCTGAAGAGCATCAGGCTCAATCGGGTGCGCGAGCAGTTGTTGAACTCTGACCCAAAAAATACAACGGTGACAGCGGTAGCGTATCAGTGGGGTTTTGCCCATCTAGGGCACTTCACCACTTATTACAAACGTTGGTTTGGCGAGACCCCTAGCGAAACACTAACTCGTTAAGCGGGCTAACGGGTGAGTGTCACGAACTCGCACCTGACGCCCCCGGCTGAGCGTCAACTGAAGATCTCCACCACGTGCGGCCAGAATCCGGAAATCGCGCGCCGCCTCGCCAAATGCTTCCGATGATGCGAAGGGCTTGCCCTTGCGGACAATTACGCCACGCTCCAAACTAAAAGTACTACGAATGAAATAGTTGATCAAGTCAAGCGCTAACCCGAACGGGGCTCTCAGGAGCCCCGTTTTCGTTTGTAGGGATAAACCCTCGAAACGCATATTGAATGCACAGATGGGATAGGGCTCGTAGTCATTGGAGTGTCGACTGCGCGGTCGGGCAATACGATTTGTCTTGCGGTCACTGCCTTACCTGGTGCGCAAAAAAATACCCCCCTTTACAAGGGCTAACCCCCTCCGAGGAGACATACAGATGTCGGACCAAACTGTTGTTCGCCGTCGCGTAGCGCAGCATTCGATCAGCGATTCGCGCTACAACGATGCAAAGTCGCAATCGCAATACCAGCCCTACAAGGACGCAGCTTGGGGCTTCATCAACCACTGGTATCCGGCGATGTTCAGCAAGGAACTGGTGGAAACCACGACCGAGAACGAAGAAGAACTCCAGACGGGCATTAAGGGCATCATGATCGCCGGCGTGCCCATCGTGCTGCGACGCGTCGATGGCAAGGTCTACGCAGTCAAGGACCAGTGCGTTCACCGTGGCATTCGTCTCTCCGAGAAGCCGATGTGCTTCAACAAGGAAACGATCACGTGCTGGTACCACGGCTTCACGTTCAATCTGGACGACGGCAAGCTCTCGACCATCGTTGCCAATCCGGACGACAAGCTGATCGGCACGACCGGTATCACGACGTACCCGGTTCAGGAAGTCGCGGGCATGATCTTCGTATTCGTTCGTGAAGACGACTTCCCGCTCGAAGACGTTCCCCCGCTGTCGGATGACCTGCCGTTCCGTTTCCCGGAAAACAACGAGCGCTTCCCGCACCCGCTGTGGCCGGACACGCCATCGATCCTGGACGAAAACGCAGTCGCTCACGGCATGCACCGCACGGGCTTCGGCAACTGGCGTATCGCGTGCGAAAACGGCTTCGACAACGCGCACATCCTGGTTCACAAGGACAACTCCATCGTTCACGTGAACGACTGGGTGCTCCCGCTGGGCATTCTGCCGGTCTCGGACGACTGCATTCAGGTCGTTGAAGACGAAAATGGTCCGAAGGGCATGATGCAATGGCTGTTCACGGACAAGTGGCAGCCGGTGCTGGAAAACAAGCAACTGGGCCTCAAGATCGACAACCTGAACGGTCGCTTCTATCGCACGTCGGTGGTCCTCCCGGGCGTCCTCATGGTCGAAAACTGGCCGGAAGAGCACGTCGTTCAGTACGAATGGTACGTTCCGGTCACGGACGATCTGCACGAGTACTGGGAAGTGCTGGTCCGCATCTGCCCGACCGAGGAAGATCGCAAGAAGTTCAAGTACCGCTTTGACCGCGTGTACAAGGAGCTGTGCCTGCACGGCTTCAACGACTGCGACCTCTACGCCCGCGAAGGTATGCAGCACTTCTACGCGGACGGCACGGGCTGGGATGACGAGCAACTGGTGTCGACCGACATCTCACCGGTCACGTGGCGCAAGCTCGCTTCGCGCCACAACCGTGGCATCGCGAAGCCTGGCAAGGGCGTCTACGGTGCAGTGAAGACTCATAGCACGCGCTTCAAGGAACTCGCCGATGGCAAGCGCCCGGCGTACTTTGTAGAACAAGTCTGGTTCTAAGGATTGGTCGGCACTCGTCAGGGTGCCTATCAGTTCTCCTTGGCACCTTGTAGCACGCTGATGCCCAGCTACGAGGAAGGAGATCGGTTCGTATTCCTCTCGGTCTCCATTCTCGTTTCTGTGTGCCATCAGGCCTCGACCTAACTAAACTTATCATCCGTATCCGTCATGAGCAGCCTTCCACGCGACCTGACTAATTTCGAAATCTACGACCTGTCGTTGCAGATTCGCAGTGGCAAGATCAGTCCGGTAGAAGTCACCAAGGCGATTCTGGCCCGCGTGGAAGCACTGGACGCGAATTTGCATAGCTATGCCCGTGTCACTCCTGAGTTGGCGTTGAAGCACGCAGAGCAGGCGGAGAAAGAGATTCGAGCCGGGGATGTAAGGAGTCCCCTGCACGGTATTCCGCTCGCAGTTAAAGATTTGTTCGATACCAAGGGCATAGTGACTGCCGGTGGTATGCCGATCCATGCCCAGCGCGTACCCACGGAAAACGCGACGGTCGTGCAACGCCTGCAAGATGCAGGGTCGGTGATGCTGGGCAAACTCCAAATGACGGAGGGCGCATTTGCCATCCACCATCCGACGATCCCTGATCCTGTTAATCCATGGGGTGCCGCGCACTGGTGTGGTGCGAGTTCCTCGGGTTGCGGTGTCGCTACGGCGGCTCGTCTGTGCTATGGCACGCTCGGTTCGGATACGGGTGGCTCGGTGCGTTTCCCCAGTGCAGCTAACAATCTGACTGGATTGAAAACGACTTACGGCACGATCAGCCGTAAGGGCACGATGGAACTGGCTGCATCGCTGGATCACGTGGGCCCCATGGCTCGCTCGGCCCGTGATGTGCTGCTCCTTCTCGCAATCATTGGTGGTCACGATACGCAACGCCTGCTCGCTACCATCGACGAGCAACGATTCGACAATTTCCTGAAAGGCTTCAAGGGATTGCGAATCGGCATCGACGAATCGTGGATTTCGGATGGCGTCGATCCCGTGATTCAGCGCGCGATTCAGCAGGTCAAGGTCATCCTTGCTGAGGCGGGCGGCGAAATCAAGAGCATCAAGGTTCCGGATACGCGGGCGACCAGTTCCAACTGGGAGCATCACTGCGGGGTTCAAACAGCTGTTGCTCATGGAGCGACGTATCCCGACAAGGCCGCTGAATACGGTCCCGCACTGGCCCGTTTGATTGATCAGGGACGCGAACTCAAGGCTGTGGACTACGAGCGAATCATTCGTGATGCTCAGCAGTTTACCCGCGAGATGGATGCGGTATTCACAGAAGTGGATGTCGTATTGGCTCCGGTGCAGCCCTATGCGGCACCGACGTATGAACAGTTGGCGGGTTTGGCTTCGGATCCTGAGGCTAACCGGCGTCTGATTCAGTTCACGTCGCCGTTCAACGCCTCGGGACACCCCGCATTGTCGGTACCCATTGGATTTACCGAGCAAGGATTGCCCATCGGTGGGCAACTGGTTGGCCGCAAGTATCAAGATGACCTGCTGTGTATGGTCGGCATGGTATTGCAGCGCCACAGTGATTGGCATCGTCAGGTCCCGCCTGGGTTGGCTTGATTGATATTGAAAGTGTTTATTTTGCGGATTAAGTCATGACCCAAGCTCATCAGGTAACCATTAACTTCGCAGACGGCGTGAGCCGTACATTTGCCGCCGGGTCGGGTGAAAACATTCTCGAAGCCGCAATCAAGGCAGAAGTGCCTGTGCTGTATCAGTGCAAGGCCGGGGCCTGCGCGTCCTGCACGTGCCAGCTCGCGGAAGGTGAGGCCGTGACTATCCCTGGCGCCAGTTCGACGCTCCTGGCTTCGGAATACGCAGAAGGAAACCGGCTGCTCTGCGTGACGAAGGCTGAATCCGATTGTTCAATCAACGTCGCATACGGTTCGGAAGTCGGCTCGTCGGTCGCCCAGGAGGTGAAGGTCTTCATCGACTCCGTGGAGCGTATCGCGCCCAATGTCATGCGTCTGACTGTCGAGCTGGCCGAAGGCAACTGGCTCGAATTCAGGCCCGGGCAGTTCATGCAGATCACGGTACCGGGTTTGGGTGTTCTCCGCAGCTACAGCCCGTCGTCTACCTCGCTGACCCTGCCGAAGATGGAATTTCTGGTCCGGCTGCTGCCCAATGGGGCGATGTCCACGTTCCTCGAAAACGAGGCGCAAGTGGATCAGGTTCTGACGATGAAGGGCCCCTATGGCGCGTTCTTCCTGCGCGAAGAGCATCGTCGCGCGCCGCACATCTTCGTTGCCGGTGGGACGGGTCTGGCTCCGATCCTGTCGATGATCGATGGCCTCAGGCAGGCCTCGGGCAAGAAGCCGCCGATGCTGCTCTCGTTTGGTTGCGCGGTCCCTGAAGCGCTGTTTGCGCTGGATGACATGGAACTGCGTCAGCACTGGTTGCCGACGTTGAAGACCCGCATCTGCGTGGATCGCAACGCTACGGAAGACATGCACGAAGGTTCACCGGTCTCGGCCCTCAAGGAAGGGGATGTGACGGATCCGAACACGGTGGCTTATCTGTGCGGCCCGCAGCCGATGATCGACGCGGCAACCAGGCGTCTGATCGAGTTGGGCATGAAGCCGGACTTGATTTTCGCAGAGCAGTTTGTTGCATCGAATTGAGGAATGGGCACATGGAATTCAATCCTACGAAGCAAATCCCGCTTTCGGCTCAGCAAACCGAATGGTACGAAAGGGCTAAGGCCAACCTGAGTTCGAAGCGTCTTCAAAAGCTGCTGTTCGAGCTGACGGACATTCACAGCCCTACGGGTTCGACGCGTGATGCTGCTGACTATATGCAGCAGCACATGGAGATGATCGGGCTGCAAACGAAAACGTACGACAACTCGGCCATCAGCCGATCGGTTATGGGTGAGCACCGGGGAACCGGTGGCGGCGCGTCGTTGCTGCTTTATGCGCCTATTGACACCCACCTGGATCGCACCAAGGAAGAAGAGATTCTTTCCGGCCCCGGTCAAGAAGCCGATTTGCAGCCGCACGCCAGGCAGATCGAAGACTGGGTATTCGGCCTCGGCGCTTCGAATCCGAAGGGCATGATTGCCACGCACGTTGAAGTGGCAACGGCAGTGCTGGAAACGGGTGTTCCGCTGAACGGCAATCTGCTTGTCGGTATGGCCGATGGCGGTATGCCCGTTGACATCAAGGAGCGTCATTCGGGCATGTCGAATGGCGTGATCAATCTGCTGAATCGTGGCATGTACCCCGATTTCGCAATCATCATGAAGCCGTGGAACTGGGTTTACCACGAAGAGCCGGGTATGGCGTGGTTCAAGATCACGGTCAAGGGCACGATGGGCTATGCGGGTATCCCGCACGACGTGCCGGGTTTCCGTTCGTCGGTGGTTCCCGCTGCCACGGTGATTCAGGAGCTGCAAGCATGGCTTCCTGAATACACGAAACGCAATACGTCGGGCGTTATCGAGCCCCATGGCTGGATTGCCGGCGTTCGTGGCGGTCAGATCGAAAGACCTGCATTCCCGTCCGCAGTCACAGAGATTTTCTTCGACGTTCGTGTGAATCCCCGGACGAGCCCCGCTGATGTCAAGGCACAGTTCGCGAACTTCATCGAGGACGTGAAGACTCGTCATCGGGAAATCACGATGGACTGGGAGATGTACGGCTCGGTCCCGGGCGGCACCACTGACCCAGAAAACTGGATTATTCAGTCGGCCAGGCGAGGTTGGGAGCACATCGAGGGCCGTCCGCATGGCGTACCCGACATGCTGGCCGGTCAAACGGACGGTGCGGCACTGCGTCGTTACGGTGTGCCGACTGCTCGCATCGGTTGGCCGTGGCCGGCTCAGGGCGCGCCAGTGCCTGTTGCCGAGGGACTGGGCGGCATGGGCGCCACCTACGTTCCCGACCTGATGCCCTGCGCCGAAAAAATCCTGTACGCGGTGATCGACACGCTTACCCGCGAACGGAGCGAGCTTGGCCTTTAAGTTTCTGTGGTTGTAGCTCCATAACCAGAAAGCAAGGAGACAGACATGAGCAAGACTTCTAAAGCTGTCAAGGATGCCTGGGTTAAGGATTAAATATGACCCACGATAAACATCAACCGTTCATCGATTTCACGATGGCCGATGCCGCTCAGGCATTTCACGACGGATCGGTGACGAGTACACAGTTGGTATTGGCCTGTCTGGAACGTATCAACGCAGGCAAAGCCCTGAACGCATTCGTTACCGTTGATGCAGAGGGCGCTCTGAAGGCTGCAGCGGCGATTGATCGGGCACGGCAGACAGGGATTCCGTTGGGGCCTTTGGCAGGCATCCCTATCGTGGTCAAGGACAACATTCATAGCGCGGGCATCCGCTGCACCGCAGGTAGTCCCGCATTTGCAGACTTCGTGCCGGTCGCGGATGCACCGACCTTGCGCAAGCTCCGGGATGCAGGAGCCATCGTGCTGGGCAAGACCAACATGCATGAACTGGCCTATGGGGCGACGGGCTACAACGGTGCCTTCAATACGGGTGCAGGCCGTGGGGTCCGTAACGCATACGACCAGACCAGAATTGCCGGCGGTTCGTCCTCGGGCTCGGCCGCTGCTCTGGGTGCACGGATGGCCCTAGGGGCATTGGGAACCGATACAGGCGGCTCAATGCGCATTCCCCCCGCACTCAATGGCGTGGCTTCGCTGCGTCCGACGTGGGGTCGCTACTCGGGCCTGGGCGTGATCCCCATTGCGAGGACGCGGGATACCGTGGGCCCCATGGCATTGAACATGCACGATGTGGCGCTCCTTGACAGTGTGATTTCTGACGAGTGCGCGTTGCCCCACGTGGAACTCAGGAAGCTACGGCTAGGCCTTCCCGCCGAGTTTTGGGCGAATCTCGATCCCGACACGCGCGAGGTCGCGGGCTCTGTGGTTACGCGTCTCACACAGTTGGGCGTGACCATCATTGATCTGGGCAAAACCGGATTGATCGAACTGAATGCTGCAGTTGGCTTCCAGGCGGTGGTTGGCGAGTCCCGATCCAGTATGGAGCAGTACCTGAAGGACAACGGTCATCAGATGACGGTCGAGAAACTGGCCAGGAAGATCGACAGTCCAGACGTGAAGTGGATTTATGAAAACTGGGTGCTGCCCAACAAGTTCCCGAATGCCGCAGGTGAACTCGTGGATGTGACACCCCTGTACGAACAGGCACAAAAGGCCGGTGGCGGACGTGATCAGTTGCGGGCCAGGTATGCCGAACTGTTTGCCCGGCATCAGTTGGATGCGCTGATGTTCCCGACTACCGCGTGCGTGGCGCCCGATGCTGACGACAGCATTTATGAGGAAGAGAACTTCCGGCGTCTGATCCAGAACACCGAGCCGATGGCGAGTGCCGGGCTTCCGGGCCTGAATCTTCCGGCAGGACTGGGTTCCCGAACGGGGCTCCCGGTTGGCATGGAGTTCGACGGTCCGCAAGGTTCGGATCGACGGCTGCTCGCTATTGGCATTTTGCTGGAAGGCGTTTTGGGCGGCATTGCGCGCCCCTGAGGGATCTCTATTGATCGGGGCTGGTGTGAGCCGCGTCGGCGCCTCCCGGCCCGCGACGGGCCTATACGTTGTTTCTGCAAGGATTGAACAGAGATGATTAATGCGCTGAGCTACATCGTGGTCGAGACTCACTGTATGCAGGAATGGATCGACCAGGTGACAAATCACATCGGCATGCAGATCGAAGTGACCGAAGCCGGAAAGACCATGCGCATTCGCGCGGACGAAAAGATTCAGCGGTTTGTCGTCACGGCTACCGATGGCGAGTCCATGATGGGTATGGGCTTCGAAGTTCCCGACGCCCCGACCCTGGTGGCGTGCACGATGGCATTGGAGGCCGCTGGTTATAAAACGACACCCGGCACGGCTCAGGAAATCGAATTCCGGGGCGTCAAGAACATGGTGCACTTCCATGACGATGATGGTGTGCGTCTGGAAATCGCCTATGGTCTGGCCGATGCGGACACGCAATTCGTGCCCGGCCGTCCGATTGGCGGCTTCCGTACCGGCAACATGGGCCTGGGTCACGTGGCGCTCATTACCGAGCACTTCGAAGAACTCTCGAACCTGTATCGCAGCGTGCTGGGCATGCATCTCACGGACTACACCTATAAGCCGTTCAAGGTCGAATTCCTGCACTGCAACCCACGCCACCATACGATTGGCATCGCGCATACGGGTGGCAAGGCCGGCATCTATCACCTGATGCTCGAATACAACGACTTCGATGACGTCGGTCGCGCGTACGATACCGCGCTCCTGAATCCGGATTCGATTGGCGTGACGCTGGGTCGTCACATCAACGACCACGCCACCTCGTTCTATCTCAAGAACGCGGACGGATGGATGTTCGAACTGGGTTGGGCTACGCGCACGGTCGGACCTGACTGGGAAGTCGAGGAACTGAAAGGTATGAGCCTCTGGGGTCATGACCGGACATGGCTTCCGGATCACAAACGCGAGGAAGCGCGACAAATTCTTAAACAACTGGCGGCCGAAGGCATGCGTGCACCGGTTGTTATCCCTGATACACAAAAGGCAAATTGATGAGCAACGCAAGCCCCGAAATCGCAAATTCACTCACGCTGGGTGACTTCGCGCTGAACTACCACGACGTTGGTGAGGGCGCGGGCGATCCGATCCTGCTGATTCACGGTTCGGGCCCCGGTGTCACCGCCTGGGCTAACTGGCGGGGCATTATTCCGGTACTGAGCCAGAAGGCTCGAGTTATCGCACCGGACATGCTGGGATTTGGATATACCCAGTGCCCCGAGCAGTTCAAGCTGACTCCCGCTGTCTGGGTGGAATCGTTGATCGCGTTGCTCGACGCGCTGGAGATCGAGAAGGTGTCGGTGGTCGGCAACTCCTTTGGTGGTGCCATCGCACTGGCACTGGCCAAGGCATATCCCGAGCGCGTGAATCGTCTGGTATTGATGGGCGCGGCAGGCATCAATGCGCCGATCAGCGAGGGTCTTGACAAGGTATGGGGTTACACGCCTAGCCTGGATGCCATGAAGGGGCTAATGGAAGTGTTCGCCTACGATCACTCGATCATCACCGACGACCTGGTGCGTATGCGTTACGAGGCATCGATCCGCGCAGACGTGCAAGAACGATTTTCCCGCCTGTTCCCGGCGCCGCGTCAGCAGGGCGTGGAAATGCTGGCCCTTGCTGAATCGGATCTGGCGGCAATCACGCACGAGACGCTGCTCATCCATGGCCTGAACGACCAGGTGATCCCGGTCGAGTGGTCGCGACGTATGAAGACGTTACTACCGAGCTCGACGCTGCAAGAGTTCGATCAGTGCGGACACTGGGTACAGATCGAAAAGGCTGCGACGTTCACGCTCGCGGTTTCGGAGTTCCTGCTCAATTAATTAACGGGACAAAGATGGAAGATCTCGATATCAAAGGCCGTTGGCAAATTCGGGCCTGGGAACAAATTTTTGATGATGGTCGAGTCACCCACCCGATGGGTACGGAGCTCGAAGGGTTCATGGAATACGGGCCGAATGGCATGTTCTGTGCCATCGCCAAAAAAGATCGCGCACAGTTCACGACCGGTGGTCAGTGGAATGCATCGGACGCAGAGAAGGCCGTGGCATACAACACCTACCTGACCTACGCCGGCGATTGGAGCATCGAAGGTAACGTGGTCACGCACGCGGTCAAGCACTGCCTGTTCCCGAACTGGGTAGGTGGCGAACAGAAGCGCTATGCGGAGTTGAAGGGAGATCTGTTGTCGCTGACCACGCATAAGCTGGAAGCGGGTACGTCGGAAGCCCGGGTCGCTCGTCTCACATTCAATCGCGTTTAAGGCCTGTGCATGTCAGTTATTCTCGAATGCCTTTCCCATACGCCGCTGCACGGGTATTTCGATCCGAAACCCGAAGTCGTTGCCGAAGTGGCCAGAATGGGTGCCGCCGCACGGGAACGCGTTCGCCAGTTCGATCCTGAACTCGTGGTCGTGTTCGCTCCCGATCAGAGCGTCATACGTTTGCCGGTCTGATCGGTGCGACGGACTACGCGGTGGCGGCCATCGAAGTCGTGGACAGTCGAATCCGCAACTGGGACATCAAGTTCGTGGATACGGTTGCCGACAACGCTTCGCGTGCCGCGTTCGTTTTGGGTTCGCGTCCGGTCCCACTCTCGCAACTCGATCTCACCGCGTGCGAGATGAGGCTTGAATCAGAGGGCGAAGTGCTCTCCACAGGCAACGGCGCTGCGTGTCTGGGCAATCCGCTCAATGCCGCGGTATGGCTCGCAGATCGTATGGCAGCACTGGGTGCGCCGCTGCGTGCGGGAGATGTGGTTCTCACCGGTGCGCTGGGACCCATGGTTGCCGTGTCCACGCCCGGCACCTACACGGCGGTAATCGAAGGGCTGGGCTCGGTCCGCGCAACTTTCATCGAGTAACGAATATGGCGAAGAAACTCAAAGTAGCAATCATTGGGTCGGGCAATATCGGCACCGACCTGATGATCAAGATCATGCGCAATAGCCAGGCTCTGGAAATGGGCGCAATGGTCGGTATTGATCCGAAATCGGATGGTCTGGCGCGTGCGGATCGTCTGGGTGTTGCGGTCACCCATGAGGGCGTTGAAGGCCTGACCCGGTTGCCCGTGTTCAAGGACATCGATTTCGTGTTCGATGCCACGTCGGCTGGCGCACATGTGAAGAACGACGCATTCCTTCGCACGCTGAAGCCCGGCATCCGCATGATCGATCTGACACCCGCTGCAATCGGACCGTACTGCATTCCTGTCGTGAACGGTGACACGAACGTCGATGCACTGAACGTCAATATGGTGACGTGTGGTGGTCAGGCCACGATTCCGATGGTTGCGGCTGTCTCGCGCGTGGCCAAGGTCCACTACGGCGAAATCATCGCCTCGATCTCCAGCAAGTCGGCAGGTCCAGGTACCCGGGCCAACATTGACGAGTTCACGGAAACCACCTCGAAGGCAATCGAAGCCGTGGGTGGTGCATCGAAGGGCAAGGCCATCATTGTTCTGAATCCGGCAGAGCCTCCGGTCATCATGCGTGACACGGTTTACACCCTGTCGGAACTCGCAGATCGTGATGCAGTTGAGGCGTCGATTGAAGAGATGGCCTGGGCCGTGAACGCCTACGTTCCGGGCTATCGTCTGAAGCAGAAGGTCCAGTTCGATGAAGTTCGGAACCTGAACATTCCCGGACTCGGCAAGTTGAGCGGTCTGAAGACCTCGATCTTCCTCGAAGTGGAAGGGGCCGCACACTACCTGCCCGCTTATGCAGGCAACCTCGACATCATGACCAGCGTCGGCATGCGTACCGCAGAGCGCATGGCTCAATCCATGATCGGCGCATAAGGGGACTGCAAATGACTCAGGGCAAGAAACTCTACATCTCGGACGTTACGCTGCGCGACGGCTCGCACGCGATTCGCCATCAGTACTCGATCCAGAACGTGCAGGACATCGCACGCGCGCTGGACAAGGCGAAAATCGATTCTATCGAAGTCGCGCACGGTGACGGTCTGCAGGGTTCGAGCTTCAACTATGGCTTCGGCGCACACTCGGACCTGGAGTGGATCGAAGCGGTTGCTGACGTGGTGACGCATTCGAAGATCGCGACCCTGCTGCTGCCCGGCATCGGCACGATTCACGATCTGAAGGCTGCCTACCAGGCGGGTGCGCGCGTGGTTCGTGTTGCTACCCATTGCACGGAAGCCGACGTTTCGAAGCAGCATATCGAATACGCCCGTGAACTCGGCATGGATACCGTGGGCTTTTTGATGATGAGCCACATGACCACGCCGGAAGCACTGGCTGGGCAGGCGAAGCTCATGGAAAGCTACGGCGCCACCACGATCTACGTCGTGGACTCCGGCGGTGCGCTGTCGATGCAAGACGTCCGTGATCGTTTCCGTGCTTTGAAGGCGGTCCTCGATCCCGCAACGCAGACGGGCATGCATGCCCACCACAACCTGTCGCTGGGTGTCGCAAACTCCATCGTTGCTGTGGAAGAAGGGTGTGATCGTATCGACGCATCGCTCGCCGGTATGGGCGCCGGCGCCGGCAATGCGCCGTTGGAGGTATTCATTGCCGCAGCAGAACGCATGGGCTGGAATCACGGCACGGATCTGATGACGTTGATGGATGCAGCCGATGACATCGTGCGCCCGCTCCAGGATCGCCCGGTTCGTGTGGACCGTGAAACGCTCGCCCTTGGCTACGCAGGCGTGTATTCGTCGTTCCTGCGTCACTCAGAAGTCGCGGCCAGGAAGTACGGTCTGAAGACCGTGGACATTCTGGTCGAACTGGGCAAGCGCCGTATGGTCGGTGGCCAGGAAGACATGATCGTTGACGTGGCGTTGGATCTGCTCAAAGCTCAAAAATAAATTGGTGATGGTTAGCCGTCACGCACGGAGGTGACTCCCTCGATTGCAGAGGGAGTCATAAATCGCGGTCCCCAAGGACACAGCGCTAAACACAGTGCCCGTAAATCAGGTGGGTGCTGACAGGTGAGGAGAAGCCAGAAGTGAAGATCAAACAATTTGTACTACTGATCGGGTCGGTGGTGGCAGTCAACGCCAACGCACAATCCGTTCAGATATACGGCCTTATAGACTCGGGTGTCATGTACACGTCGAACGTCGGTGGCAAGAAATTGGTGTCCATCGACCCGGATACTCAAGCACCTGATCTGTTCGGTTTCGTGGGTAGTGAAGATCTTGGTGGCGGCACCAAGGCGATCTTCAAGCTGGAAGGCCAGTTCAACATGAACAACGGCGCGATGATCAACGGTCTGTTCGGCCATACGGCATACGTTGGTCTTAAGGACGAAAAGTGGGGTACGCTGACGGCTGGCAATCAAATCGACTTTATGTTCGATTCGCTGGTCGCAGAACGCTGGGGTCCCGCATTCCCCGTTGTCAACGCAATGAACTTGCGCCAAAGCTCGTTCCAGGGCCTCAATAGCCCGCGCGGCGGTCCCGGCAACGGCTCATTCGACTTCGACCGTCTCCTGGGTTCGGCAATTCCGAACTCCATCAAATACACCAGCCCGACGTACAGCGGTTTCTCCTTCGGTGGTCTGTACAGCTTTGGCGGCGTCGCAGGCAACTTCGGTTCAAACTCGGCCCAGAGTTTCGGCGTGAACTATCGCAATGGCGGCTTCTCGCTGAATGGCGCATACACGTATATCAAGTATCCGTCGCTGAACAACGGGAATGACGGTATTCGAAACTTCGGCGTTGGCGCTTCGTACATGTTGGGCGCTGCTGAATTCGCTGCGCTGTATACGAATACGGAGAACACGCAAAATAGTGCACGCGTCGGTGTCTACGAAGCGGATTTGACGTATGAACTGTCCACTCCGCTGCACGCGCACTTCTCGTATCAGTACCAAAAGGGCAACGACGTGCTGAACGAGCAGCACGTGAATCAGGAAACGCTTTCGCTGATCTATCTGCTGTCGAAGCGCACGAGCCTGTATTCCACGCTGGCGTTCCAGCAATCGTCGGGTGGTCCGGCATGGATCCTGATGGCTGCGGGTCCGGCTTCGGGTGGCCGTCAAACGGCATTCAGCCTCGGCCTGATTCATTCTTTCTGATCCAGAGCGGACACATAGTGACGGTTCCTGACGCACCGTGCGTCAGGAGCATTTTAAGGAGACGTACGAATGAGCAACGAAGGCCGATACATGCGCGCTGCGCGCCTCCACGACAACACGTCGGGCACGTTCAGCATTGATACGATTCCGTATCCGACGCTCAAGCGGCCGACCGACGTCGTGATCAAGCTCAAGGCTTCTGGCATCGTTCCGAATCTGGGCAATGTGATCACCAACTACCGTTCGGAAAAACCGTATCTGGCGCATGCGGCATTGCCCGCCATCTACGGTCTGGACGCGGCGGGTGTTGTGGCTGAAGTCGGTCCCGCAGTGACGGGCCTCAAGGTTGGCGACCGCGTGTACATCAATCCGGGCCGTTCGTGCGGTTCGTGCCACGCCTGCCGCGTGGGCGAGCCCATCAACTGCGAAGCCTACGCATTTCAAGGCTACTTCGGCTTCGGACCGAAGTCGCAGTTCCTGTATGAAGAGTACCCGTACGGTGGCCTCAGCGAATACGCTACGGCGCCTGCTGACGGTCTGGTGAAGCTCGGCGAGAAGGTTTCGTTCGAAATCGGCGCGCGCATGGGCTATCTCGGCACGGCCTATTCGGGTCTGCGCAAAGCACAAGTCGCGGCCGGCAAGTCGGTGATGATCATCGGCGGAACGGGCACGCTGGGCCTGTGCGCCACGCTGATCGCACGTGCCATGGGCGCGACGAAGATCCTGGTCGTGGCTCGCAACGAGCAAACGCTGGCCGAGGTCAAGGCAATCGACCCGGCTCGTATCCTGACGTACTCGGTCGCCAACGGGTCGTCGGGCCTGGCTGCATGGGCCAAAGAGCAGACGGACGGCGTGGGCGTCGATTCGGTGATGGACGCTATCGCTCCGGGCCCGAACATGCAAGTCACCAAAGACGCATTCGGTGCTCTGCGTCGCGGCGGCAAGCTCGTGGAAATCGGTGCCCAGATCAACGAAGTGCCGGTAAACATGCACGAAATGATGTGCTCGGCGCTGTCGGTGATCGGCTCGCTCTGGTTCACGGTCGGCGAAGGCCAGGATCTGGTCGCGATGATCGAGGCGGGTACGCTCGATGTGTCGTCGTTCAAGAACCGCACCTACACGCTCGATCAAGCAAATGAAGCGCTGGAAGACGCAGCAAAGCGCGTCACGGGCTTCGTCAACGTCGTGGTTATTCAGGACTAGGAGATATACGAAATGGTACGTCGCGTTGTGACCGGCCAAAACAATGGCAAGTCCGTAATCTTGAGCGATTCCGAAGAACCGGGCCATGCTTTCGCAGCCGTTCCCGGTTTCAGGACCACGCAGATTTGGGCAACGAGTCCCGAAACCATACTCCCGCATTCGGCTGGGGACCCCGTTGCCGACGCAGCCACGGTGATGCCGGCGCTGAATGGCACGCGTCTGATGATCGTGCAGTTCCCGCCTGATGCGGTGATGGCGGATCCTTCGTTCGACGGCGCTGCCGCCGGCGCCGAGTATGCAGCCATCCTGCCGGGTCTGGCTGAATGCTTCGAACCCGATGGCTCGGGCTTTCATATCACCGACTCGGTTGACTACGACATCGTCCTTAGCGGCGAACTCTGTCTGGAACTCGATGACGGGGAAACACGTGTTCTGAAAACCGGCGATATCGTGGTTCAGAACGGCACACGTCACGCATGGCGTAACAAAAGCAATGCACCTGCCGTGATGGCTTCGATTCTGATTGGAGCCGAACGGAAGGCCTAACCAGGAACCGAAGTGGGGGAATGAAAAATGAACGCTCAACAGACCAATCGCAGTGACCATCATGCACACCATGCACAGCGAAAGACCAACAGCGTCGAAAAGCTGGAATGGAACGATGCTCTGCTACTTGGACATGGCCCTATGGATGATGAACATCGTGAGTTTGTTCAGGTTGTCACTGCATTGCGCAATAGTACGGCGCACACCGCTTTGGCTGCTCTCGATGCAGTGGAAAAACATTTGATAGCCCACTTCGATCTTGAACACGCGTGGATGGACAAAACGGCTTTTCCCGAGGTTTATTCCAGGTGCCATCGAGATCAACACGACGAAGTTCTTGGTTCAGTGTTTCAGGTGCATCAACTGGCAGCTATCGGTCAGATTGGGTTGGGCGCCGTGCATAGACTTGCACAATCGCTGATGGATTGGTTTCCGGGTCACGCGGACTATATGGACTCGTCCTTGTCTGCGTGGATCAACGGTAAAACGCATGGCGGTCAGGCCGTGGTATTGCGGCGCAATCTGGTGCACGAAGATCGGGTGCCTGACGAATCGCAGGCAGAGGCCGCGTAACTCGCTGTGACAAAAAGGGAGACAAAGATGTTGATGAAAGGGAAGGTTGGTCTGGTGACCGGCGGCGGCTCTGGAATGGGTCGGGCCGCTGCGCTGGCACTCGCCACGGAAGGGGCCACGGTCGTTCTGGCCGGTCGTGACGAAGACAAGCTGGTTTCGGTCCAGAAAGAAATCGAAGCCCTGGGCGGTCGGGCGGCAATCTTCCAGGCGGACGTTTCGAAGCGAGAAGACAATCAGGCGCTTGTTGAATTCGTGGAAAAAACGTTCAGTCGTCTCGATTTCGCATTCAACAACGCCGGCGGGCACGGGGACTTCAAACCCATTCACGAAACGCCAATCGATGAAGCGGAATGGGTGATCGATCTGAACTTCAAGGGCGTGTATTACGGTGTCAAGTATCAGGTCGAAGCGATGCTGCGTTCGGGCGGGGGCGCCATCGTCAATAACGCCTCGATCTTTGGATTGCGCGGTATGGACGGCATTGCCCACTACGTGGCGGCCAAACACGCGGTGGTGGGGCTGACCCGTGCAGTCGCCAAGGAATACGCGGTTCGGAACATTCGCGTGAATGCTGTGTGTCCGGGCGCCACCGAGACGCCGAATTACATGCGCAGTACTAGTGGTGACGTCCATCTGCTGGATGCAATGATTCCGATGCATCGAATCGGTCAGCCCGATGAGGTGGCGAGTGCTGTGATATGGCTACTGTCGGATCAATCTCGATACGTGACGGGGACGACCCTGAGCGTTGACGGCGGCATGACGATCTGACGTTGCAGGACCGGACCTTGAAGACGGCGAAAATACGCTTGCGTCAATTGTATTAATCGGGGAATTGAACTTTGAAGAGCCTCACGATCAAGGCGCGACTGATCGCCGTCATGACTGCATTGAGTGTGCTGCTGCTAGCGGGGGGCCTGATGGGGCTCTGGAGCATAAGTAGAGTCAACGATTCGCTACACGAAGTCTACGAAGCGAGACTGGTTTCCATTCAGCGTATCGATTTAATGAACACAGCGCTGAATCGTCTGCGATTCACCATTGCGTCCGCGGCGCTGGATACAAAGCAAGCGTATATCGATGCGAAGCTTCAGAGCTTCAAGAGTGATATGAAAATCGGGGATCAAGCGTGGGCGGATTACACGAAGAACCTGACTCTTGAAGAAAAGGCAGAGACTGCACGGATTGCTTGACAAGCGGATTTAGTCTGGACCATGATTAACCTATCGGCTAATTAACCAATTGGAAAAATCATTGGAAGCAGACCATCTCAGCGTCACATTTGCCGCGCTGGCTGACCCGACGCGGCGCGCCATCCTCGCCAGGCTGGCGCAAGGCGAAGCGACGGTTGGCGATTTGGCCGGCCCTTTCGATATGAGTGCGCCTGCCATCAGCAAGCACCTGCGCGTTCTCGCAAGGGCCGGCCTCATCACTCAGGGGCGCGACCGCCAGTTTCGCCCCTGTCGCATCGCGCCTGCGCCGCTTAAGCAGGCCGCTGACTGGGCATTGCAGTATCGTGCCCTGTGGGAACAGCGTCTCGACCAGCTCGACAGCTACCTGCAGCAACTGCAACAGAAGGCTGTGAAGGACTCCCACGGAAAGGCTGCGCCGAAAACCACGTCCAAAGTTTCCTCAACCCGAACCAGGAAGACTCGCCGCAATGACTGACAAACTTTCCGCTCCCTTCGTCATCGAGCGCCGCTTCGCTGCGCCGCGCGAACTCGTATACGCCGCGTTGACTGAAGCTGAGCATTTGAGTATGTGGATGAGCCCACCCGGCATGGAAATGTCCCACTGCACAGTGGATGCGCGGGTCGGTGGCGTCTTTCACTACGCGATGAAGCCGCGCGGCGTGCCCGACGCTCCCGCGATGTGGGGCAAGTGGACGTTCCGCGAATTGACGCCCCCTGCGCGCATTGTCGTCGTCGTGCAGTTTAGTGATGCCGAAGGCGGAGTGACGCGACATCCGATGTCCGCGCAATGGCCGCTTTATACGCTGTCAACGACGACACTCAGCGAAGTCGAGGGTGGCACGTTGATGCACCTTGAGTGGCGCGCTCTGGACGCCAGTGAAGCCGAGGAAGCCATCTTCGACGCGTCGCACGCCAGCATGTCTCAAGGTTGGGGCGGAACAATGGACGCGCTCGACAAGTACCTCACGCAGCAGCAAGCCGGGCGCTGAGTCGCAATGTCCGGCACGCTCCTGGAACCTGTCGCTCTGCCGAATTCTGGCGTATGTCTCAGAAAGGTCCGTCTTATGCCTTTTGCGTGAAAGGTGCAGCGGAGACCATCGTCGCACTCGGGAGCGACTGGATCGGGCGTCCTGGGCGCCAGTTTGCCTACGCGAGAACACGCAGTTCCCGGTCTTGCCGGGAAGAGCCGGTCGCGTCTGACGAGTTCCGCGACCGGCTGAGGTGGGGTCCTTCGGCTCGACTCGAATCAACGTCGTCAATGGTTAGCGCTGTCGCGCTTCAGGAGTTGGCCGGGGAGCCATGCTGCGGGCTATTGCCCGTTCTGAGCGGACGTTCGTGTTTGGGAGCCATTTGCTGGAGCAATGGTTCCGAGGAGTCCATTTGACTCCTTGTTAGGACCTGCCGAGAAGTACAGCGTGTCCGGGCTTGAATTGCGCCCGCCTCCGAGTGTCAGAGTCCACAGGCCGTCAATCGCCAGTGGATTGCCGAACTCATTCTCCAGCTGATCGACGAACGTGCCGTCATTGTCGAAGACATTGATTCGGCCATTGCCGAAGTTGCCGATGAGGATCTTGCCGCTGAAACGGCCGAACGCAAACGATGCGCGCGTAATGCCCCACGGCGAGTCGAGCGGTCCTTGGCTCGCAAAGCGGCGCAGCAGGTGGCCGTCGGTATCGAATACATCGACGAATCCATGACCGCGGCCTGCAACGTCGTCATGCTTCTGACCGTCCTGCTGCGCATAGGTGACGAAAAGGTCGCCATCGATGTTCGCAATACCAAACGGGGCGTAGCCGGCTGGGATGTTCGGATCGGCGAAGCCTCCGTCCGTCATCGCGGGCGTAAACAAACCATTCGTGCCGTTCGGCCCGAATACGTCGATCCGGCCCGATCGGAAGTTTGTCGCAAACAGGAATGCGCCTCGCGCGTTCACACCGAAGACGAGACCCTTGTAGACGGCCCCGTTGGCAGCGGTGGGATTGGATGAGTTATCGATCGCGATCACGGCGTTGTTAGCCGGATTCAACCCACCGGCCCAAGCGGAAATCGTCCCGTCTTCGGTCGCGAAGATGAATACGGCCGGGATCTGGGTAGCTGGCACGAGAAATGCCGACGAAGGATTCCATACGATGCCGGTCGGCGCCGCAGGTGCGGGATTCGGTGGCCTGCTGGCAAAGACGGGATGACAGTCGCTGGCCGGTATCACGTTGCCTGGAAGCGGGATGGAAACCTGCAGTGCTACCTTGGTGCCCGCGCCGTCATAAAGCGTGGAGCAGCCTGTGGCGTTGTCGTTGATCCAGAATGGACTTCCTGCCGGACTAAAGGCAATACCCCAGGCGTTCTGCAGTACCCCGTCGACCTTCGGAGCAGAGCCTGCCAGGTTGGATACAAGTGGCGTGACGGCGTAAGCTTCATCGGCAGCAGCATGTCCGATTGTGAAACCGGCGGCGAGGACGATCACCGCCGCCGCTTTGAGACCCCACGAGATCTGAGACATAACTTCCCTCCACGTCTGACTGGCGAGAAATCGCCGCAGGCTAAACGACCGCTGTACTTCAAATATTCCCGCTCGACGCAAAAAATTCCGCTAGCCACCCGATCGCATGACGCGATAGGGGACAAGCACGGCTTTTCGACTCGATTCATGGTTTCGCGAGCCAGAGACGAGCGAGTGGCCGTTGCACGTCCGAAAACCGTCGTTACCGTCGCGAAGGCTCGAATGACGGCAACGGGTCGAGTTATGCCTTTTGCATCAAACGCACACGGGAGATCATCCTCGCGCTCGATCGTCCGGCTCTGGTCGGCCACAAACTGCCGGTCACATGCGCCGCCGGCAGGCCGCTCAGGCGTCGGCTCTGCTTCGCAACCGGCCATCTGATTGTCACAAGGCGAGCGCTCGTTCATCGGCCAGAAGGACATCAATCTGAGCGGCCAACGACGCCCAGCGCTACCGAGCGGGGGCGTCTCCCCTGTTAATCCTTGTCAGCGTGCCGGATTGCGTGCCATGACGATCCACGCCGCGCCGCCGATCATCACCGACCGCTCGCCGGGGAGCCCCGCGAAGGCGGCGCGAACCGCGGCTGACGCGCGGGCGCGGATGTCGTCGGGCTGATCAGCGAGCGCGCGCGACAGTGGGCCGACCTCGAGCGTCATCTTCACCGCGTCGTCGATCGCAGCGTCCCGCGTCCCGCCCTCGCCGAACGGGACGGAAGCATCGAAGGGCGCGATAGCGATATCGGCGAAGCCGGCTGCCGTCAGGATGCGCGACACCCGCCCCCGGTCGCCGAACGAAAATGGGCCGGGCGCTTCGGGATCGGGCGTCGCGCTCGGCGCGAGGATGCCCTTGAGCGCGCCCATTGGCAGGCGCACCCAATCGTTCTCGGCCGCGCTGCGCCAGCAGACGGAAGCGACCCGTCCGCCCGGCCGCAGCGCGCGTCGCATATGGGCGAACGCCGCTGTCGGATCGTCGAAGAACATCACCCCGAAACGCGAGAACAGGATGTCGAACGCGCCCTCGGGCAGCTCTGCGCTGCTGGCGTCGGCCACCTGGAACAGGACCGGCGTATCCGGTGGCGCAAGCGCGCGCGCCCGGCTGATCAGCGGTTCGGATATGTCCACGCCGAGCACCTGGCCCCCCGCGCCGACGCAGGCGGCCAGAGCCAGACTCGACGCGCCTGCGCCGCAGCCGACGTCCAGCACGCGCTCGCCCGTCATGGGCGCGGCGGCTTCTATCGCGGCCTGGCCGAACACCGACACCATAGCGTCGAGCCGGGCCTGGTTGGCGACCCAGCGCTCTCCGCTTTGACCATTCCAGTCGGCCACCTGATAGGCATTTTCCTTTGCCATGTCATCTCCTTGTTCTGATTCGTTCTTAGCTAGCTACCCTTTGTTCGAGGCAAGGGCGAGCTGAACCGATGCCAAGGTGCGTATCGTCTCGAACAAACCCGCCGCCACCTGCGATAAGGCGCAACACCTGCGTGTGATCGTCTCAAGGGTCGAGACCGGCCGCCTGGCGCCGGACCTCGAAGGACAACCGCTCCTGCCATTCCGTCAAACTCGACGATCCGTCCTTCACCGCGCCGATCTACGCCGACCTTTTCGACAGCGACGACGCAACGGGAGAAGGGAATCCGTGCTCTCAAACCAGCATCGACTGCTGGGCGAAAATACCCGCCATTGCGCCCTGCGATGATGCCTGGGTGACCGAGGGCAAGCGGGGCGTGGCAAGGTCGCCGGCAGCGTAGATGCCGGGCATGCTGGTTTGGCGGCGCTCGTCGACCTTGAGGGCGATGCCGACGGGCGTATCGACCGTGGCGAGGCCCAGTGATTCATGCAGGCTTGCGGACGGCCTGTTGCGCGGATGGGCGAACAGGACGTCGACCGCGACATTGCGGCCGGTATCGAGATTGACGGTGGCGATATGGCCGTTGTGATGGGCGATCTCGACGATCCGGCCATCGACGACAGGTATGGTGCGGCATGCCAGATCGGCCCGGATATCGGGCGCAATGTCATGACCATCGGCGAAGACAGTCAGCTTGTCCGTCCAATCGAGGAACAGCCTGACTGACTGCTGCGACTGCGGGCCGGACCAGACGAGGCCCCAATGCTGGCCGGCGACTTCAAAGCCGTCGCAATAGGGGCAGGGCACGATGGACGTGCCCCAGCTTTCGGCAAAGCCAGGAACATCCGGCATCTGGTCGGCGACGCCATAGCTCAGGATCAGGCGGTGCGCCCTTAGGCTTTCGTTATCGTCAGTGACGACGCAGAAATCGTCGATGGCACCAGACACGCTCTCGGCCCGGGCATTGACCAGCCTGATCGTTGGATAGCGCGTCAACTGCTGCCGCGCCTCGACCAGGATGTCCAGCGGCGGCTTGTGATCGTGGCCGAGCAAGCCATGCGAGTGGCCGGCAAAGCGGTTGCGCGGCCGGCCGGTATCGAGAACGGTGACCTTGCGGCGGGCACGGCCGAGCTGCAGGGCGGCGGCGAGGCCGGCAAAGCTGCCGCCGATGATGATGACGTCATCCATGGTGATGGGCTCCGTGTTGTGATTGGGGGGGCTGGACGTGGTGGGCAATATCGTCCAGCGATACGCGCTTGAGGCAGTCAGCGGGCGGGACATCGGCATTGGCGAGCAAGTCGCCCATCACCGTGTTGACCGGCCGGACAATGCCGCAGTCGATATCGCCGGGCGGCACGGGGAAACCTGATTTGCACAACCGGTTGAAACCTACCCTTGGCTTGCACATTTAAGATACTGCGTGGTATCGTAGTGCAAGAATTTGAATACTGTCAAGTACTGGAATTGTCGTGACCAAAGACAACCAGGGCCGGCGCGGCCGGCCCACCAACGAGGCGCTTCGCCAAACGATCGTCGACGCCGCCTGCGAACTGTTTGTGGAATTGGGGTTTCAAGCGACGACCATGGACAAAGTCGCCCAGCGGGCGAAGATATCCAAGCTCAGCATCTATCGGCACTTCGAGAACAAGGAGGCGCTGTTCAGCGCGGCCATGGCGGCCCACTGCCATCAGTTTGCACCACAGGCCCTTTTTGAAGGCGTCGACGGTTCGGCCGAAGATCAGCTCATGGCGGTGGGATCATCCCTGCTTCGCACGCTGTTGAGCCCGGACGTCCGCAGCGTCGAAGCCATGGTCTTGGCCGACAAGACGAATCAAAAGTCGTTAAGTAAGCTCCATTACGAAGCCGGGCCCGCCTATGTCATCGCCCAAGTCGAGGCCCTGTTGCGTCAGTTGCACGCGAAGGCGGTTCTGAACGTGCCCGATCCTCTCCGGTCCGCCCGCTTGTTTGCTGCGCTTTTCAAAGGATCCGATCTGCTGCTTATCGCACGCTTCGATGAGGCGAGAGCAGAGGAAAGCAACGAAATCGAATCCTACTGCCGGTCGGCCGTTGCCATGTTCATCGCCGCGCACGGTGGCATCTAAAGGTGCGCGGCTTGATGAAGAATCCGCAGAGTTGCACACGCTGTTCGCTCTGAGCAATCTGTGGATGACGCGCGAACGACTGATGCGCGAGGCCGCTGCATGAGCGCAAAAGCCGCCGGTGCGGGCAGGCATCCTTGCACGGCGTAAGCAGCCTCACCAACTCCCGGGTCTACGCGTCCGCAGAGGCCGATGACTTGTCCCCCAGGCGACGGCACGGAATGACCGTTTCACTCCGATACCTACCCTTAGGACATAGACTGCTCGACCGGCTGCGACGGGTCGCGTGCCGCCCGTCGCGCCGGGCAGCGAGCGGTCTGGAACTGCGGCGCAATGCATCTACGCAGTCGCCGGGAGATTTGCGTCGGCTCGTCCTCGGCCACGTTTATAATCCGGCATGACTCCATCCATCTCCCACGCGGCAAGCTTACGGCCGCCAGCACCGGCTGCCCGATTCATCGGTTTTTTGGTCGCGCATACCTCAGCGGGCCATGCACGGCGGACGATCGCATGAAAATACCCAAACGACTTGCACCACTTCTCGAAGAAGGACTTATCGACGAAGTCATCGGCCAGTTGATGAGCGGCAAGGAGGCAACAGTCTACGTCGTGCGCAGTGGCGAATCGACGCGTTGCGCCAAGGTTTATAAGGACGCGAAGCAGCGCAGTTTTCGGCAAGCCGCGTCGTATCGGGACGGTCGCAAGGTCAAGAACAGCCGGCAGGCGCGGGCGATGGAAAAAGGTACGCGCTACGGCCGTCAGATGCAGGAAGCGTCATGGCAGAACGCTGAAGTCGACGCGCTGTTCCGGCTTGCCGACGCAGGTGTACGCGTGCCGCAACCCTACATTTGTACCGACGGCGTGCTGCTGATGGAGCTGGTGATCGACGAGGTGGGTGACGTCGCACCACGGCTCAACGATGTCGATCTGACCGAAGCCCGCGCCCTCGAACTGCATGCGCTGCTGCTGAACCAGGTTGTCCGCATGCTCTGCGCAGGGGTGATTCACGGCGACCTATCGGAATACAACATCCTGCTGGCAGCGGATGGGCCGGTGATCATTGATCTGCCGCAGGCCGTCGACGCAGCCGGCAACAACGAAGCCGCCTCGATGCTCAAGCGAGACGTCGACAACCTGGCCGCGTACTTCGGGCGGTTTGCACCGCAAATACTCACCGCGAGTTATGGCACGGAGATCTGGGCGCTCTTTGAAGCAGGGCGGCTGCATGTCGATGCCGAACTGACCGGTCGCATCGAAGTCGACACGCGACCTGTAGACCTCGATGGAGTGCTGCAGGAACTCGAAGAGACACGTCTTGAGGAGCACGCGCGAGTGCGGCGACAGCAGGAACTGGGCGCAGGCCGGTAACCGTGCTCGATGTCCCCCGAAGATCGCCCGAAAGTAAAGGTCTTCGAGGACGTCGCCGCTCGGCCAGGTGGCGATGCTCGCCGTGGTTCGACGACAGGCAGAACCCGGCCAGGAAGCGACGTTAGAGCCAAAAACATAGTCGGCCGCTTCTCAAGCCTTAACGGACGTTCCCGCACTCCCAATCGGGCTCTACTCGATCTTCGGTTCAGTTGAAGTCTTTGTAGATTTATCGACTCGCGCCTGATTTCCTGGACTCATCCACCGACACAGTTTGACGCCACGAATTGCGTGAGATACGACTTAGGGTCTCTCCACCAACGAGCGCCAACTACAGCAGCGAAGTTGCCGACACCATCCCTCTGACGCGACAGGCGTCGCTTATCGTGGCTATGCGACAGACCATCTGCGGATAGCGAAGGGATTGAGCGGGCGAGTGCAGCACGGCGAGTTCGCCGGCTCCCCGTCCCGACTCTGCTACTAGCATTCCTGCGCTTGCTCAGGTAACTGGCACGAACTCTCCTTCGGCGAAGAACCACGCCGACATCGTCCGTGCCAGTTCGAGCACGACCTCCGCGTCGGTCCGGCCGGAGGACGCGCGCACGTGGAAGGAATGATCTGCGTCGTCCACCACATGCAGCGTGGCGCGTGGCCCCAGCGTCTCGACGACCGACCTCAGCAGGTGAAGCTCGGCCAGCTTGTCGCGCGTGCCCTGCAGGAAGAGAATCGGCACCGTGACGTCCGCCAGGTGCCGTGCCCGCTCCACGCCGGGCGCGCCCGCCGGGTGCAGCGGGAATGCGACGAAAGCGAGGCCACGCACGCCGTCGAGCAGGGCGATGGCTTGGGCCTGGGACGTCATGCGGCCGCCGAACGACCTGCCGCCCGCGAAGAGCGGCAGGGCTGGCAGCCGCCGGCGTGCCTCTGCGACTGCTGCCTGCACGGCAGCATGTGCCACGGCCGGCGAGTCCACCCGCTTGGAGCCCCGCTCCATGTACGGAAACTGGTAGCGCAATGTGGCGACATCGGCCGCCGCAAGCGCGTCGGCCAATGACGACATGCCGGCATGCTGCATGCCCGCCCCGGCACCGTGCGCGAAGACATACAGGGCTCGCGCGTCCTCCGGCACTCGGAGGAGCGCAGAGACCTTAGTGCCGTCGGGCAGTGCCAGGGAAAGCGATTCTGGGTCGTCCATCGTATTCAGGTCGTGTCGTTGTGGCCATTGCGCCGATTCTGCATCAATGAGGCATCGGGGAGCGTTTGTGGCGGCGTCCGGCAAGGCATTGCGCAGGCGGAGTTTGCCGGCCGATCCACGGAGCGCGCGCCCATCGTGAACGGCGCCGCAGTCGCGATGTGTCGGTTGACGACCGCAAGCCCGACGGCGTAATTGCATGCCTGCATCATTGTCAGCGAACTGTTACGACACGGCAATCAGCGTCAAAGGAAGTTCTCGAAGGGCAGTTCATTTAGCTGGCTCTCTGGAAGAGCATGTCCGGCTGCAGAAAGTTCTGGGTTCGGCCAAATAGCGTCGTTCGCGTGATTGTTGCGAATGACAATGTCAGCCATCCGGATCCCATGGCAGCACTTATCTTGCCCACGGACCGTGGACACCTTGAATTTGGCGTCGGTCATTGTTTCAAAGGGCAGCGGTGCCTCGTAGCCGATCGTTGGGTGACGCCGCGTGCCGCAGTCGATCATGCGCGAACGGCCGTCGGACTCGCACGAGCGCTCAGTCAAATACTAGCGAGTCGAATGACGGCATTGGGTCGATCTGGCGCCTTCGCCAGCGGCCCAAATTCGTGCAATGACGGTTAGGCAAGAGGTGACGCGCTACGAAGCTCGTGGCTCCGACTTCCTCCCGTTGCTCCGGTCGTGTCTTTGGCGGTTGAAAGGTCTATGATGGGACTGTGAGGTTGCCATGCGTTGTCAGGACCCGAGCATCGAATGAAGCCACCACGCAATACCGACTCCGCGCCTGGAGAGTGGTATATCGACACAGCGTGCATCAATTGCGGTGCATCGCGTCATGTCGCGCCCGGGCTGATCGTCGAGCGAAACGACAAAAGTATCTTCGTTCGGCAGCCCGGCACGCCGGAAGAGCAGCTTGCTGCCTGGCGTGCGGTGTTCGTATGCCCGACAGCATCGGTACGCAGCGAAACGAAGCAGCTTCGTCCGAACGCGGTGATCTTTCCACAGCAGATCACATCAGGCGTGTGGCGCTGCGGATTCAACTCACGCTCATCGTTTGGCGCACATTCTTATTTTGCCTCGCGTGCGGACGGCAATCTGCTGATCGACTCACCGCGCTATGCGGCAGAGCTCGTCAAATGGTTCGACGACGCCGGTGGCATCGCACACATTCTTTTGTCGCATCGTGACGACGTCGCAGACGCGGACAAATACGCGCGTCGATTCGGCGCGCGCGTCTGGATTCACCGGGAGGACAGTTCGGCTGCCCCCTATGCAACGGATCTGCTCGACGACGTGTCGGCGCCGACCATTGCGGCTGGTGTACAGGCAGTCCCCGTGCCCGGTCACACTCGGGGTAGCGTCGTGTATCTCCTCGACGATCGCATTCTCTGCTCGGGTGATTCGCTTGCCTGGAGCCCACGCGAGCAGGACCTCGTCGCATTCAGGGACGCGTGCTGGTACTCATGGACCGAGCTCACCGAATCGCTCAGCAAGCTGGCCGTGTATCGTTTCGAATGGCTGCTTCCTGGTCACGGCTGGCTCGCGCACTTGCCGGCCAAGGAAATGAGTGCTCGCTTGGTCGCATTAGTTGCACGCATGCGAAATGGTTGAAGTCGCCGGGATAGCTCCTTCCGGCATGAGGCGCTTCGAATCCTCCCTGATTCCAGCCCTGCAATGAGGTGGCAGGACTCGGCCACCTACGGCCGTTCGACCGCGCTTTCTGGCGGACATTCGAACGTCGGAAACGGACAATCCACCGATGATCAAACTCGTTGCATCCTCGACCAAACCGCCCATCCTGCTCCAATAATTCGCAGACCAATGCGCTTGCAGCGCTAAACGAACTTATCATCGGCGCTTGCGCTTCGTTGTGCCTCTTCGCGGCGCCACTTAGAAACGCTGCACCCGAAGCGTCCGCTGAACCAGCGGGAGAACGCACTCAACGACGAGAATCCGATCAGTGAGGCGACTTCAGACAGCGGCCTGTTGCCGCTACCGACATACCGCTTCACCATCTCTATCCGTACCGAATCGACAATCGACAGATAACTCTCGCCGTACGGTGCGAGATGGCGATGCACAGTCCTGCGATCCATGCCCAGATGCTGCGCAATCCGATCGACCGAACAGGTGCCTGAAGGCAGTAGCGCAACGATCAGCTTCCTGATCTTGTCGGGCATCGTCGCGCTGGACTGCAGCAGCATCGAATCCAGGTAGCGGCGCACCTGCTGCGCCATGACCGGATCGTAGGCAGGGATCGCGGCGTCAAGATCGGACGCGAGACACACAATGCCGTCGAAATCCTGGTTGAATTCGACGGTCACGCCAAATACGCGCGTATGAATCGTCGTGCCGGCCGGAGCATGATGCGTGAAGCAGACGGTGCGGGGTTTCCAGGCGGCGCCCAGCACCATGCCCAGTACGCGGTAGAGGACCCCCAGTACCAGCTCCGTTGCCTGACGCATCGAACCCGGTATGCCGCCCACGATGTCCTCGCGGATGACCGCCAGACCCTCCGATTCCTCGATACGCATCACCACTGCCTCGTTCTGCAGCCGAAGGTAGTGCGACGCGGATTCCAGCGCCTTTCGCAGCGTTGGCTGTTCCCGCATTACAAATCCGAGCGCGCCGAGGTTCGAGATGTGGCGGGTCTCGGCCATGCGCAGCCCCAGATCCTCGACCGCTGCGGACCGGGCCGATGTCTCCAGCAGCCGCGCGACCGCCTCGGCCCGAATCATGATGTCGGGGTCGAGCAGCACAGACCGCTCAATTCCTGCGTCGCCCAACTGCTGATAGGGATCGAGACCCAGCGACCGGGCCACCTCGACGTAATTGGTGAGGGCTGCACTGCGAAGCAGATAGGACATATCGTTTTCCCGTAGCGTCCCAGAATGTAAATTATTTGTCCCAATCCGTCAAACGTCTTCCTGCCGAACCCGGATACTTGTCTCCGTTGGCACAGCACCGGGCAATCTACCGATTCTTTCAGGAATACCGAGGACACAGGCAATGAGCAATGAGACGAACCACAGCGCCACGACAGTGTGCGATCAGCTGCGCGCCACAGGCAACTGGAATCCTGCGTGGGATGCCATTGCCGAACTCGATCCCGTGTGGGCCGAGAAATTCATGACGATGGGCGCACACACCATGGTGTCCGGGGTGCTTGAACCCAAGGTGCTCGAGTTCCTTGCCATCGCAGTCGATTCGTCCTGCACGCACATGTATGCGCCGGGCACGCGCCGCCATATCCGCAAGGCGCTCGAACTGGGCGCCACGAAGGAAGAGATCGCAGCGGTTCTGCAGGCCGTCAGTGTCCTTGGCATTCATTCGTCCAGTCTCGGCGCACCAATCCTGCTGGAGGAGCTGGCCGCGTTTGAGCAGGCAAAGTGCAGGGGGGCACAGGCTGCTGCCTGACGCCACCAACACACCAACCCCATTCTTGATAAGGAATACACATCATGCATTTCATGGACGACTCGCTGCTGCCTGAAAATCAGCAAAAACTGGTCATTCAGGTGGCGCCGTACGGGCCGCAATGGATCCCCGGTGATTCAGACGATATCCCGGTCACGATGGAAGAACAGGTGCAGAAGGCCGTGGACTGCTACAACGCAGGCGCGACGGTGCTGCACGTGCACGTGCGCGAAGAGGATGGCAAGGGCAGCAAGCGTCTGTCGAAGTTCAACGAGATGCTCGCCCTTCTGCGCGAAGCGGTGCCGAAGATGATCCTGCAGGTCGGCGGTTCGATCTCGTTCGCACCGGAAAGCGACGGCGAAATGGCGAAATGGGCGAACGACGACACGCGCCACATGCTCGCGGAACTGGACCCGCGTCCCGAACAGGTGACCGTGGCGATCAACACGGGCCAGATGAACATCATGGAGTTGCTGACCGAGGCCGACATCGCCGGCACCTCGTTCATGAACCCCGCGCTTCAGGCGGCTTACCGCGACATGATCTCGCCGTCCAATCCGTCGTGGCATGTCGAGCACATCCGGCGGCTGTTTGCCGCCGGCATCCAGCCGCAATTCATGCTGGGCAATCTCGCGCAGTTCGAAACGCTCGAGCGTCTGATCCGCAAGGGCGTCTATACCGGCCCGCTCAACCTCAATTACGTGGCCATCGGCGGCGGCGCTGCAGGGCTGCATCCGGCCGACATGCTGGAGTTCGCGCGTCGCACGCCGGACGGTGCCGTGCTCACGATCGAAACGCTGGGCCGCAATGTCGTGCCGATGAACACGATGGCCATCGCGCTGGGCCTCCATGTGCGCGTCGGTATCGAGGACACGCTGCTCGGCCCGGACGGCAAACGTGCTACCTCCGTGCGGCAGATCGAGCAGATGGTGCGCATTGCGCGCGAACTCAATCGTGACGTCGCCAGTGCGGCGGAGGCACGCGACATCTACCAGATCGGTACCCAATGGAAGTCTGTTGAGGAGACGCTGGACAGGCTGGGCATGGTGCCGAACCGGGCACCCGAGCAGCGCGGCGTGCCGGCACGCAAGGTTGCCTGACCGGCATGTCGAGGTGCAGGGGCGGCAACATACTGCGCCTCGCATGCAGTCCAACCCATCAGGCATGGAGACAGATGATGTTCTGGAAGAAAAGCCCCGCTGCCGTCCTGGCGACCCTGCTGGTAATTCACCTGCTGGCGCACATCGACCGCAACATGCTGCTGGGGTTCTCGCCGCAGATCATCCGGGACCTGGCGCTCAGCCATACGCAATACGGGTTTCTCGCCGGCGCGGTGTGGGTACTGAGTTTTGGCGTGATGGCGATGTTCATGGGTACGCTCGCCGACCGTTTCAGCCGCCCCCGGATCATCGCTGCCGGTGTGCTGATCTGGAGCGTTTGCACCCTGGCGTCGGGCCACGCCCAGAGCTTCGGGCAGATGGTGGTGGCCCGTTTTTTTGTTGCCAGCGGAGAGGCGGCGCTGGTCCCTGCCGCAGTGGCCCTGCTGGCTGAACTCTTCTCCGGCAGGCGGCGTGGCACGGCACTGGGGCTCTTCTTCATGGGCATTCCGCTGGGTGTCGGCTGCAGTTTCCTGCTTGCTGGCAGCTTTGGCGCCACGCTCGGGTGGCGCTCCACGTTCCATGCGCTGGGCGTGATTGGCATTGCGATTGCGCTGCCGCTGGCGCTGCTCAGGGAAGACCGAAGCGCACTCGCGCCGCAGGAGCGCGGCGCACCATTCCTTGAGCAGGCGCGCGCCGCGTTGCGCACCGTTGGCAGTAATCGTGCACTGGGTTTCACGATTGTCGGTTTCGTGCTGGTGCATCTGGTTTTTGCCAGCTTCTCCTTCACGCAGCTCTGGCTCGTCGACGAGCGAGGCATGGATGCGGCCGGTATTGCCACACGGATCGGGGCGTTGCAGCTGGTATTCGGCACGCTTGGCGCGGCAGCCGGAGGCGCAGTGGGGGATCGCGCGGCGAGGCGCCTGCGCGGGGGACACGCAAGCTTCATGGCGTTGCTCGTCCTGATCTGCGCCCCGTTGATGCTGGCATATCGATTCGTACCGGCCGGCTCGCCCCTGTTCTATATCGGCATGTGTGCCGGATTCTTTCTGCCGATGGCGGCCTATGGCTCGGCCCTGACGGCCATAACCAGCATGACGCCGGCAAAGATGCGCTCGACGGTGACTGGCTTCACGATGTTGTTGATCAATGTATTCGCGCTCGCCATTGGCACGGTGGCCATTGGCATGCTGGCTGACCATTTGAAGCATGCAGGCAGCACCGCACCATTGACGGGCGTCCTGTTCGTCAACGATGTGCTGGCGATCAGCTCGGCCGTCTGGTTCGCTCTTGCGGCGCGCGCCTCAGGCAGGCAGCGCGTTGCCTCAACCGAACATGTTCAACCTGCGAGATCCTGAGAATGCAAAACCAACGTCAGAATCTGGCTGGGCGTATCGCTCTTGTTACGGGTGCCGGCCGCGGCATGGGCGGCGCCATTGCCATCGACCTGGCCCGCACGGGCGCGGACATCGCGATCTGCGACATCGACATGCCAGCGCTCGAAGCAACGCGCGCGGCGGTGGAAGCAGCCGGCGCGCAGTGTCTCGCGCTACGCTGCGATGTCTCGTCGAGCAGCGAAGTTGCCCGGCTGTTTGCCGCCATCGTCCAACGCTTCGGCACGTTGCACATTCTGGTCAACAATGCTGCGCGCGTGCCGAACACGCCGCTAGATACGATGCGCCGCAACCAGCACTACGCCTACATCACCACGCCCGTGCCGCGGCAGTCACTGGGCTTTACCGGCACCATCAGCGATGAAGAGTGGCATCGCTACTGGGATGTCAATGTGCACGGCCTCTTCTATTGCACACGCGAAGCGCTCAGGCTGATGGAGCCGCAGCGCGACGGCAGGATCATCAACATCGCGTCGATTGCCGGCATGTCGGCAATGAGCGCGCACAGTCCGCACTATTGTGCGACCAAGGGTGCGGTAATTGCTTTCACGAAGTCGGTTGCGGCCGAGGTGGCGGGTGCCAACATCTTCGTCAATGCGATGGCGCCAGGCGGCGTGGCCACGCCCGAATTCACCCAATACTTCAAGGCCGCAGGCGAGGAAAAGTGCAACCAGTTCTGGCAGCTGATACCCGCCGGACGCCTGGGCACGATGGAGGAATACGCCTCGACGGTGACCTACCTGGCTGGCGATCACTACCTCGTGGGCCAGGTGATCAGCCCCAACGGTGGCGTGGTGATCTGACCGGAGCGCCACGTGACCCGAAGCGATCACGTCATCAACCCGTGCATCAATATCTGCCGGATGGACCCGAGCGGTAAGTTCTGCCAGGGGTGCTGGAGAACGCTCCGTGAGATTGGCCTATGGGATCGGATGACTGACCAGCAGAAGGCCGAAATCGCAGCGGCGGTCGAACGCCGCCGACCCACATTCGCGTGCCGTTTGACGCCGCGCCACGACTGCGATGTTTTAGAAAATGGATTGCGAGAGTGAACGGATTGATGCTGCAAAAGCAGTTGCTGGTTCCCGACCGGCGATATCGCGACGATCGATGCGGACGGCTTCATGCAGATCCCTGACCGCAGATTGCGAAGCGGTGGATGCCGGACGCGGTCGTGTTCGTCGAGGCGCTGCGCATGGGTGCCACCGGCAAGGTGCTGAAGAACCAGCTGCGCGAAGCGTTCCATGACTATCTGCTGGTCTGATTTCCGGGCGGATGGTTGCTTGGTATCGAACGCGGATGGACGTCGTTACGGGTTGCTTGGATATACCAAACAGGAGACAAAATGAAACTGAAGTGGTTGGTGGCAGTTGTGCTGGCTGCAATGGGAGGCACCACGTACGCGCAGTCATCGGTGACGCTGTATGGCGTCATCGATTCGGGGTTGTTGTATCAGAGCGCGAATGCAGCGAACTTTCAGTCGAAAGTGAACCTCGGCCATGTCTACGAGCTCAAGGATGGCGGGATCTATTCGAGCATCTGGGGTCTCAAGGGCAGCGAAGACATCGGGGGTGGCTACAAGGTCGGTTTCAGGTTGCAGGGGTCATTCAACAGTTCGAACGGCAAGCCCGGGCTGGCCGACACGCCGGGTGCCACAGCGCTGTTCAACCAGCAGACGACGGTGGGTGTATCGAGCCCGTTCGGTACGATCGACATGGGCCGGCAGATCGTGCCGATGATCTATGCGATGGCAGATACGGACGTACGGAACGCCCAGTACTTCGGCAGTATCCTGACCGCATGGCTAGGCATGAACCAGGCCGCGGGCTGGCAGGGCCTCAGCACGAACGGCCCGATCGGCGCGCTGTACGACGACAACGCGATCGTCTACCGGTCGCCGAAGTTCTACGGCGCGTCGCTTGCGCTCGAGTATGCTCCCGGCGGCGTTCCGGGTCGGTTCCAGGGCGGCACGCGCGAGTCCGCCGTGCTGCAGTATTCGAACTATGGCCTGAACCTGGCAGCTGTCTACTACAACGGTCACGACACGAATCCATTCACGCAGACGGGCCCCACGACAATCGTCACGGCGCCGTCGACCGGCTTGGCCAACAACCGCTTCTGGTATCTGGGCGCGCAGTACACCTTCCACGATTTTTCCGTGTCAACGTCATACAGCATCGGCAAGAACCCCGCGAACAGTGGCCACGCCAACTTCGAGATGATTTCCGGGGGGCTCGGCTACAAGTTCAGCCCGGCTTTCAAGGTCACCTCGGGCTTCTATTACCTGAAGGATCGTAACCACTCATCCAGTCAATCGAACGAGTTTGCGCTGGGCGCCGAATACAACCTGTCCAAAACCACCCTCGCCTACACGCAGGTCGGCTATGTCAACAACCGCGGCAACATGAGCCAGACAATCACCTACGGTGCGCCCGTTCCGGAAGGCAGGTCAACCACGGCGGCGATGGTCGGTATCCGCCATAGCTTCTGATCTCCCCACGCAGATAACAAGTGGAACATGCAATGAAAACAAACTGGGCGCTCGGGATCGCGGGCGGCGTATTGATCGCGTTGGCATCGGTTCATGCCTGGGCGCAGGTGGGTGTAAGCGAAACGAGCGCCGCTTCGAACGGAACCGCGGTTGCGGCCTCGGGCAGCATGACGGCGAAAGACATCCGAAAAGCCGATCATGCGCTGCGCCGCAAGGTCTACTCCGCGATCGTCACGCACAACAACGAGATCAACGCTGGCAACATCAGCGTCATCGCGAAGGGCGGCGCAGTGACGCTCGACGGCACCGTGGTCGATGCATCGCAGATCGACAAAGTGAGCGAGATCGCGAAAGGCGTTCCGGGCGTCACATCCGTTACCAACAAGTTGACGGTCAAAAAGCCGTTTGGCGGGCAGTAACTGGGCTTGGCGGCGATCCGACAGAGCCTGATGTGATGTCGGGGCAGGCGCTTAACGCCCAATCCATTGAGCGCATCTGCATGCAGTCACGCGCTGTCGCGCATACAGGCTCTTGCACCTGACTTGCGAGTGAACGTCGTGTACTCCAGTCATCGCGATTCGCTGGAAGATCTCGCGGCGGGGCGCGCTCATTTCGCGCTCAGTTTCGCTGTCCGTCGTCGTCGACCCCGCCGAGCAAGGCAAAGGCTACTCGACGCTGCTGATGGAGACCTTCGTTGGCCGCATGCGAGCGTTGGGCAAAGCCACCATCCACCTGATGTGCAAGGACCGGCACGTCGATCTGTACCGGAAGTTCGGCTACGAGTACGTGAGACCGTCCGACTCCGACCACGGTGGCATGGTGTGGCACGAGATGATCCTCGTGCTCTGACTCAGCGATTCTGCTCGGACACCTCTCCGGCATCGGCATCGGTCTCGCGCGCATCATGGCGCGAAACTCCTGCGTTCCCGATGGACTCTGTTGCCGCGCCCGTCTCAGCGGGCGGCAGCGGTCCGGCCGCCTCGTCACCGAGCAAGGGGCGCTCGGGGTGCACGAACAGCCATAGCAGCGCACCGCAGGCGGCCGCCGCGCCGATTACGATCATGCCGCTTGCCCAGCTATGCGTGACCTTGACGATCAAAGCCAGCGTCATGGGGCCCGCGACGTTCGAGAGGGCCCCCCACACGTTTGTCCAGCCCGACATGACACCGGCAAACGCGCGCCCGAGATCCTGCGTGGCAGACCACACGACCACCTGCACGAATCCCACCGCGGCAAAGGACAGGCACAGCAAGCCGATGACCATCGCAATCGAATCCGCGCGCGAAGCCGCCGTCAATGCGGTTGCGCTCACGACAAATCCGGTCATCGCAACGGGCGTGCGCGCCCGATAGATCGAGCCGGTCCTTCGAAGCAGCCAGTCGCTGAACGCGCCTGCGACGAATACCGCCACGAACACGGCAACCCAGGGCAACGATGCGTAGAGGCCCATCGCCTTGAGCGAAAGCCCGCGTGCACGCATGAGGTAGGTTGGCAGCCACGTCGTATAGAAGCTCTGGATCAGCACCAGCAGGAAGTACTGGACACCGAAGATCCAGAAGCGCCACTGCCTCAGACAGCGCCTGAGCGCGCCTCTCGCTGCCGCGCGCTCGGGTGGCTGGCCGGCTGCGATGTACTCGACCTCTGCCTTCGTGATGAGCGGATGTGCCGCCGGCGTGTCGCGGTAGCCGAACCACCAGATCGCGCCGAGCAGCAGGCCCAGTGCGCCGAATCCGAAGAAGACGGCATGCCAGCCGAACCGCGCGATGGTCCACGCCGTAAGCGGCGCTGAAACGATCGGGCCGAGATAAAGTCCTGCGAGCAGGAGCGCATTGCCTTTTGCGCGCTCGCTGGCCGGAACCCAGCGCTTGAGCGCGACGACACTGCTCGACCAGTCCGCCGACTGCGCCCCGCCCAGCACGAGGCGGCACCCGAAGAGCCAGGCGAACGAGGTGCCCAGGGGCGTGGCAAGCATCATGAGCGACCAGAGCGTGCTCGTGCCGAACAGCACCTTGCGCGACCCGAAGCGTTCGGCAGCGCGGCCGGCCGGTATCTGGCCGATTGCATAGGCCCAGAAGTAGATCGTGAGAATCATCGACATCTCGACGATCGACAGGCCCAGTTCGTTCTGTATCGTCGGGGCCGCGACGGCCATGGCCGTGCGGTCGAGCGTCATCACGAACGTCAGTGGCGCAACGAGCAATGCCACGATCTTCCAGCGGAGATGGTTCACGGTGTGCAACATCCCTTGTACGAAAAACCGCGAATTACGCCTCGCGGTCGGCGTGATCGGGATCGGCGGCTTCAAACCCTTGCGGATCGCGCTCGGCCCACTGATGCGCCCAGGCCAGCAGCGGCTGCAATGCGGTCAAAAGCTTCCTGCCTTCGGCTGTCATTCGGTAACCGCCATCGCCGTGCTCGACGAGACCGGACGCCCGCAATTCCGCGAGCCGCGTATTGAGCAGGCGGGCATTCGTGTCGCACGCTTCCTGGAGCGCGCGAAACGTCATCGCCTCGCCGCGAAGTTCCCACAGTATCCGCAGTGCGGTACGCCGCCCGAGCAGGTCCAGCACGACCATGATTGGCCGTCCGGTGGTCGAGCCGCGAACGGGTTGTCCTGGCCGTGGAATCTTCATGCTTTACTTTTTAAAGCATCGAATCCAGGCTGTCAACCCGTGAGCGCGGAACATGCGATGCGCCATCTGGCGCTACGCATGATGTGAAAAGCGCTGGCCGAGTTCGCGCAACCAAGCCAGAAAGGTGTTGATTGCCGGATCGTCGAGGCGCGCGTCGCGGACATAGCTGCAGTAGCGCCATGCCGGTAGGGCGGGGCCGTCGAACGGGAACACGAGACGGCCCTCTTTGACGTCGAGCGCGACAAGCGCGGTAGGGCCCATTGCAATCCCCAGACCGTCAATGGCGGCTTGCAGGGTCAAATAAAAGTGATCCAGTTGCTGGGAATGGCGCGTGGCAAGCCCTGGGTGGCCGCTCGCCGCAAGCCATTCCGCCCAAAGGCCGGGGTAGGTCGCCGTGTGAAGCAGGGTGTGGTGCGCCAGGTCCGAAACGCGGTGTATCGGGTGAGACTCCAGCACCTTGGGTGAGCACACCGGCAGCCGGACTTCCGATAAAAACTCCTTGACCGCATACCCCGCCGACTTCTGCTCGCTTCCGCGAATCGCCACGTCGCATTCGTCGCCGAGCTTTTCGATTGGCTCGTCCGAAGTCGTCAGCCGAACCTCGACCGCCGGATTGGTCAGCTGGAAGCTGGAAAGTTGCGGCAATAGCCAGCGCAACGCGAACGTCGTCGGCGCGTTGACCCTCACGATCTGCGCGCGCGTGGCCCGAAGCTGCTCACTGGTTGCCAGCGCGATGCGATCCAGCGCCGCCGATACCTCGGCCAGGTAGGCGCGCCCCGACGCGGTCAAGACGACCCTGCGGCCGCGACGCTCGAACAGGTCGAGTCCAAGCCAGTCCTCCAGTTGCCGAACTTGTCGGCTAACGGCCCCGTGCGTGACGCAAAGCTCCTCGGCCGCCACCGAAAAGCTCTCCGCGCGGGCGGCGGCTTCGAATACGCGCAGGGCGTTCAACGGCGGTAGACGACGCGACATCAACCCACACTCCTATGTGACTTTTTCTGACAAGCACCGTGAGTTTACATCGCTTTTCGTGGCAGCAGCGTAGCCCTATATTGAGCCCCTTGCAGCAGTTCCGGTTCTGGATCTGTTCGATTAACTCACCAGGGGAAATCTCGCATGTCGAATGTCGTCGTGGTCGGCGCGCAGTGGGGCGATGAGGGAAAGGGCCGGATCGTGGATTGGCTCGCGGAGAAGGCGGATATCGTTGTCCGTTACAACGGTGGGCACAACGCCGGGCACACGCTGGTGGTGGACGGCCAGACCTACAAGCTTGCGCTGCTTCCCAGCGGCGTCGTGCGCGGGAAGCTTGGCCTGATCGGCAATGGCGTCGCGCTCGATCCCGAGGCGCTGCTCGCGGAGATCGACCGCATGGCGGCGATGGGCATCCGCGTCACGCCGGAGGTACTGCAGATTGCCGAGACGGCCACGCTGGTCCTGCCGGTGCATCGCGCGATTGACGCTGCCCAGGAACGGATGCGCGCGAAGCCGCTCGGCACCACTTTGCGCGGCATTGGTCCGGCATACGAAGACAAGGTCGGGCGTCGCGGCCTGCGCGTGTGCGACCTGGCTGAACCGGAACTGCTGGCCCAGAAGCTCGAGGTTCTGCTCGAGCACCATAACGCCTGGCTTCGCGGCTCGGGCCAGGAGCCGTTCCCGCGCGAGCCGATGTTGAGCGGCCTGCTCGCCATGGCGCCGCGCATCCTGCCGTTCGTGGGCCGCGTCTGGGAGCAGCTCGACCACGCCCGTTCGTTGGGCAAGCGCGTGGTATTCGAAGGCTCGCAAGCGGTCATGCTCGACGTGGATTGGGGCAGCTACCCCTATGTGACGTCGTCGAGCACCATTGCCGCCGGCGCAGCCAGCGGCGCCGGCATCGCTCCGTCGCAACTAGGGCGCGTGCTTGGCGTCAGCAAGGTCTATGCAACGCGTGTTGGCGAAGGTCCGTTCACGTCGGAACTGGACGGCGCGCTCGGCGACGTGCTCCGGCAGCGCGGCGGCGAGTACGGGGTCAACACCGGCCGTCCGCGCCGCTGCGGCTGGCTGGACACCGTGCAGTTGCGTCAAAGCTGCAAAGTCGCAGGCATCAACCAGCTCGCGCTGACCAAGCTCGATGTGCTCGATGGCTTCGAGTCGGTGCAGCTCTGTGTAGGCTATATGCTCGATGGGGCGCGCATCGACTACATGCCATCCACGAACGCCGAGCAGCAGCGCCTGCAGCCGGTTCTCAGGCGCTTCGAGGGCTGGGCCGATTCGACCCGTGGCGTGCGCTCCTATGGCGACCTGCCGCCGCAGGCAGCAGCGCTGATCGAAGCGATTCAGAACGAAGTCGGCGTTCCCGCGGCGATGGTCACTACCGGCCCTGAACGCGACGATGCGATCGTCCTGCAATCCCCATTCGCGTAATGGTCGAATATCGGCCTAACCTTCGCTGGCCATCCTTGAACGGATCTCGGCAGCCGAGAGGTCGCGCTGATGGGTGGCGATCTGCCAGGTATTTCCCCACGGATCTCTGACCATCGCGCGCCTGTCGCCGTATGGCAGGTCGGCCGGAACTTCGAGCGAGACCGCGTTAGCCGCAATCGCTCGCTGGTAGGTCGAATCGGTGTCCTGAACGTAGACGTACAGAAATGCCGGCATCGGCTCGCGCAGACCGTCTGAGCCGCTAACCATCACCACGGAATCGCCGATCCTGATTTCGGCAGGCAGCCCATGGCGGAACGCGCCCTGTGCCTCAAACACCGTCTTGATGAAGGCGACCAGGTTCTCCGCGTCGCGTACGACGATTCGGGGCGTGACGGTATGCCATCCATCGGGCTGAAATTTCGCCATGTCGGGCAGCCTCGCAAGAGATTCGCACGGGCATTCTCCGCCAGGTGCCGGGTTGGCGCTAGCCGCGTTTGCGCAGCGGCTCGAGCAAGCCCTTCAGGCCGTTATGGTCCAGCTCTTGCATCAGCGCGAGCAGACGGCCGATCTCGCCCGGCGGGAACCCTTCGCGGGCGAACCAGTTGAGGTAATGCCCAGGCAGGTCGGCGATGAGCCGGCCCTTGTATTTGCCGAAGGGCATGGCGAGGGTGACAAGGCGTTCGAGGTCTTGAGCTTGCATGACGGTATTGTGCACGGCCCGGCGTTCACGCGCGAATCCTACCCGGCGCGAAGCTCGGACGGATCGAGGAAAAAGTTTCGGTTGCCGGCCATGCGCCCGACCATGAAGTCGATGAACGTCTTCACGCGCAGCGATTGTTCGGTTCGATGCCTGTAGTAGATATCCGACGATGCGCGCCAATCGCTCGGGCCACGTGATCAATATTTGATCGATTGGCGGCTACCGGGCCCCGGCCGGGTTTGGCGTGTACTCGTCGACGAAGTTTGCCGTCGAAGGCATTACGGAAGCGTTGCATGCCGAGTTGAAGCCGCTGGGCATTCACGCGACCGTTGTCGAGCCGGGCTATTTTCGTACCGACTTTCTGGATGCGTCCTCGCTGCTCGTCGCGCCCCACGTGATCGACGACTACGACGAAACCTCGGGCGCAGTTCGCCGCAAGGCCGTGCAAATGAACCACAACCAGCCCGGCGACCCGACGAAGCTTGCCGCAGCGTTGATCACGCTCGTCGACGCGTCGAACCCGCCGTTGCGCCTTCCGCTCGGCACGGACACGCTCGCTGCCATCGCTGCGAAAAACGCTTACGTGACGCAGGAAACGCAAACGTGGCAGGCGCTGTCGACATCGACTGACTTCCCTGCCTGAGTGACCTCGCAAGTTGACCTGCGGCCCGCGCCGTTCCTCACGGCGTCCCGTTTGCGCAATGCACGGCAAACCCGGGCCGTTCGGCAAGCCGTTCGAAATACGCAGCAACAGCGGGCAAATGCGGATGCTCGAACGGCGTGCCGAACCAGCGGTTCACCGACAGCCCAACGGGAATATCCGCAAGCGAGAATTGCGCGCCGGCGACGAACGCGCCGGTCGCCTGCCAGTCGATCCATTGATCGACGCGAGCCCGCCCGAACGCATCGGCAGGATAGAGCTGCGCGCCGCCATAACGCGACGCCAGATAGCGGATGATGGTGTTCGACTCCCACAGAACGAAATCGCCGTCCTTGATGACCGGCACGAGCGCATTGGGATTCAATGCGAGGAACTCCGGCGTTTGCGCCGAGCGAAAGCCCGAGCCCCAATCCTCGCGCTCGAAGGGAAGGTTCAATTCGACACAGGTCCAGAGCACCTTGCGAACGTTGATGGACGATGCTTTGCCGAAGATGTTGAGCATATCGAAAGGAAAGAAGAGGGAGCCGCGCCGGTCCACGATACGCCACGCATGTGGTCGCCGCCATGTACAGTTCCCCGAACACGCGCCGCTGCAGTTCCCGGCAACGCTTGCAATCCGCACGCAACCGGTGCATGGTTCAACGACTTTCCCCGGCTCGAACCAGGAGACACCATCGATGTCGCTCGCGCTATATGGTCATCCGTTTTCCTCGTACACGCAGAAGGTGCTCATCGCGCTGTACGAGAACAACACACCTTTCGAGTTCCGCGGCGTCGGTCCGGATTCGCCCGAGCATACGGCGCAGTGGCTGCAACGCTGGCCGCTGCGCAAGTTTCCGGTGCTCGTGGATGGCGAGCGCAACGTTGCGGAAACCAGCATCATCATCGAATACCTGCAGCTCGCGCATCCCGGGCCGGTGCGCCTGCTGCCCGCCGATCCCATGGCCGCGCTCGACGTGCGCTTTCTCGACCGCTTCTTCGACCTGCATGTCATGACGCCCGTGCAACGCGCTGTTGACGGCGCGTTGACCGGCGACCCGGCAAGGCGCGACGAAGGGCGCGCCTTCGCGCAGGAAAAGCTCGAACTCGCCTACGCATGGCTCGAAGGCCATCTGGCAGGCAAAACGTGGGCGGCGGGCGAGGACTATACGATGGCGGACTGCGCCGCGTCTTCGTCGCTTTTCTATGCGGACTGGACGCATCGCATTGCCCCGGCCTATCCCATGCTGCGTGCCTATCGCGAGCGCCTGCTCGCGCGCCCTTCCTTCGCGCGGGCCGTGAACGAGGCGCGGCCGTATCGTCCGCTCTTTCCACTCGGCGCCCCGGATCGCGACTGACACGATACGATAAGGCATGCGAAGGATGTGAGGCAGCAACGTGAAAGAGGCTTGCACCATGCAAGCCTCTTTCGCTATGCAGACAACGAAATCAGCCCACCGAAGGCTCCCCTTCGCCGGACTGCTTGCCGGGGCGGTCGGCGGGCGACTGCTTGCGCGACTTGTCATCGCGCTCGGGCATGGCGCTGCGCTTGTCGTCGCTATGCTCGGTGTGTTTCTGCTGCGGTTTTTGGGTGGCGTTGCTGGCGCCATTTTCATGGGGCTTTGGGGTGCTGGCGGTCATCGTTCCTCTCCCATTCCGGTAGGCCCGCCAGATCCCGCAAGGCCCGCTCCCGGGGCGCACGCCTGTTGTCAGCGTGAATCGACCCTAAGCGCTTTCGCGTTCCTTGAGCCGTTTGCGGTGCGCGGCAACTTTCGCGCGATTCCCGCAGATCGCCATGCTGCACCAGCGGCGCGCGTGCCCGCGCGTATGGTCGGCGAACAGCAGCGTGCATTTCGGGCCCTCGCAGGCTTTCACGTGCGTAAAGTCTTGCTCACAGACGAGTTTCGCCAACGACTCGGCAATGGGCATCAAGAGTGATTCCGGCGTTTTCCAGCGGCGATTCACGCGGTATTCAAACGCCGCTGCGCCGTCACTGCCGGACGCAACGACTTCGCCATAACGGTCGTCACGCGCGAGCAAATCGTTGAGCGGCGCAAGTTCGCCGAGATCGCCGCTGGCGAGCGGCAGGCCTTTTCTTTCCCGCACGAAGGTCCTGAACCATTCGCGTAGCGCGCGCGCCTCGCCCGCGACGCTGTCGAACTCGGCCGCGGTGAACTGCGCGCGCATGGCGGCAAGCGCCGGCGCGGGGACCATGCCCGCCTGTTCGAGCCAGGACAGCAAACCTTCGCCGTCGGCGATCCAGTCGATCGGCACGTCCACCGGTGTTGCAACCGAGTTCAGGAAGTCGAGCCCCGGCGCGTCGGCCACGAATATCGCCGGTATGGGACGGAAGTCCATTTTCTTGCCGCAGAAGGGTAATCAGGGTGCATTCAGTGTAACCAGCAAAATCATCCTTGACAAGTTACGTCTCTGGTCAGTAACCTCTAAAATATCGTTAACACGGTTACATAAGGAGCGGGTATGTCTCACGGCGAAACGAGTATGGTGCTGGCGCACGGCGCCTGGGCGGATGGGTCGAGCTGGAGCAAGGTGATCGAGCGGCTGAACCGGCAGGGCATCGACGCCGTCGCGGCCCCACTGTCGCTCGCTTCGCTGGCTGACGATGTGGCGGCGCTCGAGCGCACGCTCGAACGGATCGACGGACCGGTCGTGCTGGCCGGCCACGCGTACGGGGGGGCCGTAATCGGCGCCACGCGTGCTGCGAACGTCGCGGCGCTGATGTACGTGGCCGCGCTCGCGCCCGACGAAGGCGAAACCGTGGCCGACGTGTTCTATCGCGGGAAGACGCACCCGCAGGCGCCGCAACTCGCGCCCGACCGGCACGGCTGGATCTGGCTGCCGCAGGAGGCGTTTGCGAACGCGTTCGCGCAGCATGCCACCGCGCAGGAGGCGGCGGCGCTCGCCGCGATCCAGCGCCCGATTGCGGCGGCGTGTATCGGCGAAGCGGTGGCGCGGCCGCTATGGAGAGACCGGCCTGCCTGGTTTCTCGTCGCGGACGAGGACCGCATGATCGATCCCGATACGCAGCGCTTCATGGCTAGCCGGCTGAACGCTCAAGTCCGCGCCCATGAAGTCGATCACACGCCGAGCGTCACGGCCCCCGACGCCGTGACCGAGGTCATCGCCGAAGCCGTTCGGTCCGTCTCTGCGCGCTAAACGCGCGGTTTTCCGCTCACCACTGGAGGAACCCATGACTGCCATTGCCTACCGCCGTGCCGATGTCGACGGCTTCAACGTGTTCTACCGGGAAGCCGGGCGCGCCGACGCGCCGAAGCTCCTGCTGTTGCACGGCTTTCCGAGTTCTGGCCACATGTTCCGCGACCTCATCCCGAAGCTCGCCGACCGCTTTCACATCGTCGCGCCGGATCTGCCGGGCTTCGGTCAATCGGACTTGCCGGACCGGGGCCAATTCGCGTACACGTTCGAGAATATTGCGAAGGTGATCGCGCGTTTCACCGAGCGCATCGGCTTCGACCGGTTCGCGGTGTACGTGTTCGACTACGGCGCGCCCACGGGCTTTCGCCTCGCGCTCGCGCATCCCGAGCGCATCACGGCGATCATTTCGCAAAACGGCAACGCCTACGAGGAAGGCCTGAGCGACGGCTGGAATCCGGTTCGCGCGTACTGGCAGGACCCGTCGCCGGCCAATCGCGATGCGCTGCGTGCACTGCTCTCGCGCGAAGCGACGATCTGGCAATACACGCACGGCGTGCCCGATACGTCGGCGGTGTCGCCGGACGGTTATTCGCTCGACGACTACTATATGAACCGCCCCGGCGCGCACGAGATCCAGCTCGACTTGTTCCGCGACTATCGGAACAACGTTGCGCTCTACCCCGAGTTTCAGGCGTATTTCCGCACGCATCTGCCGCCGTTTCTCGCTGTGTGGGGCAAGAACGATCCGTTCTTTCTGCCTCCCGGCGCGGAGGCATTCAAGCGCGACCTGCCGCAAGCCGTGGTGCGCTTTTTCGACACCGGCCATTTCGCACTGGAAACGCACGCCGACGAGATCGCGACCGCGATCACGGAATTTCTCGAATGATGGTTGGCAATACTGATCGAGTGAGGAGCGGGAAGATGGCCGGAAAAGTCGCAATCGTAACGGGCGCGAGCCAGGGCATTGGCCGTTCGACGGCCGTGAGGCTGGCGCGTGACTTCGACGCGATCGCCGTGGTGGCGCGCAGCCGCGAGCAGCTCGAAGAGACCGCCGCGCAGGTGAGGGACGCGGGCGCCGAGGCGCTCGTCATCGACATCGATCTCTCGCTTGCCGATGCCGCGCGGCAAGTGGTGGAGCAAACGCTTGCGGCATATGGGCGTATCGACGCCTTGCTCAACATTGCGGGCGCGGTGCCGCAGATCGATCTGTTCGAGATGACCGACGAGCAATGGGAGCGCGGTCTCGCGCTCAAACTGCACGGTGCGCGACGCCTGACGATCGAAGCGTGGCCGGCACTTAAGGCCAGCGCGGGCGCGGTCGTGCTGATGTCGGGCAATTCGGCCGTGTTCCCGAAGGCGCCTTATGCGGCCGTGGGCACGATCAACGCGGCGATCGTCGCGCTGGCGAAGGCCTTTTCGGACCGCGGCATCGCGGACGGCGTGCAGGTCAACAGCGTGCTGCCCGGACCCGTGATGACGGGTCGCCGCCAGTCCTATCTGGAGCACTGGGCGCCGCTGCATGACATGAGCGTCGAGGAAGCCACGGCGAAGTTCCCGGCCGAAGCCGGCATTGCGCGCTACGCTGGCTGTATTTCATCGTGAGCCTTGCGGGCACGGCGATGGTCGGCACCGGGCTCGTGATGTGGACCGTGAAGCGCCGCCAGAAGCTGCCCGATCCCGAGCGGCCGTACTTCGGCTTTCGCCTCGTGGAGCGCCTGAATATCGCGAGCATCGCCGGCCTTTCCATTGCGATGACGGGCTATTTGTGGGCCAACCGTCTGCTGCCGGTTTCGTTGACGCATCGGGCGGAGGCGTAAATCAACGCGTTCTTCGCAATCTGGGCAGCGACGCTGCTTTACGCGCTCGCGCGCCCCGCTAGACGCGCGTGGATCGAGTTGCTGTGGTTCGCGTCTGCGTTGCTGGCGTTGTTGCCCGTGCTCAATGCGTTGACGACCCAGCGCCCGCTCTGGCGCAGTCTCGCGAATGGCGACTGGGTCTAGGCCGGCTTCGATCTGATGATGTGAGCGCTCGCGGCGCTGCACGCCGCGCTCGCGATGCGCACGGCGCGCCACCGGCCGCGTGCGAAGCCGGCGGACAAGCGCCGCGTGAGTGCGCTTGCGGCGCAGGAGCACATGATGCCGCTTTTCGCCTTGATACTGTGCGTGCCCGCCTTTGCGTGCCTCGCGACGGCCATGGAGCGTCATCAGGAGACGCAGTTCGGCGCGCGGTTGCCCGCCGCGCTTTCCCGCGTTCTGCGCTGTGCCGGATGGTGCGCGTTGCTCGTTGCACTGTGGCTGGCGGTGGCGGGGAAGGGCTGGGCGCTCGGCTCGTCTGGTATGGCGGTTACACGAGCCTGGCAGCGGGCATCGTATATGGAGTCCTGATTGTCTATGCGCAACGAGCGTCGGCGCGGTACGGTAAGGGCTTCGCGGCATTTGCAAACATGCCGGTTTTCATGCTTTATTTAAGCTGCGGTTACAGATCGGCGGCCTTCATTCATGTCACATTGGGTGTCTTGCGCCGACAACGGAACCAATTTCGCGCCGAGGTCGTTCCGAAGCAAGCGACTAGTATAGGAATACCAATTACCTGGTGCGTGAAGGAGTTGCAAACATGAAAAAGCTTGCGCTTATGTTGCTTCCTGTTCCGCTCACCATGCTGGCGCCGGTCGCTCAAGCGCAAAGCAGCGTCACCCTGTACGGCGTGATCGACGAAGCCTTTCAGTTCGTCCACAACGCCGACGCTCAGGGCAAAAACCTGTATCGGATGCAAGGCGGCAATCTGCAAGGGTCCCGCTGGGGGTTGAAGGGAACGGAGGATCTGGGCGGCGGCCTGAAAGCGATCTTCCAGCTGGAAAGCGGATTCGACATCAATAGCGGGACTTCGGAGCAGGGCAGCCGCCTGTTCGGCCGCCAGGCGTTCGTGGGCCTGACGCACCAGCAGTACGGTACGCTCACCCTGGGTCGTCAATATGACCCGGTCGTCGACATGGTCCAGCCCCTTACCGCAGACAATTACTGGGGCAGCACCTTCGCGACGCCAGGCGACGTCGACAACAACGACAACAGCTCTCGTACGAACAATGCGATCAAGTATCTCTCGCCGCAGTTCGCGGGCTTCCAGATCGAGGGCATGTATGCGTTCGGCGGCGTCGCGGGTGCGACGGGTTCGCAGCAGACCTGGTCGGCGGCGGCGAGCTATGTGACTGGCCCATTCAGCATCGCGGCGGGCTACCTCCGCATGACTAACGCAAACTCCACGATTCCCCGCACCAACTGGACCAGCACTTCGGACGGCACGTTCGATGGCGGTTTTCAGAACCTCGCGTACGAAACCGCCAAGTGGGTCGGCATTGGCTCCGTCGCGCTGCAATACGTGGCCGGACCGTGGACGTTCGGCGGCCGGTATAGCAATGCGCAGTACAAGGCCGACGCGCAATCGCTTTTCCCGTCCAATCAGCGCTACAACGTCGCTGGCGGTTTCGTGAACTATGCGCTCACGCCGGCGTCGCTCATCGGCGTTGGCTATACGTGGACGCACAGCGCGGGCGACACCTCGGCGACCTACAACCAGGTCTCGCTGGGGGGCGACTACAACCTCTCCAAGCGTACCGACGTGTACCTTGTCGGCGCGTGGCAGCACGCCAACGGCACGCAGCGCGTACCGACCGCAACGGGTTCCATTCTGACCACCGCGGTCGCTTCCGTGGCGGACTATGGGCTGAACGGCAGCTCAAGTTCGCAAATCATGGTGAGCCTCGGCATCCGCCACAAATTCTGATCTCCCGCAGCATCGCTTTTACGCCCGCCGCACCGCATGGCCGTTCCGGCCGTGCGCCGGCGGGCGTGTCATCGCGCCGGCCAGCCGTTGTCGCTGACGGTAGGACCATGGTCTGATTGTCTTCGCTGTGCCGCTCCCACATCATTGAACAGACCACTGCGCCGGTCGCACGGCGCGGTGTTTGCCCCGCATCCGGGCGTCGTGCCGTCAGCACGACTGTCGCTTGCCAACCTCCCGCCGATCGCAGCAGGCTAATCGGCGCGCTCTCGCACGCGCTCAAGGAGTTGATATGGATACCTATATAAATCGTCGGACCGGCGCCCTGTGCGCCGCTGTGCTGCTTCTGATGAGTGCCGCGCAGGCAACGCCTATTGCCTATCCCGCGAAGGGGCAGAGCGCGCAGCAACAGCATGCGGACGAATCGGCGTGCTACTCGTGGGCGAAGAGCAACACGGGAATCGACCCGAAACAGGTTGCGTCGACGCCACCGCCGCCTTCGGGCCCGGCCGTGGGCGGCGGCGAGCGTGTCCAGGGCGCGGCGCGTGGCGCGGCAGGCGGCGCGGTGATAGGCGCGATCACGGGCGACGCGGGCAAGGGCGCGGCAGTGGGCGCGGCGGCCGGCACGATGGTCGGTGGCTCACGCGCGCGGCAGAACCGGCGTGCCCAGCAGGCGAACGGCCAGCAACAGCAGCAGGGCGCGATCGACACGTTCAACCGCGCCTTTGCCGCGTGCATGCAAGGGCGCGGCTACACGGTGCAGTAGCGCGTGCGGTGCGCGCTGTGGTTTCGGACGGCGTAAGACCAAGGTCCGATTTGTCCTGTACGTGGCGTCTGCGACTATGTAACTGAACGATGAGCAACGATGTGCGAGCAACGTCTCATTCTCGCGTGAGCTTTGATCCGCATGCGTGAGTGCCGTGTCCGGGCTGTAAAAACTCAATGGAGGACAACAATGAAGCGACGGATTTTTGTGCTTACGGCGGCGGCCGCGGCTGGGCTCGCTGTTGCGGGTTGCAGCACGACCACGAGCAGTGGGACGAGCGGCGCGACCGACGCGGCAAAACGCCAGGAGATCGATGCGGCCGTGGACGGCACGATGTCCCGGCTGTTCTCGACTGTCCCGGGCTCGCAGGAACTCGTTTCCAAGTCGCAAGGTGTGCTGGTCTTTCCTTCGGTCGGCAAGGCAGCGTTCATTATTGGCGGGTCATATGGCCAGGGTGCGTTGCGCGTAGGCGGATCGACGGCCGGGTACTACAGTACGGCGGCCGCTTCGTTCGGTTTGCAGGCAGGGGTGCAGTCGACCGCCGTGATCTTTCTCTTCATGACGCAGGACTCCCTCGACAAGTTCCGCAACTCGAAGGGCTGGTCGGTTGGCGGCGACGTTGCCGTTGCGCTCGTCAAGGTCGGTGCGAATGGGCAGATCGACACGAGAACCGCAACGGCGCCGGTCCAGGCGATCGTGATGACCAATACGGGCATCATGGCCGATGCGTCGGTCGCCGGCACCAAGGTGACGAAGCTCGATCTGTAACAGGAGATCGCGATGCCGTACCTCAAGTGGGTTGTTTCAGCAGTCATCGTCGCCGCGGCGCAGCTTGCCGCGGCCCAGGGCCAGACGACGGCCAACGTGACGCACGAGCCGGGTAAGGCCACCGTCACCGGCATGCACAAGGTGACGGCGACCATCACGAAGATCGACGCCGATACCCGCACCGTCACGCTCAAGCGTCACGACGGCAAGATGGTGGAAGCCGAGTTGGGACCGGAAGTCAGAAACTTCGACCAACTAAAAGTCGGCGATGTCGTGACGATGACCTATAAGGAATCCCTCACGCTGAGCCTGAAGAAGGGAGGCGACGGCGAGACCTCGGTACAGGAAACGCCGAAGGCCGAGCGCGCGGCTGCCGGCGAGAAGCCCGGCGGCATGGTCGGGCGTGAGGTGAAGGTCACGGCGAATGTCGTGGCCGTCGACGCCAAAACGCAAACTGTCACCTTGATGGGACCCGAAGGCGGGACGATGGACCTGCGGGTCGAGGATCCCCAACAGCTTGCAAGCGTGCAGGTCGGCGATCAGGTCGAGGCAGTGTATACGGAAGCGTTCGCCGTATCCGTCAAGCCTGCACAACACAAGTAGTCGCGCATGGGACAGCCGCTTGCGCTCAGGATGCCGGTCGGCGCGCACGGCGGCGCCGGTCTGGCTGTCCTCACCGGTAACCGGACGCTTGGTCAAATGAACAACGTGACACGATCCGTGGCCGTCGTCGACGACGAGGAGTCGGTCGGGCGAGCGATCCAGCGCCTGTTGAAGTCGGTCGGCATCGACTCCGACGTGTACACCAGCGGCGAGGCCTTTCTAGACGCGCTGGCGGCCGCGGCGCCTCACGCGCCGGCGTGCGTGGTCCTCGATATCCAGATGCCCGGCATCAACGGTATCGAGGTGCAGCGCCGGCTTGGGGGCACCGGCATCCAGTGCATCGTGATTACGGCGCACGACGATGCGCGCGTGCGCGAGCAGGCACAGGCAGCCGGCGCGGTTGCGTACCTGCGCAAGCCGTTCGACGACTCCGCGCTCATCGGCGCGGTCCATGCGGTGCTCGGCGTGCCGCCGCCAGGCTGACGCCTCGCATGCCGAATCGGTACAGCGACGATGAATCGACCACGCGATGACCGGATCCAGCAAGGCCCCGCCATGAAGCGCGCCGAGCTTCTCGTTTGCCACGACTGCGATCTCATGCAGCGCGGCGCGCCTTGCTCGCCCGGTGGCACGCTGCGCTGCCTGCGCTGCAACGCCGAACTGGAGCGGGATCTTCCAGAAAGCCTCGGGCGTGCGCTCGCGTTCGCGTTGGGCGCGCTCGTGCTGTTCGTCATTTCCAATTTGTATCCGATCGTCGGGCTCTCGGTGAACGGCAATCTCGTGCGCACGACGCTGTGGCATTCGGTCGAGATTCTCTATGTCGACGGCATGTGGCCCATCGCGGCGCTGGTGTTCGCCACGACGATCCTCATGCCGGGCATGCAGGTCATGTGCCTGCTCGCCCTCCTCGTGCCGCTTGCGCTCAACCGCGCGCCCTGGCAGGCGCCGCTCCTGTTTCGCGTGATGTACACCGCGCGGCCCTGGGGCATGACCGAGGTGCTGATACTCGGCCTGCTGGTCGCGCTCGTGAAGCTGTCCCATATCGCAACGGTCGTGACGGGTGTTGCATTGTGGTCGTTTGGCGCGTTGATGCTGGTGCTCGCGGGCGCGAGCGCGGCGTTCGACGCGAGGCAGTTCTGGTCGCGCGTGGCGCGCGCGACGCAGCCGGCCAACGCGGTCAAGGTGGCCGACGCGCCCAGCGTGACAACGAACTTCGCGCGTCGCCAGGAGGCCGGAGCACGAGGCGAACGCGCTGCAGGTCCGCTCACGGGCGCCGCCTGCGGCATCGCGCGCTGCCATGCGTGCGGGCTGCTTGCGCGCATGCCGGCAGCCGCGCATGCGGCGACGTGCCCGCGCTGCGGCAGCGCGCTGCATATGCGCAAGGTTGCGAGCCTCTCGCGCACGTGGGCGCTTCTGGTCGCGGCGATGGTGCTGTACGTGCCAGCGAACGTGCTGCCCGTCATGGACACGAGTTCGCTGTTCGGCACGCAAAAGGACACGATCATGAGCGGTGTGGTGTATCTGTGGGTGTCGGGTTCCTGGCCGCTCGCGCTGCTCGTGTTCATTGCCAGCATCGCCGTGCCCATGCTGAAGATTCTCGGGCTTTCGTATCTGACGTGGTCCACGCAACGCCGCTGGACATGGCTGCCCGAGCAACGCACGCGTATCTATCGACTGATCGAGCTGGTCGGCCGCTGGTCGATGCTCGATATCTACGTGATCACGATGCTCGTCGCGCTGGTGCAGTTCAACGCGCTCGCCACGATCAGGGCAGGGCCCGCCGCGATCGCCTTCGGCGCCGTCGTGATCCTCACGATGTTCGCCTCGAACATGTTCGACCCTCGTCTCATCTGGGACGCGATGGAGCGCGAAAATGGCAGCGCCCGGTAACGACAATTCCTTGCCGGACCTGCCCGAGGCGAAGCCGGTGCGCGGCTCGCGCTGGCGCATGCAGATCGTCTGGCTCGTGCCGATCGTCGCGGTGCTCATTGGCGGCTGGCTCGCGGCCAAGGCGATCATCGAGGAAGGGCCGACCATCACGATCAGCTTCAAGACCGGCGACGGCCTCGAGGCCGGCAAAACGAAGATCAAGTACAAGGACGTCGATATCGGCGTAGTGAAGGCGGTCACGCTCTCGCCCGATCACAAGCGTGTGATCGCGACGGGCGAACTCGTGAAGGACGCGGCGAGCATGCTCGTCGACAACACGCGCTTCTGGGTCGTTCGTCCGCGCATTTCGGGCGGTACGGTTTCGGGCCTGAGCACGTTGCTCTCGGGCTCTTTTGTCGGCATGGACGACGGCAACTCCAGCAAAGCGCGCCGCGACTTCGTGGGGCTCGAAGTGCCGCCTGCGATCCCGAGCGACATTCCGGGGCGCGAATTCGTGCTGCACAGCATGAACATGGGCTCGCTCGATGTCGGGTCGCCCGTGTTTTTCCGCCGTCTTCAGGTCGGGCAGATCGCCTCCTATGAAATGGACCCGAACGGCAAGGGCGTGACGCTACGCGTGTTCGTGAACGCGCCCTATGACAGGTTCGTACGCAGCGATACGCGCTTCTGGCACGCGAGCGGGCTCGACGTCTCGCTCAGCCCGGACGGCGTGCAGATCAACACGCAGTCGGTAGTGTCGCTGCTCATTGGCGGCGTGGCGTTCGAAGCGCCCGACGCCGGCGGTGAATCGCCCGAGGCCGACGCCGACTCGAAGTTCGAGCTTTACGCCACGCACGCCGACTCGCTGAAGGAGCACGACCGCATTGTCGACACCTACGTCGTGACCTTCTACGACTCGGTGCGCGGGCTGACCGTAGGCGCGCCCGTCGATTTTCGCGGCGTCGTGATCGGCGAGGTCACACGCATCTACACGCGCTTCGACCCAGTCAAGAAACAGTTCAGCATTCCTGTCGAAATCAATCTGTATCCGGAGCGCTTTACGTCGCGCTTCGAGAATGGCCAGCCGGCCGGGCGCCTCACTTCGCAACCGCGCCAGCTTGCCGAGTTCCTGATAGCCAGCGGCTTCCGGTTCCAGCTGCGCTCGGGTAATCCGCTCACGGGGCAGCTCTACGTCGCCTTCGACGTTTTCCCGGACGCGCCGAAGGCCAGGATCGACTGGTCGAGAACGCCGCCCGAACTGCCGACGGTGCCGCGCACGCTGCAGTCGTTGCAGGATTCGCTCACGCGGCTGCTCGCGAAGCTCAACGGCATTCCGTTCGAGGCCATCGGTGCGAGTGCGCAGCGCACGCTGCAAAGCGCGAACGACGTGGTGGCGAAGCTCGGCACCGACGTCGTGCCGCAGGCGCACGACACGCTCTCGGCGGCAAAATCCACGCTCAACTCGGCCACCGACGCCTTGCAGCCCGACTCGCAGCTCCAGCAGAACACGAGCGACGCCATGCGTGAACTGGCCCGCACCGCCGCCTCGGTGCGCATGCTCACGGATTATCTCGAGCGCCATCCCGAGGCCGTGGTGCAGGGCAAACCAGGAGGCAAGCAGTGAAGCGCCGCAACCTGACCGTGCCTACCGCTTTCGCCGCTGCGCTGGCGTGCCTCGCCGGCTGCTCCTCGCCGTCGCCCACGTTCTATGCGCTGCGCGCCGACGAAGCGAGCGCCGCGACGTCGAGCGCATCCCCTGCCGTGCCAACGGGCGCTGCCGCGATAGATGTCGTCGTCGGTCCTGTGACCGTGCCCGACATGGTTGACCGGCCACAAATCGTCACGCGCAATCCTGACAACACGATCCAGATGAACGAGTTCGCGCGCTGGGCCACGCCGCTCAAACTGGACGTCGGGCGCGTCGTCGCCGCGGACCTTGCGCAGCGGCTCGGTACGGCGCACGTCTCGACATTCGATGGCGCGGCCACCCCGCCGGTCTGGCGCGTGCGCGTAGATATCACGCGCATTGACAGCGTGCTGGGAGATTCGGTGACGATCGATGCGCAATGGGTCGTGCGCCCGCCGGGTCACCAGGCGCTGACGCTCGGCCACACGGTGGCGCACGAGCAGGTGACGAGCCAGGACTACGGCGCGCTCGTCGACGCGCACGATCGCGCTCTCGCCACCATCAGCGCGGACATTGCCGCCGCCATTCGCGCGGACCATGCAACCGTTGGCAGTGCGACGGATTGAGCGCGCCACGCGGGGTCTCATGAAGACGATGCGTTGTGCGTTGCTCGCGCTGACCACGGCGCTGGCGTTGGCGGGCCACGATGCGTCGGGCAGCGTGTCGCGCAACGAGGACACGTCAGCGGGACTCTTCGCGGTGCTCGATTACGTCGTTGCGCCCGCCGAGCCGACGTCCGCGCAGAGCGCGGTGGCGTTGCGCGAGGCCGGCGTCGAGCAGGAGACGATCAAGGCGCGCATCGTCGAAGCCTGGTTCTACCGGCTGCGTGCGGACCCGGCCGTAGCGGTCGCCGTGCCCGGCGGCGTGGCGGGCCTCGAAGCGCGGCTGCGCGGCGACGCGGCGCGCGAGAGCCTGATCCGCGGCGGCATTGCGCGTCTGACGCCGCAGGATCGGTCGGCGTACTTCACGCTGCTCGCGAAATACATGGGCCGCGTGGCGCGCAGCAATTGCCAGGGCATGGCGAGCGTGCAGGACATTGCCGGGAGTATTTCGATCGGCAGCATGAGCGATGCCGACACGGCCGAGTATTTCACGTTGCTTTATCGCGTGGTGATCCGTTCCGTACTCGCCGCGCCGGTCATGCTGCCCACGCCCGTGGCGTACGAACTGGCGCTGCAGCATCTCGACGATGCGGTCAACGCCGCCCTCGCTGGCGATCCGCAATCCGTGGCGCGGCTCGAGCGCGTCACGAACGGCGGGCCTGGCGCCACGATGGCCGACATCTGCTGGGCGAGCGCGGTGCTCATGCGCTCGACGGCGGCGATGAGCGGACCCGATCGCGACGCGCTACTGCTGTACATGCTGGGCGAACACGCCCCGGCGCGACCGTCTGCTCCCGAACCCGCCCACGCGCCGTGACACGCCGCGACGCTGCGTCGGTGTTGCGCCGGTGTGACGTGTCACGGCGAAGCCTTCGACCAGCCCGGGCCCGGATCGAAGGACGTCATCGCTTCGGCTTTCGTCGCGCCGTCCGGGCCGAGGTCGCGCTCGTAGACCTGGCCGTCGTGGCTCACCATGAATGTCTTGATACCGGTGTCGCCGTACCGGACCGGCCACGCGACGACGCCAAAACCGCCGAACAGCTTGTTGTTGACCATGTAGTTATACGCGCCGCCCGGCGCGTGCGGACCCTGCGAGGTCAGCAGCTTGTAGTGGTAGCCGTAGTAACCGGCGTTTTCGGCGTTGCGTGCGCCGGCCTTGAGGAATGCGACGCCTAGCGGGCTCGGCGTGGCGTCGGGGCCGGTCGGCCAGTAGAGGCCGTCCTGCTTGCCCGGCGAACTCGCGAGCTTGCTGGCGTAGACCAGCATGTTGCTGCCGTCGTGATAGGTCTGCGCATATTCGCGTTGCGCGTCGTAGACCGCGAGCATCGTCTGCATCACGGCAAGCTCGTTGCGGCCAATGCGGCGCACGCGCATTTCCTCGACACCGGCGTGCGTGTCGAAGTGCCATCCCTGGGCGGTCTTGACGAGCGGGACCGGAAAGGTCCAGCCGTCGTCGCCAACGGCGATCATTGCATGATTCGCATCGGAATCCTGAATGCCGTGCGAGGTCTGCCATTCACTCAGGAATTTGTCGCGGATCTCCGCCCCAACCGGCGGGATGAGCTGGCGGAAATCGGCGCCAAAGAGCGTGCGCAGTTCCGCCTCGTCGTTGCCGGCCACGGCGTCGCCGAACGCGGCCATCGCCGCGTCGGGCGTAGCGAAGGTGCTTTGCCCGGCGGCCGCGCAAGGCCGCGGCGCGTACGCGAGGAGTGCGATGGCGATCGCCGCTGCGAGCGCTGCCGATGCAGCCGGACGGAGAAACTCATGTCTGTTCATGGCCGTTCTCCCTAGCGTCTGCCGCCGCTACGACCGCCGCCACCGCCGCGCATACCGCCGCCGCCGCTCGGACGATTGAACCCTGAGGACTGCATGCTGGAGCGGCCGCGGCTCGCGTCGCGCTGGGTGGCGCCGCCGCTGCCTACACCCTGGAAGGCGCCATCGCGGCCGCCTCCGCCACCGTAGCTCCCGCCACCGCCTCCGCCATACCCGCCGCCTGCCCCGGTGCTCGCGCGATTGCTCACGCCGGCATTGTTGCCCATGCCGCCGCGATTACCTGTGGCGCCGTTATTGCCGATGTTCCCGCGGTTGCCGCCGGCGCCGTTATCGCCGAGATTCCCGCGATTGCCGCCAGCACCGTTATTGCCAGGGTTCCCGCGATTTCCACCCGCCCCATTGTCGGCGAAGTTCGCGCGATTGCCGACACTCGCGTTATTGCCCGCGCCGCCGCGATTGCCGGTGTTGCCCTGATTCCCGCGGTTGCCATTGCCCGGGCCCTGGCCGCCTGCGCCGCCGCCGCGGTTGCCGGCGCGGTCAGCCACGCTGGCGCCGTTCTGGCCGTTCTGGCCGTTCTGGCCGCGATAGTCGCGGCGGCCGTCGGCGCCCGCCACGTTGTTGCCGAATTTCTCGCGCGTAGCATTGTCACGGTAGGCAACGCCCTGGCGGTGGCTCGAATCGTGCTGCCACCTGCCTCCCTGGACCTTCGTGCTGTCGAAATTGCGATTGACGTTTCGCGCCTTGTCCACGTTGATGTTGACGTCGCCGCCGCCCCAGTTGCAGTCGCTGAAGATCGCGCCCGCGGCGGCGAGCCCGACGCCCCACGCGAAGCCGGTCATCAGCGCGCCGCCGGGATAGTAAGCGGGATACGGCGGCCAGGCGTACGGCGGGTAAGCCGGGTAGCTCCATGCGCCGTACACGACCGTGGGGTTGTACGCGGGCACGTAGATCACCTCGGGGTTGGCAGGCTCGATCTTCACGATGGTCTGGCTGGTCTGGCCGCCTTGCGCGGGCGGCTGCTCGACCACGACCTTCTGCTGCTCGTTGCTCTTCAGGTTGCCCGAGTCCTGTGCGCGCGCACGCAGGCGCTGCACCGCGGCGAGCACATCCTTTTCCTGGGCGAGGAATGCGTCACCGAGCTTCTGGGTCCAGTCGAGCTTGTTGTTCATCGGTTCAAGCGCCTGCGGGAACGCGACGAGCGATTTCACGCTCGTGTCCCAAGGCTGGTCCTGCACGGCCTTTACGGCTTCGTCGCCCTTCAGCTTCGGGTGCTCCTTGACCCAGCGGGCCGCGTGCACGATTTCGAGCGGGTAAGTCGATGCCATCAGGACCTGCGCCAGCACCGAATCGGGATAGAGCGCAATGGGCGCGACCAGCGCCTCGAGCTCCTCGGGTTTGTAGGGGGCGGGCTGCGGCGCGTCTTGCGCGCGCACCGCCTGAGCGCCTGTCAGGAGCAACGCGAACACGAGCAGGCAGACCGTGTACGTGCGTTGTTTGATCCATGAGATCATGGCCGATCCTTCCATTCGTTTGCTCCACCGGACTGTGGGACGGATAGCGACAACGTGAAGGGGCGAGCGCGTGCGCGCGCATTCTTTTTCGAGTGTGGCGAGGCGGAGAGCCCCACGGGTATAGTCCGGTAAGCCGCTCTGTGCTGGCAATCGGACCAGAGTCCTATTGACACCGGAATGGCGCCGCAATGATGCTATTCACTCGTCGAGGCAGCAGCGCCGATACCTGGAGGTCCAAAATGAAAATGCGATTTGCTGCGCCGTGTGCGATGGCGCTCCTGCTTTGTGCGCCCGTTTTCATGTCTGAAGTATTTGCGCAAGCAGGAACGATGGGTACGAAGCAGATGCGGGACGTGCAGCGCAAAGCGGAGCATAAGGCCCGCTCGAACCAGTCCCAGCAACATAGCCAGCAAAATGCGACGCAGCATCATGCGGTGAGTGCAGCCGCGCCCGCTTCGGCGCCTTGATCGCCAACGGCACCGAACGAGCCGTCACGCGCTGACAATGTGACGGATCCTGCGCGGCTCATCTAGCGCGTTTCCAGGTCGAAATAATGGCTGCGGTTATTTCATAAAAAACATATTAGATAATTCGCGCGAAAAAAGTTTCATTTTTATTCAAATTGAGTAGAGGTGATTGCGCGAGCCATTATCGAAATCAAAGAGGACGTTCGCAAATATTCCGGCAAATAGTCAGTGTATATAGGCTGGCGCAAGCGCATTCAAGGCATGGAGCGCTTGAATGGCGTTGTATGCGGAAAAGATTGTCGAAAACAATTGCGCACGGAACGAATCATCGGCAATTTCTTTCATATAATTAACGCGCGGTGTAAGCGTACAGCGACGCGGTTCCGCAGTCATGATCCCATTCATTCTTTTCTTCAATGACTGACTCAGTCTCCGGAACTCCCGGAGCGTTCTTCGAAAATCAAAAGTAGGCGGTAGTCAGTATTGGGGCGCAACCTGCCTCACAAACGGCCGGAATTCTGGTGCTCGTCAATCCGCCCCGCTCAGGCGCTGAAGCGTTTGAAACGTTTCGCAGGCCCGAGCAGGGCAGCGTAGTCGGAGGACACCGTGATCAGGGCAGACATGGGGAACGAAAAACTAAAACTGAACAGGTCGAGAGCCGAGCACGCAGCGGCGAGCCTGCTGGCGTGGCTCGACAGGATCAAGCCACGCAGTCTCCCGAACGGGCGGCCATTGGCCGCGCGCAACACCGCTCACGTATCGGTGCAGGCCTCGCAAGCCATCGCGCAAAGCCTGCACAGCGTCCTCGAAGTCGTGCCCGCGGCGGCGCTGGTGATCGACGAGGCGGGCAGCGTCGCAGGGGCCAATGGCATGGCGACCCACGTGCTCGGCTACGCCCTGGGCGAATTGATCGGCATGCGCATTGAAAACGTGCTCGTCGCCTGGCGAAGAGACGCGCGCCCCGTATCGTTCGGCGCACTGAAGACCGCGGAAGGGCTGCCGCATAGCGTGACGCGCGTGGCGGTCGCGCGTGCGAAGAACGGCGCCGATATCGACGTGCATGTGAGCGCTTCGGCGTCGCTCGCCGCCGGTCCCACGGCGCGCATGGTGGTCGTCATCGAACCAGAAAGTCACGACACGACGCTCGCGGAGTCCAGCAACGAACCACGCCGGCTGCGTCGGGAGCGGGCATCCGAGGTGGGCGACATGGCCGCCGCGCTCGCGCACGAAGTCGACCAGCCGCTCACGGCCATTCTCAGCAACGCGCAGGCGGCGCAGCGGTTTCTCGCCCAGAGCCCGCCGGCCATGAGCGACCTGCGGGAACTGCTTGGCGAGGTCGTGTCCGATAGCACGCGTGCGCACGCGATCATCCGCAAGATGCGCCAGTCCGCGCGCTGCGAGCCGCCCGAGCTATGCCCGGTCGATGTCGGCAGCCTCGTGCGCGACGTGGTTCGCCTGCTGCGCCGCGAGACGGAGACCTGTGGCGCGGCCGCGAGCGCGCGCATCGAAGACGGCCTGCCGCAAGTGCGCGGCGATGCGGTTCAACTGCAGCAGGTGCTCGTCAATCTGCTGTTGAATGCGCTCGATGCGGTGCACGACTGCCGCGCGGAAGATCGCAGGGTGTGCATCGTCGTCACGGCGAGCGAGGATCGCGGCAAGGTGCGCCTCGCCATCCGCGATCATGGGCCGGGTGTCGATGCCGACCGGCTCGTCACGCTGTTCAAGCCGTTCATGACGTCCAAGCCGCAAGGGCTGGGCCTCGGCCTCTCCATCAGCCGCACCATCGTCATGGCGCACGGCGGCCAGCTATGGGCCGAGCGCAACGCCGATAGTGGCCTGACGTTCCATATCGAACTTCCAGCGGAGGGCGCGTGCGTGCAGACGACTACGCGTTTTTCACCATGAACTCGCCAGCCTCCATCGTGTTCGTCGTGGACGACGACGAGCACGTTCGCAACGCACTCTGCCGCTTGCTGCGATCCGGCGGCTACACGGTAGAGGCCTACGGCAGCGCCAGCGCGTTCCTGCACGGCGCGGATCTGACGAGCGCGCCGGCGTGCCTGCTGCTCGACCTCCAGTTGCCCGACCTGAGCGGCATTGAGTTGCAGCAGCGGCTCGAGGGCAGCGTGCCGATCGTCTTCGTTTCGGCCCACGGCGACATGAATACGGCGGTGCAGGCGATGAAGGCGGGCGCATCGGATTTCCTGACGAAGCCGATCGACGCGCAGGTGCTGTTCGAAGCCACGTCGCGCGCGCTCGAACGCGCGTGCCAGCTATACGAACAACGCGAGCAGCACGCGGAGATCCAGCGCCGGATGGAAAAGCTCACACCGCGCGAGCGCGAGGTCATGGCGCTCGTGGTGACGGGCCGGCCGAACAAGCTCGTGGCCGATGAGCTGGGCGCGGCGGAGAAAACCATCAAGATTCACCGGGCCCGCGTCATGGAGAAGATGAAGGCGAACTCGCTTGCCGATCTGGTGCGGCTCATGACCACGTTCGATGCCGACGCGCCTGAGCTGCACCCGCTTCCGCACACGGGCTGAGGGACCAGGGGAATTAGGGACCAAGGGACAGGGCACGCGCGCCGTCGTTCCGTCACTTCAAATGGCTATTGCGCCAGTCGCGCGGGGTCATGCCGAAGCGCGCGCTGAACCAGTTCGTGAACGAGCCCTGCTGGGCGTAGCCGAGCAGGTCGGACACACGTCCGATGGGATAGCGCGAGTTGCTCATGTAGCGCACGGCAAGTTCGCCCCGCACTTCCTCCACGAGCCGCGTGAAGCTCGTATTGGCGACGCCGAGCTGGCGCTGCATGGTGCGCACGCTCAGCCGCAGATGCGCAGCCACCCCTTCGACGCTGGCCTGCTCGAGCGGCAGCAGCAGGTAAATCGCCTTGCGCACCTCGAGCGCCGTGGAATCGACGCCCGTCGCGTTGAGCGATTCGGCGAGGCTCTCCGCGTAGCGCACCAGTTCCGGGTCGGCGGCGGGGTTCGGGTAGTCGAGATCGGCGGCCGTGCATACGATGCCGTTGAAGTCGCTGCCGAATTCCAGCGGACAGCCGAAAAAACGCCGGTGAAACGTGAGGCTGGGTGGCGCCCGGTGAACGAAGTGCACCGCGCGCGGTTTCCAGTGCTCGCCCAGCAGCGCGCTGGAGTGGCGCGCGAGCACGCCCACCGCGAGTTCGATGGCCTGGTAAGTGGGGGTGCCCGGATCGACGACCAGTTCCTCGCGGATCGTGACGGTTGCGCCCGAGTCTTCGACGTACACCGCGAGCGCTTCGTTGAGCAGATGCCGATATTCGGCCGTGGCGAGCAGCACCTCGCGCAGCGTGCGCTTGTGCGCAAGCAGAATGTTGACCACGCCGGTGCCGAACTTGTGGCGGGTCTCGGCCATTTGCAGTGCGAAGGTCGGGCACGCGGCCTTTTCCGCCGAACGCTCCAGCAACCGGCACGCGGCGGCGGCGGGAATGCGGCGGTCGGGGGTCGCGAGCGCCGCGGCGTCCACGCCTGCCTCATGCGCAAGCTCGACCGGGTTCAATCCCACGCGCTTTGCCACGTCGAAATAGCCGCTCAGCGAGACCGAGCTCAGCGTTGTTTCCATTGTCGCGACTCCTCCTTGCTGCAGCCTCATTGCGCCTCGTCAGCCCGTAAAACATGGGCTTGCGCTTATCTCGGTGTTAACGCCTGGTGGCGCGAAAAGCTAAAACGATGGCGCGCGATCAGAAAAGTGTAACGCAGGATTGCCGTATCGTGCATCTCAACGGATCAGCCCGGTTCCGAGCGGTATTTCAGGGTTCCGGCCACGTTGCCAAACGTTGAAATACCATGCCCCATATTGGAGAACACGATGCAATTCCTCGACGATTCGCTGCACCCTGAGAACCAGGACAAGGTTGTGATCACCACCGCGCCGTATGGCCCGGAATGGATGCCCGAAGACTTCCCGGAAGACATTCCGGTGACGATGGAAGAACAGATCCAGAAGGCCGTGGACTGCTACAACGCGGGCGCAACGGTGCTGCACCTGCATGTGCGCGAACTCGACGGCAAGGGCTCCAAGCGCCTCTCGAAGTTCAACGAGCTGATCGCGGGCGTGCGCGCCGCGGTGCCGGACATGATCATCCAGGTGGGCGGCTCGATCTCGTTCGCGCCGGAAGACGACGGCCAGGCCGCCAAGTGGCTTTCGGACGACACGCGCCACATGCTGGCCGACCTCGAACCGAAGCCGGACCAGGTGACCGTGGCAATCAACACCACGCAGATGAACATCATGGAGCTGCTCTATCCGGAATACCTGGAAGGCACGTCGCTGTCGCACCCGGCGCTTATGGCCGCGTACAGCGAAATGACGGTGCCGGCCGGCCCGGCATGGGTGGAGGAGCATCTGCGCCGCCTGCAGGCTTCGGGCATTCAGCCGCACTTCCAGCTCACGGGCATCCACGCGCTCGAAACGCTCGACCGCCTCGTGCGCAAGGGCGCGTACAAGGGTCCGCTGAACCTCACGTGGATCGGCATTGGCGGCGGCTTCGACGGTCCGAACCCTTTCAACTTCTTCAACTTCGTGCACCGTGCGCCCGATGGCTGCACCGTCACCGCCGAGTCGCTGCTCAAGAACGTGCTGCCGTTCAACATGATGGCGATGGCCATGGGCCTGCACCCGCGCTGCGGCATTGAAGATACGATCATCGACCAGCACGGCAACCGCTTCACGTCCGTGCAGCAGATCGAGCAGTGCGTGCGCGTGGCGCGCGAACTGGGCCGTGAAATTGCCACGGGCAAGGAAGCGCGCGAGATCTACCGCATCGGCGTGCAGTACGAGACGGTCGACGAAACGCTCGCGGCCAACGGCATGGCGCCGAACCGCGTGGCCGGCGTAAAGAACCTGCCGCTGCGCGCAGCGTAACCGCAATGAGGCCCGGCGCCGCGGGCGCGGGCCTCGATACGGGTGTCCGGCGCTTGCCTTGTGGCCGCCGGCAGACCCGAGAAAACAACGGAACCCGACGAAGAGCGGGCTACTACGGAGACAACCCATGCTTACGCATGCCGAGCCCACCGCAGGCGAATTGACGACGACCAAAACGAGCGTGCCCGCTTACGCGTGGGTGGTGTTCGCCTTGACGGTCGGGCTGCTGCTTTCGGACTACATGTCGCGCCAGGTCCTGAATGCGGTTTTTCCGCTGCTCAAGACCACATGGAATCTTTCGGACACGCAGCTCGGCTCCCTGAGCAGCGTGGTCGCGCTGATGGTGGGCGTGCTCACGTTTCCGCTTTCGGTGCTGGCCGACCGCTGGGGCCGTGTGAAGAGCATCGTCCTGATGGCGGCGCTGTGGAGCATCGCCACGCTTGGCTGCGCGCTCTCGACGAACTACGGCGAAATGCTGCTTGCACGGGCCTTCGTCGGCATCGGCGAAGCGGCTTATGGCAGCGTGGGGATTGCCGTTGTCCTGAGTATTTTTCCGGTGCGGCTGCGCTCCACGATTACGGGCGCGTTCATGGCGGGCGGCGCGTTCGGTTCGGTGCTGGGCATGGCGCTGGGCGGTGCGGTGGCGGCGCAGCTTGGCTGGCGCGCGGCGTTTGGCGCGATGGCGGCCATGGGGATCGTGCTGGTCGTGATCTATCGCCTCGTCGTCACGGAAAAGGGCCTTGCCCCGCTGCAGCCGGCAAACGTGAGCCGTGAGGCGAATGGCCTCGGGATGCGCATGAGCCTGCGCGCGCTGCTCAAGGGCCTGTTTTCCACGCGCTCCGTGGTGTGTGCGTATGTGGGCAGCGGCGTGCATCTGCTCGTGCCGGCGGCCGTGTGGAGCTGGCTGCCGAGCTTCCTGAACCGCTACTACGGCATGGCGACCGGCAAAGCGGCCGGGACTGCCGCCGTGTTCGTGCTGGTGACGGGCATTGGCATGGTGGTGTGCGGCAACCTCGCGGACCGCTTCAGCAAGGATATCGGCGCGCGCAAATGGAGCATCGCCATTGCGTACTGCCTGATCTGCTTCGCGCTGCTCACGGTCGGCTTGCGCATGCCGGTGGGCCCGGCGCAACTGGTTCTGATCGGCGCGGCCATGTTCTTCTGCGCAGGCGCGGCGGGCCCCTCGGGCGCGATGGTGGCGAACCTCACGCCGCCGTCGATCCACGCCTCGGCGTTCGCCACGCTCACGCTGGCGAACAACCTGCTCGGCCTCGCACCCGCCGCGGTGCTCACGGGCATGGCCGCCGACCACATCGGCCTGCTGGGCGCGCTGCAGCTCGTACCGTTCGCGCCGCTCGTGGCGGCAGTGGTTTTCCTGATCGGCAAGCGAAACTACGCCATCGATCTGGATCGTGTGAACGCACTGCGCGAAGAAGCCGGTGGCCACGCACAACGATGAATTTGAATCGGAAGTTTGAGTCAGCTTGACCGGGTTCGAGTCAATGCGTTTGAGTAAAGGATAGGAGATTGAACATGGCGAAAGCAGTGCGCTTCCACGAAACCGGCGGTCCCGAAGTCTTGCGCTACGAGAGCGTCGAAGTGGGCGACCCCGGCCCCGGACAGGTCCGCCTGCGCCATGAGGCCGTCGGCCTGAATTTCGCGGATACCTACTTCCGCTCCGGCCTGTACCCCGTTCCGCTGCCTGCCGGCATGGGCGTGGAAGCCGCGGGCGTAGTCGAGGCCGTGGGCCCCGAAGTGAGCAACGTCGCGGTTGGCGACCGCGTGACCTACACCGGCTTCATCAACACGCTCGGCGCGTACAGCACCGAACGCCTGATTCCGGCGGCCCCGCTCATCAAGCTGCCCGACGCGATTGCGTGCGAAACGGCGGCCGGCATGACCATGCGAGGCCTCACTTCGTCGTACCTCATGCGCCGCATTCACGACTTCAAGGCCGGCGACACGATCCTGTTGCATGCCGCGGCAGGCGGTGTCGGTCTGATCGTCTCGCAGTGGGCGAAGTTGCTGGGCCTCACGGTGATCGGCACGGTGTCGAACGAGGCGAAGGGCGAAGTGGCGCGCGCGCATGGCTGCGACCATATCGTCTACTACGGCCGCGAAGATGTCGCGAAGCGCGTGCGCGAACTGACGAACGGCGTGGGCGTGAACGTGGTGTTCGACAGCGTGGGCAAAGATACCTTCGAGGCGTCGCTCGACTCGCTCAAGCGCCGCGGCCTGATGGTTTGCGTCGGCACGGCTTCCGGTCCGATTCCGCCGTTCAATCCGCAGATCCTCGCGATGAAGGGCTCGCTCTATCTCACGCGCCCGGCGCTGGCGGACTATATCGCCGACCCCGCGGAGAAGAACGAGCTTGCCGGCGAGCTTTTCGGCCACGTTGCCGCGGGCCGCATCAAGATCGAACTGAACCAGCGTTACGCGCTGGAAGACGCGGTGCAGGCGCATCGCGACCTCGAAGCACGCAAGACGACGGGGTCGTCGGTCTTCGTCATCTGAGGAGCGCAGCATGAAAGTCGAACAACTGACCTATGCCATCGGCGCGGAACTGACCGGCGTGAATCTCGCCGATGCCGTTCACGACGACGGGCTCTTTGCCGAGATTCGCGCGGCGCTGCTCAAGCACCGTGTGCTGTTCCTGCGCGATCAGGACATCACGCGCGCCGAACACGTGGCGTTTGCGCGCCGCTTCGGCGAGCTGGAGGATCATCCGGTTGCGGGCAGCGACCCTGACCATCCGGGCCTCGTGCGCATCTACAAGAATCCGGAACAGCCCAACGACCGCTACGAAAACGCGTGGCACGCGGACGCCACGTGGCGCGAGGCGCCGCAGTTCGGCGCGGTGCTGCGCTGTGTGGAATGCCCGCCCGTGGGCGGCGACACGATGTGGGCGAACATGGTGCTCGCCTACGAGAAGCTGCCGGAACACGTGAAGGCGCAGATCGCCGGACTGTATGCGCGCCACAGCATCGAGGCGAGCTTTGGCGCGGCCATGCCGATCGAGAAGCGCCATGCCTTGAAGGCGCAGTTTCCCGATGCGGAACACCCGGTGGTGCGCACGCATCCGGAGACCGGCGAGAAGGTGTTGTTCGTGAGCGCATTCGCGACGCACTTCACGAACTATCACACGCCCGAGCGCGTGCGCTTCGGGCAGGACGCCAACCCGGGCGCGGGCGACCTGCTGCGCTATCTCGTGAGCCAGGCCTATATTCCGGAGTACCAGGTACGCTGGCGCTGGAAGCCGAACAGCTTCGCGATCTGGGACAACCGCAGCACCCAGCACTATGCGGTGATGGACTATCCGCCGTGCCACCGCAAGATGGAACGCGCCGGCATTATCGGCGACAAGCCGTACTGAAGCGCGCAGGAGACCAAAGCAAATGACGCTGAAGACCACACCGACCATCCTGATGGTCCCGGGGTTGCGCGACCACGTGGCGGAGCACTGGCAAACGCTGCTGCAGCAAACGCTGCCCAACGCGGCTTCGGTGCCGCCGCTCGAGCACGACAAGCTCAGCTGCGCGGCGCGCGTGGCCGCGCTCGACGCGGCGCTCGCGAAGATCGACGGTCCCGTCATTCTCGTGGCGCACAGTGCGGGCGTGATGATCACGGTGCATTGGGCGCAGCAGCACAGCCGCAAGATTCATGGTGCACTGCTCGCCGCCCCGGCCGACCTCGAAACGCCGCTGCCGCCGGGCTACCCGTCGTTCGATGCATTGGCCGGGAACGGCTGGAACCCGATTCCGCGCAAGCCGCTGCCGTTCCCGAGCATCGTGGGCGCAAGCCGCAACGATCCGCTCGCGCGCTTCGAGCGCGTGGAGGCCATGGCGAAGGACTGGGGCAGCAGCCTCGTCGACCTGGGTGGAGTCGGCCATCTGAATCCCGCAGCGGGTTTCGGCGAATGGCCGATGGCGGAGATGTTGATTCATGAACTTGTCTGATCAAACGTGGGCGGCGCAGGCGAGTCGCGACGCGGGCGAACCACCCGTGCTGACGATCGACGCGTTCTTCGACTTCATCTGCCCGTGGTGCCTGATCGGCAAGCGCAATCTGGACGCAGCGCTCACACGTTTCGCGAGTTCGCGGCCCCACGTGCGCGTGCGTGTCCAGTGGCGCTCGCATCAACTGCTGCCGTGGACGCCGCTCGAAGGCATGCCGTATCAGGCGTTCTATCGCGATCGCCTGGGCAGCGCCGAAGCGGTCGCCGCACGGCGAGCGCAGGTGCAGCGCGCGGGACGCGACGCGGGTGTCGAGTTCGCGTTCGAGCGCATCGAGGTGCTGCCGAACACCGGCGCCGCGCACGACCTCGTCACGTTTGCCGCCAGCCGCGGCACACGCGAACAGAGCGCGGCGCTGATCGACCGCCTGCTCAAGGCTTACTTCATGGAAGGCGAGAACATCGGCGATTGCGCGGTGCTCGAGCGCCTCGGTCTCGAATGCGGCCTTGAGCGCGAGAGCCTGGCGGCGCACGTTGCCGCATCGAAGCGCCTCGCGGACCCGACCGGTCAGCGCGCGCCCTACGCCGACCCGCAGGTGAGTGGCGTGCCGTATTTCGTGTTCAACACGGGTTATTCGCTCTCGGGTGTGTATTCGCCGGTGGCGATGGCGGGCACGATGGCGCTGGCGATCGAACACTGAGGCGGACTGAAGGAAGTCGAGGGGAACGGGAATGACACGTGAAGTACCGGTCGGCACGGCCGACGACCTGGCGCCGGGCCAGCGCAAGCTGGTGTTCGTCGATGGCGGCAGCATCGTTCTGTTCAATATCGAAGGACAGATGCACGCGATCGATAATTCGTGCCCCCACAACGGCGCCTCGCTCGCGAGCGGCCCGCTCGAAGGATACATGGTGCGCTGTCCGGCGCATGGACTGCGCTTTGACGTGCGTAGCGGCTGTATGCAGGGCGCGGGCGGACTGAAGCTCACGACATTTCCTGTGCGAGCCGTGGAAGGAAAGCTGCTGGTGAGTGTGATGGAAACGCCGGCTTCCATCCAGGCATAGCAGAGCGGCATCGCATACAAGAACTGCACACGTATAAAAGTCACTTAGGATAGCAAACCATGCAAGGTATGATGATGGAGCAGCCGCTCCTGGTTGCTTCGCTGCTCAAGCACGCAGAACGCCATCACGGCGCGCGGGAAATCGTTTCGCGCCGCGTGGAAGGCGACATTCACCGCTACCGCTATCAGGATCTCGCGCAACGCGCGCGCCGCATAGCGAATGCGCTGTCGAGCCTCGTCATTGCGCCGGGCGAGCGGGTGGCGACGCTGGCATGGAATGGCTACCGGCACATGGAGCTGTACTTCGCGGTATCGGGTTCGGGCGCTGTGCTCCATACGCTGAATCCGCGCCTGCATGCCGACCAGCTCGTGTACATCATCGAGCATGCGCGGGACCGCGTGATCTTTTTCGATCTCACGTTCCTGCCGCTCATCGAAAGCGTCGCGTCACGCGTGACGACCCCGAAGTTCTTCATTGCCATGACCGATCGCGCACATATGCCGCGCAACCATCGCCTTGGATCGAGACTCCTCTGCTACGAGGACCTGATCGACAATCACAAGGACGATTTCGAATGGCCGTTGCTCGATGAAAACAGTGCCTCGTCGCTCTGCTATACGTCGGGCACGACCGGCAATCCGAAAGGCGTGCTCTATAGCCACCGCTCGACGCTGCTGCACACCTTCGCGGCGGCGCTGCCCGACGCGCTGAACTGCTCGGCGCGCGACGCGATCCTGCCCGTGGTGCCGATGTTCCATGTGAATGCGTGGGGCCTGCCGTACATCGCCTGCATGACCGGTGCGAAGCTCGTGTTTCCGGGCCCGGCGCTCGATGGCAAGTCGCTGTATCAACTGATCGAGGAAGAGCAGGTCACCGTGTCGGCTGGCGTTCCGACTGTCTGGCAAGGGCTGCTTTCGCACGTCGAATCGGTAGCGGGTTCGTTCTCCTCCATGCGCCGCACGGTCATCGGCGGCGCGCCGTGCCCGACCGCGATGACGCAGGCGTTCCAGAAGCGCTATCACGTCGACGTGCTGCACGCGTGGGGCATGACGGAGCTGAGCCCGGTTGGCACGGTTTGCAGCTTCAAGGCGCACCAGACCGGGCTGGCGGAAGACGAGCGCTATGCGCTGCAGGCGAAACAGGGGCGCCCGGTGTTCGGCATCGACATGAAGATCGTCGACGCCGCGGGCAAGGAACTGCCCTGGGACGGCAATGCCGCCGGCGACTTGCAGGTGCGCGGCCACTGGGTCGCAAGCGACTACTTTGGCGGCGACTACGCCTCGCCGCTGCAGGACGGCTGGTTCCCGACCGGCGACGTGGCGAAGATCGATGCCGACGGTTTCATGCAGATCGTGGATCGCAGCAAGGACGTCATCAAGTCGGGCGGCGAGTGGATCAGTTCCGCCGACATTGAAAATGTCGCGAGCCTGCACCCCGAAGTCGCGACGGCGGTGTGCATTGCAGCGCGCCACCTGAAGTGGGATGAGCGGCCGCTCTTGCTGATCGTGAAGAAGCCGGGCAGCGCGCTCGAAGCCGACGATCTGCTGACGTTCTTCGACGGCCGCGTGGCGAAATGGTGGAAACCCGACGCCGTGCTGTTCATCGACGCCGTGCCGATCGGCGCGACGGGCAAGGTGCTCAAGAACCAGTTGCGCGATCAATACGGCGGCCACTACTTGCAAGCTGGTTAATGCCCCTGGTCACATAGTTTCATTCAGGCAATACCCTTGAGGTAATCCCCATCAGGCAACAACAAAAGGCGCCGGGACCACCCGGCAGCCACACACACGGAGAGAGGCAATGAAATTGAAGTTCGGCAGCGTGGCAGCGCTGGTCCTGTTCGCCAGCGCAGCGCATGCGCAATCGTCGGTCACGCTTTATGGCGTGGTCGACACCGGTGTGCTGTACCAGAGCACTTCGGCCGCAAACTTTTCGGGGACTGCGAAGAATCTGGGGAGCGTCTGGCAACTCAAGGACGGCGGCATCTTTTCGAGCATCTGGGGTTTGAAGGGGACCGAGGACATCGGCGGCGGCTACAAGATCAACTTCAAGCTGCAAGGGTCGTTCACGTCGAACAACGGCAAGCCGGGCCTGTCCGACACGCCGGGCGTAACGGCGCTGTTCAACCAGATCACGACCATCGGCGGATCGGGTTGGTTCGGTTCGATCGATGCGGGCCGCCAGATCATCCCGATGATCTACGCGATGGCGGACACGGACGTACGCGGCGCGCAGTACTTCGGCAGTATTCTCACCGCGTGGCTGGGCCTCAATCAGGCCGCCGGCTGGCCGGGCACGAGCACGAACGCGCCGATCGGCGCGCTCTATGACAGCAACGCGATCGTCTATAACTCGCCGAAGTTCTATGGTGCTTCGCTCGCGCTGGAGTACGCGCCGGGCGGTGTGCCGGGGCAGTTCCAGGGCGGCACGCGCGAGTCGGCCGTGCTCAAGTACTCGAACTACGGCCTGAACCTGGCCGGGGTCTATTACAGCGGGCACGACACCAACCCGTACGCGGGCACTTACCCGACGACGCCGGCCGCGCCGGCGACGGGCCGCAACAACAACAACTTCTATTACGTCGGCGCGATGTACACGATCAGCGGATTCTCGATATCCGGCTCGTTCAGCTCGTCCAACGCGTCCAGCCTGTTCACCAAAGCGACCTATAACTTCGAAATGATCTCGGCCGGCCTGGGTTACCAGTTCAGCCCGGTCTTCAAGGTCACTTCGGGCTACTACTATTTAAAGGACCGCAACAACTCGGCGAACCATTCGAGCGAAGTCGCCGTGGGCGCCGAATACAACCTCTCGAAGGCGACCAAGGCTTACGCCCAGGTCGGCTACGTCAGCAACAAGGGGACCATGAACCAGACGATCATCTACGGTGCGCCGGTCGCGCCGGGCCAGTCGACGACGGCGGCGATGGTGGGTATTCGTCACGCGTTCTGATCCTCATAAACTCAAGAAGAAACGGAGTAATTCATGAAGAAGACCACGGTAGCTGGATTGGCGATCGCGATGCTCGTCGCGGCGGCTTCCATGAGTGCGTGGGCGCAGGGTGAGGCGAGCACGCCGGCGGGGGCACAGGCGGCGTCCGCGACGGCGGCGCCCACGGCGGTTCCCACAGACAGGCAGGCGAATCGCGCCATGCGCCGCAAGGTGTATGCGGCCATCGGGAAGGACAAGTCGATCAACGCGGGTAACATCAGCGTGGGCGCCAGGGGTGGCGCGATTACGCTGAACGGGACCGTTTCGGACACGGCGCAGATCGCCAGGGTCGAGGAGATCGCGAGGGGCGTTCCCGGTGTGACGTCGGTGACCAACAAGCTGACGGTCAAGAAGTCTTTCGGCGGCATGTAAGTCGCCACAAGAGGCGCGGAGTGCGGCGAGGCCGGGAGTCCCCCTGGTCGCGCCGCGCTTCGCCCAGCAGCACGGAGGTGGAATCCAGTCGCCTCTTGCTGTTACTCCGGACTGCTAATAACAATCCGGAGCGTCGATCAGGCTCGTGTGCAGGCGCGAGTCTGGAGGCGTGAGTTCGACGTTAGAGTCGGAGCGTTTTATCGCCGTTTCGCGGGTGCGGAACGGCGATTTTTTTATGCAGCCACCGCCCGCACCACCATCACCACGCCCGCCGCAATCGCAGCCGCGCCAATCCCGCGTGCGACTCTTGCGCCACCCGGCATCCACCTCTCCGCAGCAATCGCCGTCGCGACCAACGCCATCGCAGGCCGATCCATCACGCCCGCCGCAATCAGCGCCGCCATCAGATTTCCGCAGCAGTACAGGCAATGCTGGCCGAGCCTCAAGCCGTGTCGCAGCGCAGCCTGCACATCGAGCCGCGCATGCCAGTACGACGGCATATTCCCGCAGCAAGCAAGCCACCGCGCTTTCCACGCGGAGAACTGCAACACGCCCGCAATCACGACGACGACACCTGCCACGGCAGGCGCGGTATGCGCCAATGCAGGCGCCTCCACCGCTAGCGCGGTCAGTTGCGTCCCCGCCGCGAACACGAGTACCCCAACCACGAGCCACACGAAGAAATACCCGGCCCCGGCCATTACGGTCATCCCACCCGCACGTGCCGCGCGTGCCTCGCCCACCGCCTCGAAACACCGCCACAATGCTGGCGCGACCGCAGGCAGCATCATCGCGACCATCATCACATTCCACATGCCGGCAAACGATACGGCGGCGTCGAACCAGGTCCGTCCACACATGGGTGTCCAGAGCGCGGACATCGTCCAGCCACCAGGCATTGGCGTGCCACCCATCGCCTGCATCGAAGCGGACCAGACGAACGTTGCCGCCGCGCTCGCCGCAACGACCAGCGAGGCAACGCCGAAGAAAATCGCGCGCGGCGTACCGCTGTGCCGCCGTACCGTCATGCCGACGTTATCCATGATGTGCCTCAGCTTTGCGCGTACTCGTCGTGCCGGTGCCACCAGATGCCGCGCTCGTTGCGTCCCTTCGGCGCGCGGTCGAGCCACTGATACATGCCCCACACGCCATCCAGGCCGCGCGCATAGGTCGAGTACGTGTGATAGACCACGCCGTCCTCGAGCACGAATGCGCTGAGGCCCGGTCGGTCGCGCGTATAGGTCGCCGCGTCGGTGCCGCAGCTCGCCGCGAACTCGGCAACGGGCGCGGGCGGCGGATTCATGTCCATGGCGTGGCCGCTGCGCGCGTAGTTGTATTCGATATCGCCCGCGCGCTGCTGCGCCGTAGTGAACGATACGTTGAAGTCGAAGTTGAAGTCGTTGCCGCTCGACGAGGCCCACGGGAAATGCCATCCCATACGCTTGCGGTAGCCGAGCAGCTTCGCGAGCGGCGCGCGCGACACTGCCATGAGCCGCACGTCGTGGTTCGCGAGATGTACGGCGATACCGTCGAAACCATCCGCAATCGACGAACACGACGGGCAGCCCGCCGCGTAATCCGGCCCGAACATGAAGTGATAAACCAGTAACTGCGAGCGCCCCTTGAAGAGATCGGCGAGCGCGGCGCCGCCATCTTCGGTTTCGAAGCGATACGTTTTGTCGACACGCACCCACGGCAACGCCTGGCGTTGCTGCGCCAGTGCGTCGCCGCGGCGGGTGTGTTCTTTCTCGGCGGCGAGTAGTTCGATGCGTGCCGCAAGCCAGTCTTCGCGTGTTCCTGTGGTATGGGTTGCCATCGCCTGGTCCTCCTATGGATTCACTATGGTGGCGGCGCACTGTGCGCATCGCCGTGTCGTTCGATCGATGATTCGTTTGATCGCCGTGTTAGATTAGGTCCGGACCGAGGAGGAGGGGGAGTGACAAGTGTGGCGGGATTTCCATGACCATGGATTCGCTGATCACGGCTGCGGCGCGCGCGCTTGCGGCCGGTGATCCGCTTGGCGCGCTGAACCGGGTCGCGTTGCGCGACGACGCGCCCGCGCTCGCGCTGCGCGGCATCGCCATGGCGCAGCTCGGTGACTTCGCGCGCGCCAAAGCGCTGCTGCGCAGCGCGGCGCGCGGCTTCGGCGCGCGCGAGGCGGTGGCTCGCGCGCGCTGCGTCGTCGCCGAGGCCGAAATCGCGCTCGCCTCACGCGATCTCGGCTGGCCGACCGATACGCTCGCTGCGGCGCGGCAAACGCTGGAAGCCCATGGCGACCGCCTCAATGCGGCGCACGCGCGCTACCTGGAAATTCGCCGTTTGCTGCTCATCGGCCGGCTCGACGAGGCCGGGGGCATGCTTGCCGAAGCCGATCCCGCGCCGCTGCCGCCCGCATTGCGCGCGGCGCATGAGCTGATCGCCGCCGGCATCGCCATGCGGCGCATTCAAACGCAGGTGGCGCGGCGCTCGCTCTCCGAGGCCGCACGCGCTGCGCGCGCGGCGGGCATCGCGGCGCTGAGCGCCGAGATCGAGAGCGCCGCGCAGCTGTTGACCTCGCCGGCTGCGCGCCTTATCGCGCGCGGTGAAGAGCGGGTGCTGCTGCTGGAAGACGTCGAGGCGCTGCTCGCCTCGAAGGCGCTCATCGTGGACGCGTGCCGCTACGTCGCCCGCGAAGGCGCCACGGTCATCGAACTGGCAAGACGGCCCGTGCTGTTTGTGCTCGCCCGGGCGCTCGCCGAGGCGTGGCCCGCCGACGTGCCGCGCGACGCGCTCATCGCCCGCGCCTTTCGCACCCGGCACGCCGACGAAACGCACCGTGCCCGCCTTCGCGTGGAAATCGGCCGCTTGCGCACGCTGATGCGCGACGTGGCCGAGATCGGCGCGACCCAGCAGGGCTTTGCGCTGGCGCCGCGCCACTCGAGCGAAGTGGTGGTGCTGGCGCGGCCTGTGGAAGAAAAGTACGCTGCCGTGCTGGCTTTTCTCGCCGATGGCGAATCGTGGTCGAGTTCGGCGCTGGCGGTCGCGCTCGGCGCGAGCCAGCGCACCGTGCAGCGCGCGCTCGATGCGCTTGCCGCGGCGGACAAGGTGCAGTCGTTCGGTTACGGCCGCGCGCGCCGCTGGACCACGCCGCCCGTCCCGGGATTCGCGACGACCTTGTTACTCCCCGCGCCGCTGCCAGGCGATTAGGATGAACGCCTGTCCCTTCATTCAAGGAGGTAATCATGAAACGTTCGACCGCCGAAATCGTCCGCGAGTACGGTCCTTTTCCCGGCATCGAGAAGGTGGGCGGGGTCTCGTACGACGGCAAGCAGGTGTGGTTCGCCGCGGGCGAGCGAATCGCGTCGCTCGATCCGCAGAGCGGCGAGACGCAGCGCTCGATTGACATCGCGGCGCACGCGGGCACGGCCTTCGACGGCCGGCATCTGTTTCAGATCGCCGAGGACCGCATCCACAAGATCGACCCTGAAACGGGCCGTGTGCTCGCCACGATTCCCGCGCCCGGAGGCGGCGGCGACTCGGGACTCGCTTGGGCGGACGGCACGCTTTGGGTCGGGGTGTATCGCGAGCGCAAGATCCATCAGGTCGATCCGCAGACCGGGGCGATTTTGCGCACGCTCGAATCGAGCCGCTTCGTCACGGGCGTGACGTGGGTGGACGGCGAGCTGTGGCACGGCACCTGGGAAGGCGACGAGAGCGACTTGCGGCGTATCGATCCGGGCACGGGCGAAGTGCTGGAACAACTCGACATGCCGCCCGGCACCGCCGTTTCGGGGCTGGAGTCCGATGGCGGCGAGCAGTTTTTCTGTGGCGGCGGCAACAGCGGGAAGATTCGCGCCGTGCGGCGGCCGAAGCGCGAGGGCTAGGCGAGCGGGCGTGCGAGAAGCTCAAGCGCACCCGCTTGCATGCAACGCTCAGAACGTATAGGTGGCCTTGCCGAACGCCGTGCGCCCCAGCGTGTTGTACCCGTAGGCGCTCACGTACTGCCGGTTGAACACGTTCGAAAGCGTGGCCGAAAGCGCGAGATGCGCGTTGACCTTGTACGACGCGCGCAGGCTCACCGTCGTCCACGATGGCAGGTAGATCGTGTTGAGCTGGTCGTCGAACGTCGAGCCGTTATACAACAGCGAAACGCCGGTGCTGAGCGCGTGGAGCTGGAACTCGTCCCATGTGTGATCCACGCTCAGGCTCACCGTCTGGCGCGGGCGGCGATTGAGCCAGGTCTGGTCGGTCACGTCCTGTGGATTCAGAATCCCCACCGTGAGGCTCACCGGCGTGGACTTGCCGAGCGTGCCCTTGTACGAGAGGTCGAGCCCCTGTATGTGCGCGCGGCCCACGTTCACGGGCAGGAAAGTCTGCGAGTTGTACGTGATGAGATCGTGCACGCGCGTGTCGTACACGGCTGCGGTGAACGTGCCGATCGACGTGGTGGCATCGAGCGCGGCTTCGACCGAGTCGCTGCGCTCGGGCAGCAGGTTGGGGTTCGAGTAGCCCGGATAGTAAAGGTCGTTGAACGTCGGCAGGCGGAACGCATTGCCGTACGAAACGCGCGCCGTATAGACCGGCGTGACCGCCCACGAAAGCGCGACGTTGCCCGTATTCACCGATCGCCCTTGCACGATTTCGTGTCGCCCCGCCAGAAACAGCGTGACGGGTCCGAGCGTGGTGGACTGATGCATCGACACGGCCGAATCGTTGCGCGCGGGCAGGCCGCCCGGCACATCCACCGGCAGGAATGCCATCTCGCGCGTGTAGTCGTAGGCGAGCTTGGTCTCGCCGTCGAGCGGCATGCCGAAGAGCGTGTGGCCCCTTTCCTGATGCGTCATCGACGTGGTAGTGGAAAAGCGCGTCGAGTCGATCTCGTCGGTCGGGATAGTCGGGTCGTTCGAATAGAGGAACTGACGGTCCGTCCCGTAGCCCACGGACTGGTCGAACTGCGTGGTCGGTGTGATGTCGAGGTGGAACGCGATGCCGGTCGTGAGCTGGGTGTCGCGCTGGCGGTCGTTGCCTCCCGCGTTGTCGTACGAGAGATCGGAGCGGTGGTAGAGCGCGAAGGTCGAGATCGACCACCTGTCGTGCGCGTAGCCGAGGCGCGCGTCCAGGTTCTGCGCGTGGTACGGGTTGCGGCCGTCTTCGTGGCCGTAAGCCCAAGGCTGCGTCGCGTCGATGCCCGCCGTATTGTAGTCGTGCAGGCCCAGCGAGTAGGTGAGGCCGCTCAACGCGGAAAGCGGCCCTGTCGAGCCGATCGTGCCCGAGGTGCGCACCTGCGTGTCGAAGGTCTTGTTCGAGCCGCCGCCGAACGAGACGGTGGTCTGGTTCGGCTGGTTCGACGCATGGCGCGTGAAGAGCTGCACGACGCCGCCCACGGCATCCGCGCCGAACGAGGCGGCCGCGGGCCCCGAGATCACCTCGACGCGGTCGAACGAGGCGGTCGCCAGATCGGCCCATTCGGCCGTGCCCGTGGTGACGGAGCCCACGCGTATACCGTCGATGAACACGGCCACCTGGTCAGCCGACGAGCCGCGGATGCTCACCCCCGTGTACGACCCCGGGCCGCCGGTCTGCGAGACGGTGACACCCGGCAGCGTGGCGAGCGCCTGCGCGATGCCGGGGTCGACGGGGGAGACGCGGTCGAGGTCTTCGCGAGTGAGCACCTGGGTGGTCGCGTAGCGCTGGTCGAACGATTGCGGCAGATGCTGCGTGTCGCCCACGACGAGGATATTGGGCAGCGTGGTGTCGCCGCCGGCTTGCTGCTGCGTCTGGGTGGACGATGCGTCGGCGGCGTCGGCAGCGGCGTCGGCATGCGCGGATTGCCACGCACAGGCGAGCGCAGCGGAGGTCAATACGAATTGGCGAAACTTCATGATGCGGTGGCTGGAAACAGCTCCTGAAATACGGGCTGTCCGTGCAACGGGCGATCGCCGCGTGGGCGGTGCTTGCGCATCGGGGATCCCCGCCCGCTGCGGCTGCTGGACTCGGCTGATGGCAGGTCTCCTGGCTCGCGGGTCGACATCCGTTGCCGGCCTTCCCGGTTTCCCAGTGGCACGCTCTGGCATGGACTCGCCGCTTACAGTTGCGGGGGCAGCCGCAGTCTTGCACTGCGTTCCCTTTTGATCCCGTCGCCGGGAACCATCAGCGCGCAAGGGTAATGGCCGCGCATTAGCCTCGTCAACCTTTGACGAATGTCGTGTGGCGAAAACACCCGGTTTGGCCACTCCCGAAACTTACGCTATCCTTGCAGCTGTTTTTCGCGCGTAGGCGCTGCACGAGCGAAATGCAGCAGGGAAGCCGGTGGGAATCCGGCGCGGTCGCGCCACTGTGACTGGCTGTCAATCGAGCCAGAAGTCAGACCTCGCTGCGTTTATTTCACGACTCGTTCCAGGGCGCGTAAACCAAGGAGCCGTCAATGCACACCCTCCTACCTTAGAAAGGCGGCCCAATCCGGTCGCCACCACTGGCCCCGATGCGGCGATAGACCGCTCACGGACCGCCATGCGTTCGCTGTTCAAAAGCACGCTGGATATTGACGGATTAACGACGACGTCGGAGCACCTCGCCGCATCGAGCGAGGGCTGACGGCGCTCGTCCATGCATTCTTTACAAGCACAAACAAGAAGACTCATGAACACGCACATTCTGGCCGTCCTTGGTGGCGCGGCTTTGGCATTCACAGGCGCTGGCGCCTCGGCGCAGCAGGTCACGTTGTACGGTGAGATCGACGCTAGCGTCGACTATTTCAGCGACGTTGGCGGCCACACCCAGTATCGCGCAGGCTCGGGCCTTATCGACGGCAGTTTTTGGGGCCTGCAGGGCAGCGAGGATCTCGGCGGCGGCAACGCCGCGATCTTTCGCCTCGAGCGCGGCTTCTCGGTCACGTCTGGCGAAGCCTTCAACGACCATCCGTTCTACGTCGGTTTGCAATCCGAACGATTTGGCACGATCACGCTGGGCCGCCAGTACGACACGATGCACGACTACTTCGCCCCGTTCACTCTGACGGGCGGTGCGGGCGGGACGGCATTCGCGCATCCGTTCGACAACGACAACGCCAACAATTCGTGGCTCGCCTCGAACGCCGTGAAGTTCGCGAGCGCCACGTACGGTGGTTTCAGCGCCGGCGCGATGTACGCGTTTTCAAACGCGGCGGGCCGCTTCGCGCAGAACCGCGCCTACGGCTTCGGCGCGCATTACGAGGGCGGCCCGTTCAGCGCCGGCGTGGCATGGATGCACATCGACGGACGCGGCGCCTCTTCGGTCGGTGCGTACGATACGTCGGTGCTGCCGGGCGCGGGCCTCGTGCCGACCGAGGTCGCGGTGCAGCGCGAAGACACCATCGGCGCGGGCATGAGCTACGTGCTCGGCGACGTGACGCTCGGCGCGGCCTGGTCACGTTCCATTCATACCGGCGTGAGCGAGGCCGACGGCGGCGCGCCGCTGCCTTCGATCGCCTTCAGCAACTACGAAGTGAACGCGCTTTGGCAGGTCACGCCCGCGTTCTCGCTGGCGGGCATGTATGCCTATACGGGCGCGACCTCCGCGCATTGGCATCAAGGCGCGCTGCAGGCCGACTATCAGCTGTCGAAGCGCACGGACGTGTATACCGAGGCGATCTATCAGCGCGCGTCGTCCGGTGCGTTCGCGATGATCAACACCTGCGACCCGTCGGGCGGCCGCAACCAGGTGCTCGTGGCGGCGGGCATCCGGCATCGCTTCTGACGCACACACAAAGCGGCCCCGAACCCTTGCGATTCGGGGCCGTTTTACCGCGTGGCTAGATCACGAAGCCGAAAGCTTCACTGCAACGCCGGTCGAAGAATAAACGGGGGTGGCCTTGAAGCCATCCACCGTGACCGTCGCGAATTTCACCGATGCGCCGCTGCCGTCGATCACGTCGATCGAGTCGCCCGCTCTCGGCGTATAGCCGTTCACGAACTTCACATGCAGCGTGCCGCCCGCCACCGTGAGCTGGCCGCCCACGCGCAGGCGTCCGCCGCCGTTGCCGTCGATGTCGAGTTCGAGCGTCGTGCCATCGAGTTGCGTGTATTTGCCCGTCACCGTCAACGGCGCGCTCGTCGCCACGGTCACGCCGCCGCCGGACCCGACGTACACGTCGCCGTTGCCGAAGGCCGTGGTCGACGCTGCGCAGAGCACGCCGCCGCTCACCTGCGAGCCGCCCGTGTAACTGTTGTTGCCCGCGAGCGTGAGCGTGCCGCTGCCCTGCAGCGTGAGCTTGCCCGAGCCGGCGATGTCGTTGCGCCAGCTGTCGGCGGCATTGAACCCGCCCTGGGTTGCGTCCATCGCCACGATCACGTTGCCGTTGAACGTGCCATAACCATCTGCGGCACTAAACATGTTCAGACGGCCCCAGCCTTCGGCGTCGTCCATGACCGGATAGCCCGAGGCGACTTCGGTCGTCTTCAGCACGACGCGGCGCTGGCCGGCGCTCAGGTATGGGAAGCGCGTTTCGAGTAGCACCTCGGCACCCTTGGGCACGACGGGCGGCGCCTCGGTCGATTCAATCTGGCTGAAACCGAACGTCATGCGGCGCGCGAATTCCGACTTGTTGGTCGCATAGACGGCGAAGCGGTCGGTCGCGGTCGTGGCCGAATGCGCGAAGGCGGGGAAGGTCGTGGCGCTCGTGCCGGTGGCCTGTTCGAGCGCGCTGTGCGCCTGCGCGTAGGCCGCGCTCTTGAGCGTGGCGTTGGCGGGGTCGTAGAGATTCGCGGCGGTGACGGCCAGCGCGAACATGCGGCCGCCAATTACATCGAGCGGCGAATGCATGCCCGCGAGAATACGGTTTTCGCCGAGTTCGAGGCCGCGGCTCGCCATTTCCTGGTAACGCTCGGGCACGAGATACGCCATCGTCATCGCGTCGCGCATGGCTTCGGCTTCGTGGCCGCTGATGAAGCCGCCATCCGTCGAAGGCGTCGTGCTGATGGCCGGCACGAGCGTGGGATCGACCACGACGCTCGTGCTCCAGCGGAACGGTCGCGCGTATTTGTAGAAGCGCTTGGCGGGCTCGGTGGAAGCGTTGTTGCCCATCGTGTTGAGCAAGTCGACCACCTTGCCGAAGGTCGCGTTGCTCGTGCTGCCTACGCCCGTGTTGTTGCCCGAGTCGTTGTAGAGCGTCGTGGTCGCGTCCGCGGGAATCGACGTGATGCTCGTGGTTTGCTGGGCGGCCGAGCGCCAGGCGGCGGTGAGCGGCCCCATGCCGTCGGTCACGCTGTAGCCCTTGCCGCGCCGGTCGTCGTAGTAGGCCGCGTCGGCCTGCGCCGCGCTGCGCTGGGTCGTCGCGGTCACGACGTACTGGATGTTCGCGTTCAGCACCGTGCTGTTGAGGATCGCGCCGTTGGGCGTGCCGTCGGTGGGGACGCCCGTCCACGTCGAAGGCACGACCGCGGGGAACGTGCCGTTGGCAGGCGCGGAAACGCCCGCGTCCACGAGCAGCGTGAGCGGCTGCCAGAGATCGAGGAAGCGCGCCACCACGCGCACGCCCGCATTGGTCGCGAGCGTGGCGTAACGCGCGTCGCCGCGCTGGTTGGTCGCGATATTGTCGACGAAAGCAGGTACGTCGGGAATCGGCGCGTTGTCCACGAAGCCGGGGTCGGTGGGCGGCGCGGGAATGGCGGCAGTGGTGGCGGGATCGCTATTGCCGCCTCCGCAGGCGGTCAGCGCGGCAACGCTGATAAGCACTGCCAGGTAGAGCGGCAGCGCAGTTCGGTGGCGTGATGCGGGCATGCTGAGGGCTCCGTCGTCGTGGTGGATGCGGTGTGGTTATTCCTGACTGACGGCGGCGAATTATGCTTACCCTCGATTACTCCCTAATTACTAATTTATTACGCTGATGTTAAACGGTAACGGAATTGAAGTGCGGGTGAAATATGATTCGCCGTTCATTTACTGCCGCGCCTCGAGATAGCCGACCCGTACGGGCGGCACGAACCACGCGAGACAGAGGCCGGCTAGCGCGGCCACGGCAGCGACGATGAGGCCCATGTGGATCGAATCCACGAGTGCGCTGCGCGCCGAATTCATCATCGCGTCCCCGGCATGGCCGGCGCTCACGAGGCGGCTGATCAGCGCGGCCTGGTCGGCGCGGTCCACGAGCAGTTCGGGACTCGCAAACGACTTGAACCATTGCGTCGCCTGATACGAGTCGAGCGAGCGATTCACGCCCATCGTGTAAATATGCCCGAGCAGCGCGCCCGTCATCGCCGTGCCCAGCATGCCGCCGAATGTGCGCAGCGATTGCAGCATCGCCGTGGCGGCGCCGAGATGGTCGCGCGAGACGATCTGCTGCGAGCAGACCGTGAGGCTCGTGCCCACGAGGCCCAGCCCCAGGCCGCTCGCGCCCATGCACGCCATCCACACGAGATGCGGCTCATTGCCTCGCAGCACGACCACCGCGAGGCTCGCGAAAGCGGACAACGCAAAGCCGACGTAGAGAATCGCGTTGGCGCGCCGGATACGCGTGACCACGCGATTGTTCACGAAACTGCCGACCGTCGTGCCGAGCAGGAGCGGCGTGATCAGCATGCCCGAGGCGCGCGGCGACATCGCATAGCCGCCCTGGAACAGCAGCGGCACATAGAAAACTAGCGAGAACAACGCAAACCCGCCGAGCACCGACATCGCAAAGAGCGGACCGAGCTTGCGGTCGAGCAGCATGTCCACGGGGATGATCGGATAGCCCATGCGCTTTTCCCAGAAGAAAAGCGTCAATGAACAGACCAGCACGATCACCGCGAGCACGATCGTCGAAGTCGTCCAGCCTTGCCTCGGCAAGAGCTCGATGGCGAGTTGCAGCGCGCCGAACGTGACGGCGACGACGCAAGCGCCGAGCCAGTCGAGACGCAGTCGCGCGCCTTCGCGGGCATGGTGCAGATGCGGCAGGAAAGCGTGCACGAAGAAGAGCGCCACCACACCCACCGGCACGTTGACGAAGAACACGAGGCGCCAACTGCCGTGCTGGGTCAGCATGCCCCCAAGCGTTGGCCCGACCACGTTTGCAAGGCCAAACGCAGAGGAGACGAACACCAGCCAACGCAGGCGTAGCCGCGGATCGGGGAACAGGTCGGCGACGGTGGCGAACACCGTCCCCATCATGATGCCGCCGCCGATGCCCTGCAGGCCGCGCGCGAGCACGAGAAACAGCATGTTGGTCGCGATCCCGCAGAGCACCGAGGCGAGGGTGAAGACCAGGATCGCTGCCAGCATGAAGGGCTTGCGGCCGAACAGATCGCCCAGACGCCCGAAGATCGGAATCGTGATGACCGAGGCAAGCATGTAGGACGTCGCGACCCACGCATAGAGCTCGAACCCCTTGAGCTCCGCGACGATGCGCGGCAGTGCGGTGCCAACGATGGTCTGGTCGAGCGCGATCAGCATCGAAACCGACGCGACGCCGAGCATCGCCAATACCGACTCGCGAAACGGCAACAGCTGCCGCGCCTGATCGTGAAGCCCAATGCTCGTGGCCATGTAGCGCTCCTCACCGCTGCGACGCGGCTAATCTGCTATGCGGCGCCCAGCAAAAGATCAATCGGTCGGGCCCGCGCGTGCGACCTTCATGCGCTGTGCAATGATGGTACGCCCGCTGATGCGAATGTCACGGAACGAACACGCCATCGACGAACTTATTCCACCGGGCCCGCGCGAGGCCAGGTGAGTCCGGAAGCGTTTGCCAACGTTTCGCGGCTCGTCGATCTGCAATTCAATTTCGCTCTGCAGGGAGTAAATCGGCGAGTCCGCTGTTTGCCTTCACATCGACCGGGATTCGACCAATACGGAGGGGACGTGATGAACGCTGCAGTTCGACTCGTTTTGCGGGCAACGGTGAGCGGTGCGGCCGTGCTTTCCCTGGCCGGTCTATGCGCCGCGTCGTCGAGTGACGCGGGAGCGTCTCGCGACAGTGAGGAAGCCTCGTTTCTCTCTGAAAACGACGCGGCCATGACGAAGATGATGACCGGAATGGCGGCCAGGCCCACGGGCGACGTCGACCGCGATTTCGTCGCAACAATGATTCCCCATCATCAGGGTGCCGTCGACATGGCCATGGCGGAACTGCGGCATGGACACAACGAACAGTTACGCAGGATCGCTCAGGAGATCGTGGTCGAGCAACAGCAGGAGATCGTTGCCATGCGCCTCGCGGTGCATGACCCGAACACGGCGCCGACGCCGATGTCCCACTGACCCACTCGCATCAAGACGCAGGAGACAACGTCATGAAATACAACGCCATGCTTGGCGCGGCCCTGACCGCCGCTGCGCTTGCCGCCGCAACGCTCGCCGAGGCGGGGCAGGTTCCCGGCTCGCTAGCGGCGGCCGATATTCCGGTGAGCCATCGGGACCGCGTTTATTCGTCTGATCAGTTTTCGAACACCGTATCGATCGTCGATCCCGCAGCCAATCGTCTGGTCGGTGTCATCCGCCTCGGAGAGCCGACCCCGGCCAACTTCAGCCCGCTCTATCACGGTCAGTTGCTCGTGCACGGTATGGGCTTTTCGCCCGATCACCGCACGCTGGCCATTGTCTCCATCGGCTCGAACTCGGTGACCTTCATCGATACGCAAACTAATGCGGTCAAGCACGTGACCTATGTGGGCCGCTCTCCGCACGAGGCTTTCTTCACGCCCGACGGCACCGAAGTGTGGGTGACCGTGCGCGGCGAGAATTACGTCGACGTGCTCGACGGCAAGACCTTCGAAGAGAAGACGCGCATTGTCGTGCCAGCCGGGCCGGGCATGCAGATCTTCTCGCCCGATGGAAAGTACGGGTATATCTGTTCGTCCTTCAACCCGGAAACCGACGTCGTTTCGGTAGCCGATCACAAGGTCGTGGCCCGCGTCGCGCAGGCGAGCCCGTTCTGCCCGAACATTGCGGCGACGCCGGATGGCCGGCAGGTCTGGTTCACGCTGAAGGATGTGGGCAAGACGCAGGTGTTCGACGCCCGCCCACCGTTTGCGCTGCTGAAAACGCTCGATACGGGGCCGATCACCAATCATGTGAACATCGTGCAGAACGCGCACGGCATGTTTGCATACGTGACGGTCGGAGGCCTGAACCAGATCAAGGTGTTCCGCACCGACGACTTTTCGCAGGCAGCGACCATTGCGGTTGGCAGCCTGCCGCACGGCATCTGGCCGTCCGGCGACGGCACACGTGTCTATGTGGGCCTCGAAAACGGCGATGCGCTGACGGCAATCGACACGCTGACCAACAAGGTCATCGCCACGGTGCCGGTCGGCCAGGCGCCGCAAGCCGTGGCGTATGTGCCCGACGCCGTGCCGGATGGCGACGGCACGGCCAACACGCAGCCGCTCGGCGCGGCGGGGGAGGCCACGCACGTCATGCTGGTTCCGGTGGGCGGCGCCGCGGCCGACCATGGCGCTGCGCCCACTTCGGTGGCGTTGTTCGATCAGGGATTGCTGCAGGTGCTGCAGGCTGCGGTGACGGGATTGCAGGCGGGCCAGCCGTATTTCCTCGGACTTTCGGACCATGCCGACGGCAGTGGCCGCATCGACGTCCTCGCGAGCTTCAAGGCCAATCCGGCCGGCTCGGCGATCGTCGACACGCTGGGCCAGATTCGACAGGTCGTCATGCCTGGCACGCCGGGCGTGGGCGATCACCGAAGATATCTCGTGATCGCTCCGAACGTGGGCGGCGCGCCCGGACCCGCAGTGCAGGTGCAAGCCTTGTGAGTGTCCCGGGCATCGTCCTGGTCATTTCGAATTCCTTAGTAAAAGGCCAGGGGCGCGTGGGCGAGACTGTCTGTTTGCCCACGTAAGGCAGCGCCTGACGCTTGACGCCAGCTTTTGTGGGAAGCTAACTGACGGTGATCGACACCCGAAAGCGAGGTGAGGAAATGAGAGCCTCCCGCAATCTGGCTATCAGCCAGCTTACTGTCCTTCTCCTGCTCCTTCTGGCGTACGGCATGGCCAGCGCTGCCGGCGATCGTGCAGCGCCCGCAGCCTCACCCCGCTTCGAGCCGAGCGAGCTTTCGACAGACTGCATCGACCGGGAATATCGCGGGAAGAACGCCAGACTGGGACTCGACTACACCGACCTGATCAACAACTGCGGCGCATCGGTCATCATCACGTGGCAGTCATTCAACAACGGCGCGCCGCAAGCGGAAGGCGGGGGAATGGGGCAATCGGAATGCATACCGCCTGGCGGTTCCATCACCACCGCGTCGCGCGAGCGGCTCGGCGCGGCGAGTGAGAACCTGCCCGTTAGCGTCGTGACCTGCCAGTGATGGCGGCGGCGCCGATTCAGTCGGAGATGGCTCTCACCCTTCGCGAGGCCACGTCGATTCGCTGGCACTTCTTTCTTTCCAGCCACTGCAATGACTTCTCGACGATGTCGGCAGGCACCTCGTCGAATGACGTGTTGCGGATCAATGTCTCGCTCGCGGCAATGTCGTTGAACTCCCCCAGCGTCTTTTGCACGGACGTCAGTTCCTTGATGGTGCGCTCGTGCTCGCCTTTGATCACGGGTTGAAAAAACTCGAGTAGATAGCGCAGCTTTTTACCGGCCTTGCGCACGTCATGGAGATTTTCCTCGTGGCTGTCCTCGCTTCGCGCGGCGCGTCTGCTGCGCTTTCGAAGCGTGCGCTGCGCCATACGGACTCGCCGCCTGGCAAACGCGCGGATCGGAAGATCATTGCAACACGACTGCAGCGTGGTTTGCGCACGCAGCACGGCGTCGTTCAGAAATGCCTCGACGGCGTCGCTCTTGATCATGGCCTGGCTATGCGCCACCGCTTGCGCGCGCTTCTCACGCGCGGCGCTCACGAGCAGTTCGATGGATGCGTCTGACTTCTGTGCGGTTTTGAGGAGATCGCCCGCGATGTCCCAGTCGCGCGTTCCGCCCGCCACGGCGGCCAGACGCTTGAATTCTTCGCTGGCGTGCGCGGTGGCTTCCTCACCGAGCCAGGGCGAGTACGCCCAGTACAAAGCACGAAGTTTTCTGAAGGCCACCCGAAGCTGATGAAACGCTTCGGGGTCGACTTCTGTCGCCAGGGTTTTCGTTCTTTGCACCACCTCGACGACCACTGGCATGGCCAATGACGAGAAGGTGCTGGCGATGGAGGTCTTGCTGGTGAGTGACGCAGCAGGGCGGCGCCGATCGATTCTGAAGCGAGTGCGCGGCCGCGGCAAGGGCCAGTCACCGTCCATATCCATTTCAGCCTCGAGTCTGACAAAAACAGGTTGGCCCAAACCATACCATATGGGCGGTTGGCAACCTAATCTTCGTGACGATTTGATGAAGTGTGCAAATTCTGACGAGTTGACAGCCTTTGCGTCGCCAGCAGGTTGAACTTCTGATTTTCTGTATTACGATGCTTAGCTAAGTCAGGCGTTGCTGTGCGGATGCATCGAGAAGCGCCCCCCGGGAACGAAGTGGGAGTTCGAGTTGAAGAAACGGGCCACCGTGATCTGTCGTAGAGGCAAGCGAATTCTCCTGGTAGCACGCAGTCAGTCGAAGTGGGCACTACCGGGTGGCATGTTGAAACGCGGTGAGCATCTTACGGAGACCGCGCTTCGGGAACTCAAGGAGGAGACCCGGCTCCTGGGCAAAACGGCCAGATATCTGTTCGACATTCGCGGCAAGCAGAAACACCACCACGTTTTTTCCTGCGAAATACCGAGGCAGGCCAAGGCACGGCCGAGCAGCGAGATAGCCAGGTGTCGATGGGTTCATCTCGACGACATCCCGCGCCTGATCACCAGCGGCCCAACGAACGATATCGTGCGGCTGATCAACCAGCGGCGCAGGAAGTAACACCACGGCCCTCGTGGTGAGGGATTGAACGCCCACGGCGTTCAATCCGGATGCATCTGCCATCCAGGCAGATGCCCCAAGCCCATCGTCACCAACGCTTCGCGCCCATCACGCGTTTTCGTCGCCTTTGGCCGGACGGCCCGTCTTGACGGTCTCGAGCGCTTCGATCGCAGCCAGCAGCCGCTTCTGCGGGGCCGATTCCAGCAATTGAAGGCCGGCGCGCAAAAGTTCGCTCTTTCTCACGGCAACACCGGCCTCCAGGCACTTGCGTTTGAGGAGTGCGATGCGCTGGTAATCCGTCTTGGGCATCGTGAAGCTGTCGCGCACGACCTTGTCTTTCTTCACGCGCTTGGCCTTGACCTTTTCGGCCGGTGCGGCTGCAGGTGCAGGAGCCGGTGCCTCTGCAGCGGCGCGAGCGGGTTTCGCCGCCGCTTTGGGTACGGCCTTTTTGCGTTTGGACTTAACCGCCGCTTCCGCTGCCGCAGCGGGCTTTGCTGCTTCGCTTTGCTCTTGCGCGGTTGCCTCGGTTGCCTCGGACTTCGGGAAGTGGAACGCCTTCTTGGTGGGTTTGCGTGTGGTCGCTACAGTCATGTCGATCTCCGGTCTGAAAACGGTATAAACAGTATATACGGTTTATAGCGACATTCCACACGTGCCGCGATCCATCTTCGAACCTGTTCAGTGAGTCCTTGCTAACACGTCCTCTGAATGGGGAGGTCAGCATCCATAAGCTCTCTTTTACGATCGACTGCACTGTCACCCAATCGTCACATTGCGAACGTAACGTCCAGCGCATCAATAACGATTTTAAGGAGTACGGGATGAGAGTCAGTCTCTTTGCGATTGTCATTCTCGCGCTGGGCACGGGCATCGCCCAGGCCGCGGATATCACGGGCGCGGGCAGCACCTTCGCGGCGCCGATCTACACCAAATGGGCGGACGCGTATCAGAAGTCGGGCGGCGGCAAGGTCAACTACCAGGGCATTGGCTCGTCGGGCGGCATCAAGCAGATTCAGGCCAAGACTGTCGATTTCGCGGGTTCGGACGCTCCGCTGAAGGACGACCAGCTGGCCAAGGACGGCCTGTTCCAGTTTCCGACGGTGGTCGGCGGCGTCGTGCCGGCGATCAACGTGCCGGGCGTGAAGCCGGGCGAGATCACCCTGTCGGGCCCGGTGCTCGGCGACATCTACCTCGGCAAGATCAAGAAGTGGAACGATCCGGCCATCGTCGCGCTGAACCCGAAGGTCAAGCTGCCTGATCTCGACATCGCCGTGGTCCGCCGCGCCGACGGCTCGGGCACCAGCTTCATCTGGACGAACTACCTCTCGAAGGTCAACCCCGAGTGGAAGAGCAAGGTCGGCGAAGGCACGACCGTGA